>UQEW01000001.1 GCA_900540145.1 uncultured Eubacteriales bacterium
ACTTTTTTTTGTAATTTTTGAAAAAAAGTCTGCAAATTGGCGCTTTTGCAGACTTTTTGTCTAATTTTTATGTTTTTTTACATTTTTGGCGGTTCCTACGCTTCAAAAATACCATTTTATGTAAATTCGCTGACAAAATTCCGAAAAAAAGAAGATTTTGTCAGCACCGGAAGATCTGTTTCTCCTCACGCCTATGACTCAAATCTCTTTATTCGGCATTTGGAGTGAACAAAGCCTGTCCGTAGGTATCAACTCCATATTCTCCGATAAGTTTTTGTACTTCATCCGAGCATATCCATTCTATAAAAGCATTAGCTCCCTCAATATTAGTATCCTCATACTTTTCGGGATTTACAGCAATTACGCCATACTGATTCAGGAGATTCGCATCGCCTTCACAGACTATGTTAAGATCTATAGCAAGATCAGCATCATTTTTGTACTTCAGCCATGTGCCTCTGTCGGTTAAACAATATCCTTGCATTTCATCAGCCATGGTTATGGTCGCTCCCATCCCCTGACCTGATTCCACATAATTAGGATTGGCTGAAGTATCGATACCGAGGGTAGACCATATTTCTTTTTCCTTTTTATCCGTTCCGGAATCATCACCTCTGGATACAAAAGGCAGCTGGCCATCCTGTATAGCATTGAAGCATGCAGATACATCGTCTCCGTATTTTCCCTCTTCGTCCGGTCCTACAACTACAAAATCGTTATACATAACCTGAAATCTTTCTACTCCAAAGCCGTTCTCTACAAACTCTTCTTCGCTGGCTTTAGCATGTACCAAAACTACGTCAACATCGCCGTTTTCGCCCAGCTTAAGGGCTTCTCCCGTTCCTACTGCGGTCCATTCCAAAGTCCATCCCGTATCTTCCTTAAATATAGGAGCCAGATAGTCCAAAAGGCCTGTATCTTCTGTACTTGTGGTTGTAGCCATCATAACCGTGCCTTTGTCTTCTACAGCCCCATTACCGTCCGGAATAGCTGTTTCCTCGTCATTTCCGCAGGCCGCTATGCAAAACACCATCATTACAATAAGCAGCACACTAAAAATCTTCTTCATTTTTCTCCTCCTCAATAAAAATTGAAAAAGGGCGTTAAAGAAAAAACTCCCGAAAGAGAGCCAACAAAAAACAAGCAGAGCTTATTGATTGAAGGAAATCTTTTCAAATCCGGAAGGCATCTTCTTTTCAAAAAACACCCATCGGCTTTAGATCATAGCCCTTTCTGCCATATGGGCCTTAGACCGTCAAGCTCGAATTCCTCTACTTTATTATAACCCTGCTTGCCCCATCATTCAATATTATATTAATTACCTTACAAAATTGGTAAATATCGGAATTTCCTCTTTTGGCAATTCTATGCCGGTTTTTTTACCTGCTTCAAAACATTTTAACATATATGCCATGTTTCTTCCCAGAACTCTCATCGTATACAGCCCCTCCTTGTCTTCCAGCACCTCATCGGCACAAGTCCCATGAACCATGTTCCAATATCTGGAGGAAACTATCGGCATTTGACTTATGGTAAAATATTTGTTCAATTGATCAAAAGAAGCTGTCGTTCCCGCTCTCCTGGCGGAAAGGACTGCTGCCGCCGGCTTCATATAAAAGACTTTGCCTCCGTTTCCCTGTCCCTCGGAATAAAAAAGTCTATCCATAAAAGATTTCATATTACCGGAAATAGACGCATAGTGAACAGGACTGCCGAATACAAATCCATCAGCTTCATAAGCTTTTGCCCGAAAGTCATTGACAGAATCGTTAAAAACACATCTGCCCGATTCAGCACATTTGTGGCAGGCGATACAACCACCGGCCATCTTATTTCCTATCCAAAAAATTTCTGTATCTATGTTTTCTTCCTTCAACGCTTCAGCCACATGGCAGAGCGCCGTATAAGTACATCCTTCCTTATGAGGACTGCCGTTTACCAATAAGACTTTCATTTGGTATCTCCTTCTTTATATGTTTCATTATCAATACATAGCAAACACAATGTGCTGCAAGTGTTATAAACCAAGTCACAGGATATGACAAATATACAACAGTTATAGTATGGAACTGCTCTATCTGGAAAATCGTAGCCAGCCATAATAATCTGAGTCCGCATGCTCCCACCAGAGACACTATCATTGGGACGATGGAATATCCCAATCCTCTCATTACTCCAACCATGGTGTCCATCATACCGCATAATGCATAAGTAGTGCATATTATTGCAAGACGTTTCATCCCTTCTTCTATAACATCAGGGCTTCCGGTATAAATTCCCAGCAAAGTGTGCCCGAAAAGATACGCCAGATTTCCCAGCACTAAACCTGTTACAGCCGCACATGATACGGATCTTATCATTATAGGTTTTACTCTGTCATATCGGAAAGCCCCCACATTCTGACTCGTAAAAGATATGGCTGACTGATAGAACGCATTCATCCCGAAGTACACAAAGTTTTCTATGTTGCTGGCTGCCGCGCTTCCTGCCATGGTTACATCTCCAAAAGAGTTTATAGAAGCCTGCACTACCACGTTAGATATGGCAAAGAGCACGCCTTGGAATCCCGAAGGCAGACCTACTCGCAGTATGCTTTTGAAGTGCTCCTTATTTACACCCAGTTTTTTTAAGCTCAGCTTGAAGCCTTCCTCTTCTCTGAGCAGACACCTTATTACCAATGCCGCAGATAAAGTCTGCGCAATGGCTGTAGCAGCTGCCACGCCGGCTACACTCATGTTAAATGCTATTACAAACACCAAATCCAACACCACATTGGTAACGCCTGCTGCCAGCAAGAAGAAAAGAGGCCTTTTCGTATCGCCTTTGGCTCTCAAAATAGCGCTTCCGAAATTGTAAAGCATCATGGAAGGCATCCCCAAGAACAGCACTCTCATATAAAGAGCTGCCAGCCCTACCAGATTATCCGGTGTCTGCATAAGCCTTAAGATAGGTTCTGCCGCTATGAATCCGATTACAGCCAACATCAAGCCGCTGGCAAAGCTGATGGTTACCGCTGTATGTATAGCTTCATTGAGTTGCTGCATTTTGCGACCGCCGAAATACCTGCCCACCAGCACGTTTGCACCCACTGACAATCCGATAAAAAGATTAGTTAACAGATTGATAAGAGACGATGTTGACCCTACCGCCGCCAGCGAATGGTCACCTACAAATTGCCCGAGTATTACTATATCAGTAGCGTTAAAAAGCATCTGCATTATACTCGAAAGCATTAGCGGCAAAGCAAAAACAAGCATTTTTTTCAATATGGGACCATTTACCATATCTATCTCATGCTTTTTCCTTTTTCCTTTATCTTTCCCTGTATTTCCTCCAGATTCATTGATATTCTCCGAAGTTTTTTCTGAAGTTTCTTCTACAGTTTCCCCTATATCAGACACTTTTGCCTCCTTGAACATATTTTTTAAACATTTGAAATATTCGATCATTAAAGCATACAAAAGTCACTTTAATATCATAGTCCATATTTTTTTCAATCCAGCCATACACTGCATTCACTGCTATAGGCACGGCTTTTTCTATGGGATATCCGTATACTCCGGTTGAAATAGCCGGAAAGGCTATAGAATGAATTTCATGCTCTTTAGCCAATTCTAAAGAGTTTATATAGCAATTCTTCAGCATAATTTCGTCTGTATCCTTGCCGCTGTAAACGGGACCTACCGTGTGAATTACATATTTTGCTTTTAGATTATATCCTTTTGTCAATTTTGCCTGGCCGGTCTGGCATCCTCCCAGCGTCTTGCATTCTTCCAGAAGCTGTCTTCCCGCTGCTCTGTGAATGGCACCGTCAACGCCTCCGCCACCCAGCAAACTTTTATTGGCTGCGTTTACTATGGCATCGCAGCTCAACTCTGTTATATCTCCCGATTCTATATCTATTCTATCACTGAATATTATTTTTTTCATCAGAATCCTTGCTCCTTTTATAAATATTTTTTTCCGTGAAAACCTTTTCCATAGGTATATCATGTTCTTCTGCCGGAACTGCAGATACCTTTTGTACCTCAAATGCCACAGCGATCACATGAGCATTAATACATAGCGGCAAGAATCTGTCATAATATCCTCCGCCCATGCCCAGTCTGTTACATTTATCATCAAATGCTGCGCATGGGCAAATTATCATATCAATATCTTCAGGCTTTATAAAAGCAGACATCTCTTCTAAAGGTTCCGGTATTCCATATCTTCCCTTTGTCCAAGCTTCATCACAGTTTGGGCATAAGGCTGTCATTTCATTTCTGCTTACACAGAGCGGATATACCAGCATCTTGCCCATTTTCTTCCCCTGCTTTTCCAGAGTTTCTAAATTAACTTCTGCACCTACGGCTTTATACAGCATGATTATTTTTGACTTTTCGTATTCTTCAGAAGCCACGATAGCGTTTACAATCTTTTCAGAATAAGTCAATCTTTCTTCCGAAGATATTTTTTTTCTGCCCTCAATGGCTTTTTCGCGAATTTCTTTCTTCATTTTTTCGCTTCCGCTTTACATTCCTGTTTACAATTCA
The DNA here is from genome assembly GCA_900540145.1 of uncultured Eubacteriales bacterium. Lineage (GTDB taxonomy): Bacteria > Bacillota > Clostridia > Peptostreptococcales > Anaerovoracaceae > Fimisoma. The sequence continues at coordinate 4,536 of UQEW01000001.1, forward strand.
AAAGCTTTTTCATAATATACAGGGTTTTCTTTGAAAAGATTCCGTACCGATGGCAAAAAAACTATAATCGACGTGGCGGAAGCGATCAATTCATATATAGGATCAGTAAAAATAACAGGAGGATTAAGTCCTAGAATCATATCTCTTATTACGCCTCCTCCTACAGCTGTAGTTATTCCAAGAATAGCTACTCCGAATATATCCATTTTCTTGGAAATTCCAACCATGGCTCCGGATATTGAGAAAGCCACCGTACCTATGATTTCAAACATCATCTGTAAAGATTCAGACATAATAAAAAGCCTCCAAATAAAAGAATAGTGAAAAAACTGTCAGCAACCCGCAAATCCTTTATATCTAACTGTAAATATACAAAAACCCACGATTTGAACAGTTTTGCTTAAAAACGTGGGGCAAAAACCCACTTTTTTTATATAAAAAGTTTAAATCGTGGGTTTTTGCCCCACTTTTTTTGATTTTTTTATCTGAATAGTGGGTATCTCTTGTCAAGGGAAAGAATTAAGCGAGGCCGACGCCCGAACATGAGATATCCGTTCTATCTTTCCGTGTGTACCGGTATGCCGCCAGGACCACATCAGACCATGCCGCCAGGACCATATCAGGCCCTGGCGGCAGAGTCACATCACGCCGTGGCGGCATCACATCAGGTCGTGCCGCCAGGGCGCTTTTCACAATGCTCTTTCGCAACTGACTTTCACACTGCTCAGGCTCGGTTTTCCTCACTGCCGCAGGCTAATCAGTGTAATTATCGAAATATCCTTGGATATATATGAACGGAGTACCCTTGTCACCCGAGCCGGATGTAAGGTCACACAAAGAACCTAAGAGATCTGTCAAGCGTCTAGGAGTAGTTCCCTCCGTAACCATCTGCCCTACCAGATTATCGTCCTTTTCGCGAATAGCCGCTTCGATAGCTGCCTTCAGCTCGTCTCCTCTCAAATTGGCAAAATCGTTATCAGCCAAATATTTAAGTTTAAGCTCGTTAGGCTGTCCCTTAAGACCTGACGTGTATCCCGGAGAAACTACCGGATCAGCCAGCTCCCAGATCTTTCCTACAGGATCTTTGAAGGCACCGTCTCCGTAAATCATAACCTCAACCGTCTTGCCTGTCCTGTTTTTGATTTCAGCCTGTACGCTCTCTACGAATTCTTGGCAATTTATCGGGAACAGTTTAATGGTGTCTTCCGTTGCCTTATTTGAGCCTAATATACCATAATCAGGATTGTATCCTGAACCGTTTACCGGCTGATTTAAAAGCTCATCCATACCTATTACCACGTCGCCTCCGGCATTCTTAATCATGCGTTTTGTTCTTGCTCTTGTATGAATGTCGGCGCATATGACCTTGTCAGTGTAATCAAGTATCTTTCTAGGATCATTGGCAAAGATTATCTCAGCTTCAGCGCCCTCTTCCTCAATGATATCCTTATAGTAATTGACATAGTCCATATCTGTAAAAGTATGGCGAGATTTGCCGAATGCAGACTCAAACTGGGCCTGAGTCAGCACATCGGTGTAAGGATTTATTCCCTTTGAATCCAGCAAATCTATGTCAAGAAGGTGATTTCCCACCTCATCGCTAGGGTAGCTGAGCATCAAAACGATTTTCTTGCTTCCCCTGGCTATACCGCGGAGGCAGATGGCGAATCTGTTTCTGCTCAATATAGGGAAAACCACGCCTATAGTCTCTCCGCCCAGCTTATTTTTCACATCTTCTGCCAGCTGGTCTTTGGTGGCATAGTTAGCTTGAGCACGAGCCAAGATAGATTCGGTTATGGCCAGCACGTCTTTGCTGCCTATCTCAAAATCTCCGTTTTCAATGCATGCCATGAGAGTATCTACCACTATCGTTTTAAGATCGTCTCCTTCTTTTATTATCGGTCCTCTCAGGCCTCTGGAAACTGTACCTATTCTTCTCTCCATATGTTATTCTCTCCTTATTTAAAATACTTTACAGCTGATTCAAACATCTTCATATCAAACTGACCAGGAACGTTTTTATAAAGGCCGTATCCTGTTCTCTCTGAATGGCCCATCTTGCCCAGCACTCTTCCATCCGGAGAAACGATTCCTTCCACTGCCATATCGGAGCCGTTAGGATTAAACTGAATCTCGTTGGTAGCATTACCATCCAAATCAACATACTGAGTAATTATCTGCCCGTTTTCCGCCAGCTCGCAAAGCAGTTCTCTGTCAGCAATAAATCTTCCCTCTCCATGAGAAATAGGAACCGTATATATGTCGCCTACATTGACCTGCGCAAGCCATGGCGAATTGTTGGAAGCTATCCTCGTTCTTACCAGCTTGGACTGGTGGCGTGAAATTTTATTATAAGTAAGCGTAGGGAAGCTTTCGTCGGTATCCAATATCTGACCAAACGGTACAAGACCCAGTTTGATAAGCGCCTGGAAACCGTTGCATATGCCGGCCATAAGACCGTCGCGTTCTTCCAGAAGCTCTGTCACAGCTTCTTTTATCTCTTCATTTCTGAAAAATGCAGTTATCAGCTTGCCTGAACCGTCAGGCTCGTCGCCTCCGGAAAATCCGCCGGGGATGAATATAATCTGGCTGCTGCGAACTTTTTCAGCAAAGTCAGTAACTGATTTTGCCACATCTGCCGATGTCAGATTGTTGAGCACAAATATCTCCGGCTCCGCCCCGGCCCTGTCAAAGGCCTTAGCCGTATCATATTCACAGTTGGTTCCCGGAAATACAGGTATCAGAACATGAGGTTTTGCAACTTTTATAGATGAAGTGAACTCTTTATTTACTGAGAAATTCAAGTTGGAAGGTTTCTCCCCATCCGTACTGATATTGCACGGATAGACTGTTTCCAGCTTGTCTTCATATATCCTGCAGAGTTCTTCAAGGCTCAGCCTGTCTTCACCGCGGCAAATGCAGAAGTCTTCCGTCGTCTCTCCTATCATTACAACATCTAAGCTGTCTGTTTCTATGCCGATTTCTCCATCAGTCTCCACTATGAAAGAGCCGTAGCTATATCCAAAGATTTCTTCTATGCTCAACGCGTCATTAAATGAAAATCCGATGCCGTTACCCATGGCCATCTTCAGCACAGCCTCTGCTACTCCGCCAAAGCCGGCAGTATAGCAGGATTTGGCAACTCTGCTTCTCATAAGCTCAATCACTTTGGAATATACTTCCTTGAGAGATTGCCCGTCCGGCAGGCCTGCGCTGTTCTTTTTAGGACTTAATAAATATACCCGGTGTCCTGCCTCCTTAAACTCAGGAGAGATGATATTATCTATTTCTTCAGTGGTAACTGCGAAAGAAACCAGTGTCGGAGGCACATGAATGTCCTCAAAAGTGCCGCTCATGGAATCTTTGCCTCCTATGGCAGCCACACCCAGATCCAGCTGAGCTTCCAAAGCTCCCAGCAAAGCAGCCAAAGGCTTGCCCCACTTTTCAGGATCTTTATCTAATTTTTCAAAATACTCCTGGAAAGACAGATAAACATCTTCGAATTTTGCGCCTGCGGCTACCAGCTTTGAAACCGATTCCACCACTGCCAGATAAGCTCCGTGATAAGGGCTCTTTTCGGTTATATACGGATTATATCCCCATGCCATCAAGCTGCAGGTGCTGGTATCCTCTTTTTCAACAGATACCTTGTTTACCATAGCCTGTATAGGCGTTCTCTGATATCTGCCTCCGAAAGGCATCAGCACAGTACCTGCGCCTATGGTAGAGTCGAATCTCTCTGAAAGTCCTCTTTTGGAGCACACATTCAGATCTCCTGCCATAGCTTTATAGTTTTCTGCGAAGCTGCCGTTTATGGTTTTTTCATAATCTTCTCCGCTGACAGCTTGAGCGCTTATATGCTTTTCCGCTCCGTTGGAGTTTAAAAATTCTCTTGAAATATTTACTATTTTTTCACCGTTCCAGCTCATGGACAGTACCGGCTCTTCCGTGACTTCTGCCACCACTGTAGCCTCAAGATTTTCCTCTCTGGCCAGCCTGCAGAATGTATCAACATCTTTATCCGCCACTACTACAGCCATTCTTTCCTGAGATTCGCTGATGGCCAGCTCAGTGCCATCCAGCCCCTCATACTTCTTTGGTACTTTATTCAAGTCGATCTTAAGGCCATCTGCCAATTCTCCTATGGCTACCGAAACTCCGCCGGCTCCAAAGTCATTGCAGCGCTTTATCAATTTGGAGGCTTGAGGATTTCTGAAGAGTCTCTGAAGCTTCCTCTCTTCAGGAGCATTTCCCTTTTGAACTTCAGCGCCGCAGCTTTCCAGCGAAGATACGTCGTGCGACTTGGAAGAACCTGTCGCGCCGCCGCAGCCATCTCTCCCTGTGCGTCCGCCCAGCAAGATGACTTTATCTGTCGGCTCAGGCTTTTTTCTTATGACGTTTTCCGCCGGTGCCGCTGCAATGACTGCTCCGATTTCCATCCTTTTGGCCACATAACCGGGATGATACAATTCATCCACCTGGCCGGTAGCCAGTCCTATCTGGTTACCGTAAGAGCTGTACCCGGCTGCGGCTGTAGTTACCAGCTTGCGCTGAGGCAGCTTGCCGGCAATGGTCTGTGAAACAGGAACCAGCGGGTCTCCTGCTCCTGTGACGCGCATGGCTGAGTACACATAGCTTCTGCCTGACAACGGATCTCTTATGGCTCCGCCTACACAGGTGGCTGCACCGCCGAAAGGCTCGATTTCAGTCGGATGGTTGTGAGTCTCGTTTTTGAACAGCAACAGCCAGTCTTCTGCTTTGCCGTCTATGTTAACCTTTATCTTAACGGTGCAAGCGTTGATCTCCTCTGATTCATCCAGCTTGTCCAGCTTTCCGTCTTTTTTCAGCTGCTTGGCAGCTATAGTTCCGATGTCCATCAACGTCACAGGCTTGGTTCTGCCCAAAGATTTTCTTACATCTATATATCTGTCATATGCTTTCTGCAGCACTTCATCTTCGAATTTAACGCTGTCTATGATCGTATTGAAGGTGGTGTGGCGGCAGTGGTCAGACCAATATGTGTCTATCATCTTGATTTCGGTGATAGTAGGCTCTCTATCCTCGCCCTTGAAATACTGCTGGCACAACTTTATGTCGGCTAAATCCATGGCAAGGCCTCTGTCAGAAATAAAGTCTGCCAATTCCTCTTCATTGAAAGAGCAAAAGCCGTTTAGAACTTCCACCGGCGCCGGCATCTCATATTCGGTCATCAGAGTTTTAGGCAGAGACATATCAGCTTCTCTGGCTTCAACGCTGTTGATAACATATTTTTTAACAGCTTCCACGTCTTCCTTGCTCAAGCCGCCGTAAAGAGCATATACCTTGGCAGTCTTCACGGTAGGCCTGTCTCCCTTGGATATTATCTGTATGCACTCAGCGGCAGAAGCAGCTCTCTGATCAAACTGTCCCGGAAGATATTCTACTGCGAATAAATAGTCAGCTTCCGGAAGTTTTTCAGTTACATTATCCAATTGAGGTTCTGAAAACACCGTATTAACAGCATATCGGAACAGCTCTTTGTCGATGTCATCCACGTCATATCTGTTAAACAGACGCACTTGTTCGATGCCCTCTATCTGCAGCAGTTCCTTTATGTCGTTTTTTAAACTTTGAGCTTCATTATCAAGCCCCGGTTTTTTCTCTACGAAAATCCTAAAAACCATATGTCAATTCCTTTCTGCCATAAGGGCGCGCCTGCCTATATCCTTTCTGTAATAGGCGTTGGCAAAATCTATCGTATCGACAACAGCATAAGCTTTATCGATGGCTTCCCCAAAAGTAGGAGCTGTTTCCGTCACTCCCAGGACTCTTCCTCCGGAGGTCTCCAGCTTGCCGCCGTTAAGTTTGGCTCCGGCCACATATATGTTCTTATCCTTCGGCATTGTAATTTCAAAACCTGTTTCATATTTTTTAGGATAACCGTTTGATGCCATGACCACACATGCAGCGCATTGATCTTTGAATTTAACTTCTGCATCGGAAAGCTTTCCATCGTATATTTTAAGCATGATGTCCAGAAGGTCGCTTTCCAGAAGAGGCAGTACCACCTGAGTTTCCGGATCACCAAACCTGCAGTTATACTCTATAACCTTAGGGCCGTCTGCCGTCAGCATCAAGCCGAAATACAGGCATCCTGAAAAAGGTCTGCCTTCTTTGTTCAAAGCTTCTATGGTAGGCTTGAAGATGGTTTCCATGCAGATTTTCGCTATATCTTCAGTATAGTAAGGATTAGGCGCTATAGTACCCATGCCGCCGGTGTTGGGACCTTTGTCTCCATCTAAAGCACGCTTGTGGTCCATAGATGATACCATCGGAACAACGGTCTTTCCATCGGTAAAGGATAAGACAGAGACTTCCGGACCTGTAAGAAATTCTTCTATCACGATCTTATCGCCGCTGGCTCCGAATACCTTGTCCTCCATAGCTGCTCTGACAGCATCTATAGCAACTTCTCTTGTCTCTGCTATGGTAACGCCCTTGCCCAAAGCCAATCCGTCGGCCTTTACAACTATAGGGAGAGGGCATGTCTTAATATATCCCAAAGCTTTTTCCATATCATCAAAGGTCTCATAAGCTGCTGTAGGAATGTTATATTTCTTCATCAATTCTTTTGAGAAAGCTTTGCTGCCTTCTATGATGGCTGCCTTCTTGTCAGGGCCGAAGGTCTTGATACCCTTTGCTCTCAATGCATCCACCGCGCCCAATACGAGGGGATCATCCGGAGCCACAATGGCAAAATCTATGCTGTTTTTTACAGCAAAATCCACCATGCCGTCTATATCCTTAGCCCCTATATCCACACATACAGCGTCTGCCGCTATGCCTCCGTTGCCGGGAAGGGCATATATGGTTTCTACAATGGGATTTTCTTTAATTTTCTTTATGATGGCGTGTTCTCTGCCACCGCCGCCTACTACCATTACTTTCATATTGTTTCATATACCTCCGCCAAGCGATTAATGATGGAACAATCTCATGCCGGTCATGGCCATCACCATGCCGAATCTGTCGCAAGTTTCGATTACGTTGTCATCTCTGATGGAGCCTCCCGGCTGAGCCACATAAGTAACTCCGCTTTTGGCGGCCCTTTCTATATTGTCTCCGAACGGGAAGAACGCGTCTGAAGCCAGGCAAACGCCCTTCAGAGACGCTAAATATTCTCTTTGCTCTTTTCTTGAGAAGATTTCAGGCTTCTCAGTAAATAACTGCTGCCATTTGCCTTCTCCTATGACGTCTTCGTAATCTTCCGACAGATAAACATCTATGGCATTATCTCTGTCAGGTCTTTTTATCTCTTCCTTAAAAGGAAGGCTCAGAACCTTATCATGCTGGCGCAGATGCCATTTGTCGGCCTTTTCCCCTGCCAATCTGGTGCAGTGTATTCTGGACTGCTGGCCGGCGCCTACACCTATAACTTGTCCGCCTTCAGCAAAACATACGGAATTGGACTGAGTATATTTTAAAGTTATGAGCGCTATTACTAAATTTATTTTAGCCTCTTCAGTCATATCCTTATTGTCAGTCACTATGTTCTCCAAAAGGCTTTTATCTATCTTAAAGTCATTGCGTTTCTGCTGGAAAGTGATACCGTATACCTGCTTCTGTTCGATTGGGTCAGGTACGTATGACTGGTCTATCTTTATTATCGTATAGTTTCCTTTTCTCTTTCCTTTTAAAATCTCCAGGGCGTCATCATCGTAATCCGGCGCTATGATACCATCTGAAACTTCTCTCGCAATAAGTCTGGCGCATACTGCATCACACTTGTCGGAAAGGGCTATCCAATCTCCGAAAGAGCTCATTCTGTCAGTACCTCTTGCTCTTGCATAGGCCGTAGCTATGGGAGACTCGTCCAGTCCTTCTATATCATCTACAAAGAAAGCCTTTTTCATCTTTTCATTCATAGGTATGCCCACTGCTGCCGAAGTAGGGCTGACATGCTTGAAGGAAGTAGCTGCGCACATGCCCAGAGCTTCTTTTATCTCTTTTACCAGCTGCCAGCTGTTCATGGCGTCCAGCAGATTTATGTATCCGGCTTTACCGTTGAGTATTTCTATGGGTAGCTCTGAGCCATCGTTCATAAAAATCTTTGCCGGCTTTTGATTAGGGTTGCAACCGTATTTTAATTCGTAATCTTTCATAATTTTAACCGCCCCCTTGATTACTTGTTCTTATTTATAAGCTTGTTTTCTGCTTTGCCTGTCTCCAAATCTATATATCTGACATACAGGGAAATTTTCTTTTCTTCATTAAGGTTATCCCATATGTCACTGGTAAATTCTTCGATATCGTCAGGAATAATAATTCGCCTTGGCTCCCCTTGGAACGTCGGAAGCGGCTGGCCGTCATGTTCATATGTATGAATAAAGTGGCCCAGTCCTGAAACGGCCGGATAAGAATAGGTATATCTGGCACATGCACTGCCCTCTTCATCCACACTCTTTAAAATGCTCATTTCATAGGAAAAGTCTCCGTCCGCAAAAGTGAGCATAGCGCTGATTCTCGGCGTCCAGTTGGGGCCATCCGGTTCAAACTCTCTGGTAGCAAGGGCCTCTTTGAAGGACTTTCCTTCTTTGACAAAGTCATATATGGTATCTGTCTGGTCTCCGTTGGTCACTATGACCTTGTCATCTAATTTTTTAACAGGCGAATAAATTATAAGAGACGGGTCTTCCACTTTAGACTCATCGAAAGGATAGATGACCACGTCGTCACCTTCTTCCTTGAAAACCCTGTTTTTCGAGTTTTCACTTCTACCCATGATAAAATACCCTATTGCAGCCTTTTTTCCGTCTGCAGTTTTGCCGACTGCTATGCCTCTGCCTACATACGAGTTATCTCGTATGGTATCTCCCATGGACTTTGACGTATATACGCTCATTTTATCCGCCTCCTTACAATTTCTTCGCAAATCATCTGCGTAGCCTCAGGCAGAAGTTTCCATTCAGCCTCTTCCATCACTCTTCGCTGCAGAGTTTGGGGAGTATCGTCAGGCTTTACCTCCACGGCTTTCTGCAATATTATTCTGCCTCCGTCTGTTATCTCATTGACATAATGAACTGTAGCCCCGGTTACTTTTACACCGTAATCGAGGGCTGCCTGATGGACTTTAATCCCATAGTAACCTTTCCCGCAGAAGGATGGGATGAGAGAAGGATGAACGTTTATTATCCTTCCTGCATATCTGCTGGTAAAATCTCCGCTGAGTATGCTCATAAAGCCTGCCATCACTATGAGGTCCGTCTGATTTTTGTCTATCAGCTGAGACATCTTTTCTTCGTATTCTTTCTGGGAATCAAAATCTTTACGGCATACCACTGCTTGATCTATTCCGTTGGCCTCGGCCCTCTTGAGAGCATAGGCATCCTTTTTGCTGGAAATGACCAACGTTATCTGTCCGTCTTCAATTGCTCCGCTTTTTTGTGCGTCTATCAATGCCTGCAGGTTGGTTCCTCCGCCTGACACCAGCACTGTTATTCTAGCTTTCAGCATATTTCCACCTTTTCATCAGACTTGGTTATATTACCTATGATATAAGCGTCCTCTCCGGCTGCTTTAAGTATATCGACAGCTTTCTGACTGTCTTCTTGAGATACTACTACGCTCATTCCTACACCCATATTAAATGTATTGAACATATCATGTTCAGGGATGTTTCCGGTCTTGGCGATCAGATGGAAGATAGGCAATATCTTAAGAGCAGCCTTATCTATTTTAGCGCAGAAGCCGTCCGGTATGCTTCTCGGAATGTTTTCATAAAAACCTCCGCCTGTTATGTGGGATACAGCCTTAACCTCAATTTGCTTGAAAAGCTCCAGCATTGGCTTAACATATATCTTCGTAGGGGTGAGCAAAGTCTCGCCTAAAGAAGCTCCTCCCAGTTCTTCAACAGGAGCTTTTAAATCTATCTTCTCAACATCAAATATCTTTCTCACCAAAGAAAAGCCGTTGGAGTGGACTCCGCTGGAAGGAAGGGCGATTATCACATCGCCTTCTTTAACCTTGGTTTTATCCAGCACTTTGGACTTGTCCACAGCTCCCACAGAAAATCCTGCCAAGTCGTATTCATCCTCGCTGTAAAATCCCGGCATTTCCGCTGTCTCTCCGCCTATAAGTTCGCATCCTGCTTGTACGCATCCTTCAGCGATGCCGGAAACTATCTGCGCTATCTTTTCAGGATAATTTTTTCCGCATGCTATATAATCCAGGAAAAACAATGGTTTTGCTCCGCAGCAGATGATGTCGTTGACGCACATAGCTACACAGTCTATTCCTACTGTATCATGCTTGTCCATGAGAAAAGCCATCTTAAGCTTGGTTCCTACTCCATCAGTGCCGCTGACCAGTACCGGCTTCTTCATATCGGTGATATCCAGCTCAAACAAGCCGCCAAAGCCTCCTATATCATCGCTCTTACCGTTTATCATGGTTCTTGCGATATGTTTCTTCATCAGTTCTACAGCTTTATAGCCTGCGGTTATATCCACGCCTGCAGCCGCGTAGCTGTCCGATTTTGATTTGGTATTCATAACCTGTTTTCCTTTCTATGCCTATTGTTTTTCATTTTCCGTAGCGTCTTGATTGCTCTTTACCTATTCTTTGCCTACTCTTTGCCGCTCCAGCAATAAGTACAGAGCTTGCACGGCTCGAGACCGATAGCTTCTATTACTCCCTCCAGCGATTGAAATTCCAGGGAAGCAAAATTGAATTTCTCACATATGGCCCTTCTTAAAGCTTGACCTCTTTCTGTATCGGAATTGCTGTACTCTTCTATGTGTTTCTGACCTTCATCGCCTTCCAGCTCTTGAATTATTCTTCTGGCCAGAAGTTCCATATCTCCTCTTCCTCTGGAGAAGTTTAAAAATTTGCATCCGTACATTATAGGCGGGCATGCTGAACGCATATGGACAGCTTTTGCGCCGTTATCATATAGAAAATCCACAGTTTCCTTAAGCTGAGTTCCTCTTACTATGGAATCGTCTACAAACAGCAGATTCTTATCTTGAATAAGCTCATGAACCGGTATCTGCTTCATCTTGGCTACCTTGTCACGTTCTTTCTGGTTGGTCGGCATGAAGCTTCTGGGCCAAGTAGGCGTATATTTTATAAACGGTCTGGCAAAAGGCACATCGCTTTTGTTGGCATATCCTATGGCATGAGGAGTTCCCGAGTCAGGCACACCGCCTACATAGTCCAAGTCCTGAACCAGGCCTTTCTTCATGTCTCTTTCAGCCATTATCTCGCCATTCCTGTATCGCATGGCCTCTACGTTGATTCCTTCGTAGTTGGATGTTGGATAACCGTAATATGACCATAAGAAAGCGCATATTTTCATTTCTTTGCCTGCCGGCGCCAGCTGAGTCATGCTTTCGGCCGTAAGTTCGACTATTTCTCCCGGTCCAAGCTCACAAACATCTTCATATCCCAGCTTGGTGTATGCGAAGGACTCAAATGACACACAATAGCCCAGCTCGTCTTTGCCTATATGAACAGGTATCCTTCCGAACCTGTCTCTGGCGGCTATTATATGTCCTTCGTCTGTAAGAATTAAAATAGATGCAGTTCCTTTAATGGATTCCTGCGCATATTTGATTCCTTCCACAAAATCCCTTTTCTGACTTATAAGAGCTGCCACAAGTTCGGTATTGTTAACTTCTCCTCCCGTCATAGAATCAAAATGTCCGCCTCCCAGAGTCAAATAATCGTCTATGAGCTCTTTGGCATTGTTTATTATGCCGATTATGCATATGGCATAAGTACCGAGATGAGAACGGATGAGAAGCGGTTGGGGGTCCGAATCGCTTATACAGCCGATAGCCGACCTTCCCTTCATCTCATCGAATATATTCTCAAATTTTGTTCTGAACGGTGAGTTCTCTATATTATGAATTTCCCTCTGAAGCCCGATCTTTTCATCGTAAGCAGCAAGGCCTCCTCTTCTGGTTCCAAGGTGCGAATGATAATCCACGCCAAAGAACACATCTACCATGCAATCTTCCTTCGAGGCAACTCCAAAAAATCCACCCATTATATTTTACATCCTCCTGTCACCTAAGCTGTCCCTTGCCTATCTTGTCTCTCGTTCTTTAACCTGAAATTACGCGAAAAACAGTTCTGAAAGTGTCATAGGATCAATATATTTTCCGTCTTTGTACACTCTCATATTACCTGAGGCAATCTCATCAATAAGCATTACGTTTCCATCTTTATCATATCCGAATTCGAACTTGATATCGTACAGAACCAGTCCTTTTTCTTTTAAATCGTCAGCCACAATCTGAGTTATGCGCTGAGTCATGGATTTTATATCTTCATACTGGCTGTCTGTCATCACGCCGAGAACCACAAGAGCATCCTTTGTTACCAGCGGATCGCCTTTTTCGTCATTCTTAAAAGTTGTTTCAACATAAGCAGGCAAATCTGCGCCTTCTTCTATGTATTCCCCATAGCGGCGGATAAAGCTGCCTACTGCCTTATGACGGCATATTACTTCAAGACCGTGGCCGAATACCTTGGCCGGCAAAACTTCCATGGTGGTGTTTTCCAAATCAGCACTTACGTAATGAGTCTTTATTCCTGCCTGATTGATTTTCTCGAAGAAATATATTGACATGCGCAGGTTAACGTCGCCTACTCCATCGATGGTAAGTCCTATGGAATTTTCGCCCGGGTCGAAAACTCCGTCTTTTCCTGTGCAGTCATCTTTAAACTTTAAAAGATAGTTTCCGTTGTCCAGCTCGAATACATTTTTTGTCTTTCCTGTGTAAACCAATTTGTTTTCCATAATCTTTTCTCCTTGTCGCAAATAAATATTATATAAAATTTTTGATATGTCGCCTTTAATCTGACTAAAACCTTGCAGAAATATCTGCATCCTTTTCCAGAACCTTTTTAGCGTCGGCATCTCTCTTGGCCTGAAGTCTTGCTGCCAGTTCTTCATCTTCTATAGCCAGCATCTGGCATGAAAGCAAAGCGGCATTGACTGCTCCGTCTATGGCAACTGTAGCTACAGGAATTCCCGAAGGCATCTGAACAGTTGAAAGCAATGCGTCAATGCCGTCTAAAGTCGAAGATTTTACAGGTACGCCTATTACGGGAAGGCATGTGCCTGCTGCAAGAGAGCCTGCCAGATGAGCAGCTTTTCCGGCAAAAGCTATGATCGCGCCAAACCCTTTTTCTCTGGCGGTGCGAGCAAATTCAGCAGCCTCCTTAGGAGTTCTGTGTGCAGAATAAACATGTACTTCAAAAGGTACTCCCAGTTCTTTCAATGTATCCGCCGCTTTTTCAGCAACAGCCAGGTCACTGTCAGAACCCATTACGATTCCAATCTTTTTCATCTTTTATCCTCCAAGAATGTCAGTAGAATATATCTTTATATATTAGGCCTTGGGCCATTCAACAAAAAAAGGGTATATTCGTCCCTCTTTTGCAAGGAACAAATACACCCAGACGGTCGGCTATCTAAGCTTTCTGCTTCCTTGCGGTTATCCGCGTCTTCCGTCAGTCACAAAAAGCTGCCTTGTGATTTCATTATACCAACATAACAAAAACATTGTCAAGAAAAACAGCAGCTCTCCCCTTGTAATTTCTCTCGGGGAAAGCCGCCGTTCATATTCAAAGTCTTGTATTGTATCTTCCGCTTAATTGAAATTCTTACTCTTGAACCTTCTGTCCTTTCTGTCTTCCGGCGCCTATATCAGCTGCCGCCGTAAATAACACGTCTGTAGAAGAGTTAAGCGCTGTCTCGCATGAATCCTGAATAACTCCAATTATGAATCCCACGCCTACAACTTGCATAGCGATATCGTTAGGAATTCCAAACAGAGAACATGCCAGCGGTATCAACAGCAGCGAACCTCCGGCAACTCCTGACGCACCGCAGGCTCCTATGGCAGAAACCACGCATAGCAGTATCGCCATACCAAGATCTACAGAAATACCCAGGGTGTTAGCAGCTGCCAAAGTAAGCACGGAGATGGTCACCGCAGCGCCTTCCATGTTAATGGTAGCGCCGAGAGGAATTGATATAGAATAAGTATCCTTATCTAATTTCAGTTCTTCGCATAGTTTCATATTAACCGGAATGTTGGCTGCAGAACTTCTGGTGAAGAAGGCGGTTATGCCACTGTCCTTCAGGCACTTGAAAACGAGCGGATAAGGATTCCTTCGAATCTTAATAAACACCAGCAGTGGATTGACTATAAGCGCATCAAACAGCATCGTGCATACTAAAAGTAAAATAATCATTCCGTATCCCAATAAAGTTGAAAGTCCGCTGGTTGCTATGGAATTAAATACAAGTCCCATAACGCCCAGAGGCGCCAATTTTATTACCCATCTTACAGCTTTAGATACGGCTTCAGCTATGTCAGCTAAAACGTTTTTAGTAGCATCAGAAGCATGTCTCAAAGCTATTCCAAGAACTATGGCCCAAGCCAATATTCCTATGTAGTTGGCGTTGAGTATGGCATCTACAGGATTGGATACTATGCTGAATATCAAATTTCCAAGGACTTCTCCGATTCCTCCCGGAGGCGCCACATCTTCAGAGCCGGTAGGAAGAGTGAGTTCCATCTTAAATATGAAACTGGCTATAACAGCTATCGTACCTGCTAAAAACGTTCCCAAAAGATATAAAACTATAATCGCTTTCATATTGGTCTTTTGTCCGGCCCTATGCTGAGATATGGCAGACATAACCAAAAATAACACCAATACCGGCGCGATGGCTTTTAACGCTCCTACAAACAAGTCACCTAAGACCGTTATGCCTGACAGCTGTTTTGGAAACGCCAACGCCAGTATTATTCCTACTATAAGACCTATAATAATTTGTTTTACAAGGCTTATCTTGTTCCAACGAATAAGTAAATTTTTCAGCATTATTTTTCTCCTCTTCTCATTTTGCATTTTAATTTACTAAGAATTAACATCAATCTCGCCGGTCAATATCCTCTTGTAGTCTTCATAATTTCTTTTCAGCAAGTCAGGCACCTTAAGCTCATAAGGGCATTTTTGCATGCACTGACCGCATTCAACACACCTTTCGATTTTTTTCATTTCCTCCTTCCAAGTTTCACTCAGGTATGCTGATGATGGCGCACGGCGCAGCATCAACGACATCCTGGCGCATTGATTTATGATTATGCCTTGAGGGCACGGCATGCAATAACCGCATCCGCGGCAAAAATCACCATCCAGTTCCTTTTTATCTGCTTCAATTATGCTTATTATCTCATCGTTCATCACCGGCGTATCTTCCATGCATGAAAGCCACTCCGAAATTTCCTTTTCTCTCTGCACGCCCCATATCGGCAACACGTTATCGAACTGAGAAATGAAAGCATAAGCGGCCTTATAATTATCTATCAGACCTCCTGCCAGCGCTTTCATGGCTATAAAGCCCATTTCCTTCTCCTTGCACATCTCCACCAGGTTCTTTTCGCGTTCTCCGGAAAGATAACTGAAAGGAAACTGCATGGTGGCATACAGTCCTGATTTTATGCACTCTTCCGCTACGCCTACCTTGTGGCACGTGATTCCTATATTCCTTATCATTCCCTGCCGTTTAAAGTCTTCCATAAGCTCATACATGCCGCTTCCGTCTCCGGGCGCTATGCATCTGCCGGCCAGGTGAAATTGGTATAAATCCACATAATCTGTCTTAAGATTTTTAAGAGACGTCTCCAGCTGGATTTTCATATCTTCTGTGTTGCCAGCCATAGTCTTAGTGGCAATAAATATGCGATTTCTCACATCTGAAAGCGCCATTCCTATCTTCTTTTCACTGTCTGTATAAGCTCTAGCAGTATCAAAGAAAGTTATGCCTCCTTCGTAAGCCCGGCGAAGAATCTTTATGGCAGTTTCATCATCGCATCTCTGAATAGGCAAAGCTCCGAATCCGTTCTGCGGAGTAACTATGCCCGTTTTTCCCAATGTTACCATTCTCATTTTTTGTACCTCCGGTCATCTTGATGATGATAGATAACAATTACCATATGCCCATGAAATGCTGCACAGCCAGACTGGTGAAAGTTATCCCAAGCCAGCAGCAAGCTCCCATGAAAAGCGGTTTGCCGCCTGTTTTAATAAGCTTTACTATATCCGTATTGAGGCCTATGGCCGCCATAGCCATGACTATAAAAAACTTGCTCAAGTCTTTTAAAGGCGAAAATACCGATGAATCTACGCCTGCTGCAGTTGCAATTGTGGTAATCAGCGACGCAGCTATAAAATATAATATAAAGAAAGGAAAGATCTTCTTCAAGCTTACTTTCTTATTTTCTTCGTTTTTATTCTTTCTGGTCGTCATAAACGCTAAAACCAAAGTTATAGGTATTATGGCCAGAGTCCTGGTCAGCTTGACGGTTACAGCTTTATCCAGCGTGGCGCTTCCCAAATTCCACATGCTGTCCCACGTGGAAGCCGCAGCAGTAACCGAAGACGTATCGTTGACCGCTGTGCCGGCAAAGATTCCGAAGGCCTCGCCGGAAGTGGTATCAAACCCTATGAAACTGCCCATAGTGGGGAATATCACTGCTGCCAGAACATTAAAGAAAAAGATAACGGAAATAGCCTGCGCCACCTCCTCATCATCGGCATTTATAACCGGAGCGGTAGCAGCTATGGCCGATCCTCCGCATATGGAAGACCCTACTCCCACCAATGTGGATATGTTGGAAGGTATCTTCATCCACTTATGTAACAGAAAAGCTATTATGAGAGAAACAGCTATCGTGCAAATTATTATTGGCAATGATTGTTTGCCGGTCTCCAGAACTACATTTAAGTCAAGCCCGAAACCTAAAAGAATGACTGCCCATTGAAGAATTTTTTTCGAAGTAAACTTTATTCCTGTGTCAAAGGCTCCCTTTTCTTTGAAAAATACTGTTATTACCATTCCCAGCAAAATGGCGATAACAGGTCCTCCTACCACGGGAGCCAGCTTTCCCAGAAGCCAAGCCGGGACAGCTATGGCGAGGCAAAGTATTATGCCCTTTAAATTCTTATTGACAAAATCCATATAACTCCTTATCTTTTGTCTTTTTTATCCCTCTAAAGAGGCTTCGTCTGATAACCAGGCGAAGCCTCTCCATTCGATGACAAGATTTTATTTTTTGTTTTTTAATATTATACTCAATATCGGGCAGATTTTCAATCTCAATTAATATTCATTATATGAGATCTTCCATTACCTTTAAATACTCAACGATAATTTTGGCACATTGGTCTATGGTCATGAGACTGGTATTTAAACACAAATCGTAATTCCTGGCGTCGTTCCATTCTCTTCCGGTATAATATCTGTTATACTGTGCCCTTTCCTTGTCAGTTTTCTCAATCATGCGCCGTGCTTCATCTTCATCTACGCCATCCTTTTCTTTTACTCTTTCTATGCATTGAGCCATATCGGCATAGACAAATACCTTTATCACATTCCGCTCATCTTTAAGCACATGATGGGCGCATCTTCCTACGATTATGCAAGGTTCGCCCTTCTCATGCAGTTGCTTTATTATCTTTGCCTGCATATTGAACAAATTTTCTCTGGAAAGAAATTCGCTGCTGTCCGGCGAGGCAATCTCGCGAGAAGTGTATTTTTTAAATCCCAAGCCTCTTGGCTTCTCATCGGCCAGATTGAACAAAGCTTCATTAAT
The DNA here is from genome assembly GCA_900540145.1 of uncultured Eubacteriales bacterium. Taxonomy (GTDB): domain Bacteria; phylum Bacillota; class Clostridia; order Peptostreptococcales; family Anaerovoracaceae; genus Fimisoma. Next base: position 22,193 of record UQEW01000001.1, read on the forward strand.
ACCTGTGTCCTCTGAAGCCTTACGTATGAGGTCTCTATCATAATATTTTATACCCAGCTGCTTAGCAAGCGTTTTGGCAACCGTCTTGCCGCCGCTGCCATACCCTCTTGATATGGTAATCACGAAACTTTTCATAACATATCTCCTATTTTAGCTCATTTTTCTAAGGTCCTTTTTTTAAATTATTCCCCCAGGTAAGCTTTTTTGACAGACTCATCATTCATAAGTTCCTTAGCATCGCCGCTTAAAACGATTTTCCCTGTTTCAAGCACGTAAGCCCTGTCAGCGATGGCAAGAGCCTTTTTGGCATTCTGCTCTACCAAAAGTACTGTAGTGCCGCTGGCCTTAATTTCTTCTATTATTTTAAATACTTCTGTCACAAACAATGGTGACAGTCCCATAGAAGGTTCATCCATCAGAATTATTTTAGGGTTAGACATAAGAGCTCTGCCCATGGCCAGCATTTGTTGTTCACCGCCAGATAATGTTCCTGCTATCTGTTTTTTTCGTTCTTCAAGCCTTGGGAATTTTTCGTATACCTTATTAAGACTTTCTTCTACGGCTTTCTTGTCTTTCCTTGTAAATGCACCAAGGGTTAAATTCTTATATACCGTCAGCTGTTGGAAAATCCTTCTTCCTTCCGGAACATGAGCCATGCCCATTTCTACAATTTTGTGAGGAGCTAATTTGAGTATGTCTGTTCCTTCAAACATCACGCTCCCCGATTTTGCCTTGAGTAATCCCGTAATAGTTTGAAGTGTGGTTGTTTTACCGGCTCCATTGGCCCCTATCAAAGCTATAACTTCTCCCTGGTTTACGTCAAAAGAAATCTTTTTTATAGCGTTGATAGCGCCGTAATTGACCTCTAGGTCTCTTATTTCAAGCATTGCCATCTTCAATCGATCTCCTTTCACTATTCTCCCAGATATGCTTTGATAACTTCTGGATCTTTAAGTACTTGGCTGGTCTTTCCCTGAGCTAAAACAGTACCAAAATTAAGCACGGTTAATTCTTCACAAATACCGGATACGAGTCTCATATCATGCTCGATGAGCAATATGGTCATATCAAAATTATCTCTTACAAATTTTATAGTATCCATGAGCTCTTGAGTTTCATTAGGATTCATTCCTGCCGCCGGCTCATCCAAAAGCAAAAGTTTAGGCGACGTAGCCAATGCTCTGGCTATCTCCAGTTTTCTCTGTTTTCCATACGGCAAATTGGAAGACAGCCGGTCTTTTTCTTCTGACAGACCGAATACTTCCAGCAATTCCAACGCCTTTTCATCCATCTGCTTTTCTGTCTTAAAAAAGGAAGGCAATCTGAAAATTCCGGAAGCGGTTGAATATTTATAATCGTTATGAAGTCCTACTTTGACATTATCCAATACGCTCATCTGCTTAAACAACCTTATATTCTGGAAAGTTCTTGCTATTCCCTTTTTATTTATTTCTATTGTGCTGTGTCCTGTGAGTTTTTCACCGTCAAGGAAAAAATTCCCGCTGGTAGGTTTATATACTCCCGTCAACAAATTGAACACGGTTGTCTTGCCGGCTCCGTTGGGGCCTATCATTCCATAAAGCTGTCCTTTATTTATCTTAAGGTCAAGCCCATCGACAGCTTTTAATCCTCCAAAGGAGATACCTAAATTTTTTGTTTCAAGCATCACTGTCATATCAGCTCACCCCTTTACTTTCTTTTCTTTTGCTGCCGGTAACTTTATCCCTTATTCCACCGAAGAGTTTTTCTTTGTAATAACTTAATTTTTCGTTATTGTTGACCAGCATCATCACTATAAGGATGATAGCGTATATGAGCATTCTGTAATCGTTGAGTCCTCTCAAAAGTTCAGGAAGCGCAGTTAATATAACAGCAGCAATCACCGAACCTCTCATGCTTCCGATGCCGCCCAATACTACAAATACAAGGATTAATATGGAGTAATTATAATCAAATTTCGTAGCAACGAGAGAAGATAAGTTGTGTGAATAAAGTACTCCGGCAACTCCTGCAAAAAATGCAGATAAGGCAAATGCTATAAGCTTGTACTTTGTTATATTTATTCCTGTAGCTTCCGCTGCTATTCTATTATCTCTTATAGCCATTATGGCTCTCCCCGACCTGGAATTTACCAGATTCAGGATGACTATTAACGTTATAAAAATCAGTACAAACCCTATTACATAAGTAGAATCTTTAGGCGTTCCCGTTATGCCCATAGCGCCGTTAACTATGACATTTGCACTGGAGGCATCTAAATCCATAGAGTTATATCCATCTACACCAAGGGCAAAATGCAATCCCTTAGAATCTGTAACTATGTACAAATTATTAACTATGTTTTTTATTATCTCGCCAAATGCTAAAGTTACTATCGCAAGATAGTCACCTCTGAGTCGTAAAACAGGTATTCCTACCAGTATTCCTATAACTGCTGCAGCCAACCCACCAAGCAGCAGAGCGATAGGAAATCTTATGAGCGCTGATTCTATAGACGCTGAAGCTGCTACGGAAAATATGCTGCCCACAAAAGCCCCGACACACATGAAACCTGCATGCCCTAAACTTAATTCACCTAAAATACCGACAGTCAAATTAAGGGATATCGCAAGTATCACATTGACACATATAGGGACCAGTATCCCCTGAAACAGATTAGACGCAAGTCCTGTTTCTGTGTACACTACACAGAACAAAAACATCAAGGCAACTATTATGTAGGTAACCATACTGTTCTTTGTATTTTTGTTCATATCGCTTAAACGTTTCAAACCATGTCACCTACACTTTCTCGTTCATCTTCTTGCCCATTATACCTGTCGGTCTGATTATAAGCACGACGATGAGCACACCAAATACTATAGCGTCAGACAGCTGTGAGGATATATATGCCTTGCTCAGATTTTCTATTATGCCAAGCAATATTCCTCCTATCATCGCTCCCGGTATAGAACCTATGCCTCCGAAAACAGCAGCGACGAAAGCCTTGATTCCCGGCATTGCGCCTGTATAAGGACTTATCTGCGGGTATGCAGAGCACAAAAGCAGGCTAGCTACCGCAGCCAAAGCCGAACCTATAGCGAAAGTAAGAGAAATAGTGCTGTTCACATTGACTCCCATCAACTGAGCTGCACCTCTGTCTTCTGATACTGCCTGCATGGCGGCACCAGGTTTTGTATATTTCATAAACAGCATAAGACCTGTCATTATGACAACAGTTACACATATAGTTACTACCGTAACTCCTGAAACCGTAAGTCCTTCTGCAATTTTCAAATCAGGTACATCTATAAGAACAGGGAAATTTTTTGCTGCTGAGCCAAATATTAAAAGCGCCGCATTCTGCAGCAAATAGCTGACACCTATGGCAGTAATAAGCACTGCAAGCGGCGTAGCATTTCTCAAAGGTTTATACGCCACCTTTTCAATGACTACTCCAAGTACAGTACATACGATTATCCCGCAAATTATAGCTACAACAGGAGATGTTCCTGCAGAGCTTATGGCGGTAAACATTACAAAACCGCCTATCATTATAACATCACCGTGGGCAAAGTTAAGCATTTTTGCAATTCCATAAACCATTGTATATCCCAAAGCGATCAATGCATAAACACTACCTAAACTTATCCCACTTATCAAATAAGATAAAAAATTCATTTTGATACCTCATCAAACACTTCAAGAGGGCGCCGCACAAGATATGCGATACCTGCAGAGCTTTCGCCCATCAGTGCGCACCGTCAAATGGCGCCCTCTTTCGGAGTTCTAATAGTAAGACTCTGTCTTTTTTATATTAAACTGCTGAGTAAGCGCCATCCTTTATAACCATTGCCTTAGGCTCCTTGGTAGGTTCGCCTGAAGCGTCCCAAGTCATGGTCCCTGTTACGCCTTCAACGGTTATCTCTGTCATAGCAACTTTCAGAGCTTCACACAAATCGCTTACACTCATGTCAGGCGTAGCCTCAGCTTGTTCGATAGCTGCTTTTATAATGTAAATTGCATCATAAGCATCTGCTGCAAACTGATTAGGTGTGGCACCGTCATATGCTTCCTGGTATGCAGCTGTAAAAGTTTGTGTCTTTTCGTCTTTCGCATCTGCTGCAAAAGGAGTAAGAAGCATTACACCTTCTGCCAGCTCAGCATTATCGCCCAACTGGCCTATAACTCCGTCAAGTCCATCGCATCCAAAGAAGGTTACATCAAGTCCCGCCTGGTCTGCCTGAGTAAGAATAAGAGCAGCTTCTTCATAATATATAGGAAGGAATACCAGATCCGCTCCGCTTTCTTTTATTTTTTGCAGCTGAACTGAAAAATCAGTCTTAGCGTCCTTTGTGAAAGCTTCAGTATCTACTATATCAACACCTTTTGTATCTGCTTCTGCAGCAAACTTTTCATAAATGCCGGAGGAATATACATCTGATGAATTGTATATTACAGCAACTTTGCTGTCGGCAAAATTTTCAGCAATATAATCTGCTGCGCCAATTCCCTGGTTAGGGTCACTGAAACATACTCTGAAAGCATTGTCTCCTGCGATAGATTCAACTGCTGAACCGGAAGGTGTCAGCTGGAACATGTTATCACTGCTGGTCTCTGCTACTACTGCCGCACAAGGCTGACTTGTAACTGTTCCCATCAGAATCTGTATTCCCTTATCTTTCAGCGAGTTATATGCGTTTACAGACTTCTCTGCGTCGTTTTCATCGTCCTGCCATTCGAATCTGATAGGAACACCATTGATTCCACCTGCTTCGTTTATTTCTTTAACCGCCAGCTCCGCTCCGTTTTTAACATTCTCGCCATAAGTAGCTGCTGAGCCTGTTGTAGGTCCTATGCCGCCGATTACGAATTCTTCTCCGCTGCTGCTCTCATTGCTGTCTCCGCCGCATCCTGTCAGCAGAGTTGCTGCCATGAGCACTGCCATAGCTGATACTGCAAATTTCTTTGCAAAACTTTTCTTTTTCATTTTTACTCCTCCTCATAATAAAAGCCTGCGAAAGGGTCGCAGGCTTATCTTTTAGGCATATTGCCAGCTATTAGTCAGACTGGCAACTTTCCGGAAGGTCATATGAGTCTCTTTTGATTACCTGCAGCCAAATAAACATTATTTTGTCCGATGCCGACCACGATGATGACGGCTAGAATAATGCTTGTAATGACTATTAGGCTGACAGTTAAAGTAAAACTCATAACCTATAATTCCTTCCTAAAGTGATACGTTGATATTATCACATATTGACGCTTTGTGTCAATATGTCTTTCTGTTTTTCTCAAATTTTTTTATATTTTTTTGTTTTTTTGCACAAAATTCTCAGCATGGACGCGAACGGCAGGTGTCAAAACTGAAAATTATACAACATTCGTTCTTTGCCGATCCGGTCTAAACCGTGATTTTAGCTAAAATGTTGTAATATTTTTGAAAAAATCAAAATATTACAACATACTCAGATGCCGCATAAATATAATAGCCCCGAGGCAAACCCACGCCCGGGGCTATCTTAATATTCGAAGTCGTTTAATTCCTATACTATACCTCACTATACCTCTGATTATTCTACCGGCACTATCCAGCCGCGCTTATCTTCTATCTTGCCGGTCTGGATGCCGTACAACTCATCGTACAGACGCTGGGACAACTCACCGATTTTACCGTTGTTTATGATGAGATCCTTACCATCCCAGTTGAGTTCTCCGACAGGCGAGATAACCGCAGCAGTTCCTGTGGCAAAGACCTCTTCAAGTCTGCCCTCTTCACCTGCTTTAAAAATTTCATCGATGGTGAATCTTGTCTCATTAACCTTGTATCCCCAGTCTCTCATAACCTCGATCATCGAAGCCCTGGTGATACCCGGCAGAATTGTTCCTATCAGCGAGGAAGTGTAAATTTCGCCGTCTATTTTAAAGAAAGCGTTGGAAGTACCTATCTCTTCCACATACTTCTTTTCCTTAGCGTCCAACCAAAGTACCTGGTCAAAACCCATCTTGTGAGCTTTCTGCTCAGCAATCATAGCAGCGCCGTAGTTGCCTCCTATTTTAGCGAAACCGGTTCCGCCCATGGCAGACCTGATGTATTCATTTTCAACATATATTCTCGTAGGCGCAAGACCGTTTTCGTAGTAAGGTCCTACAGGGCTCAGTATTATTATAAATTTGTAAGTCTTTGAAACATCTACCCCCAGAAAAGCATCTGTCGCTATCATGAAAGGTCTGATGTAGAGAGCAGTGTCCTCCTTTTCAGGTATCCAGTCCTTGTCAACGCTTACGATGGCTTTGACCGCATCCACGAACAGTTCCTCATCCATAGCAGGCATGCACATTCTCTCGTTGGTGTTGTTAGCTCTTTTGGCGTTCATATCAGGTCTGAATAGCTGAACTTTGCCTTCTGCTGTCTTATAAGCTTTAAGCCCCTCAAACATTTCCTGACCATAGTGGAAAACAGTGCTGGCAGGATCCAGTTCAAGAGGACCGTAAGGCACTATTCTTCCGTCATGCCAGCCTTTTTCTATGTCATAATCCATGATGAACATGTGATCTGTAAATATCTTTCCAAAAGGCAGATGTTCAGGATCAGGTTTGGCCTTAGGCGAAGTTGTAAGTGTTACGCTGAATTTATTGTCCATTTTTTCTTCCTTTCCGATATATCGGCGCCCGTCCCCGCCTTGACCTCCGGTAAGCCGGACCCGGGCGCCCTGTCTTATCACAAACAGTTCTATTTTAAAACAGCTCCTGTGTTGGCCGAAGATACCAATCTTGAATATCTCTCCAACCAACCGCTCTTTACCTTCTTCTCAGGCTTTACATACTCCTTGCGCCGCTTGTCGAATTCTTCATCCGAAACTCTGGCGCTGATGGAATACTCAGGAATGTTTATATCTATGATATCTCCCTCACGTAGCAGGCCTATCTCTCCTCCGTCAGCAGCTTCAGGGCTTACATGCCCTATAGATGCTCCGCGGCTTGCTCCGCTGAAACGTCCGTCGGTAATCAGAGCTACCGTCTTATCAAGACCCATTCCGGCAAGGGCGCTGGTAGGGTTGAGCATTTCTCTCATTCCCGGACCGCCTTTCGGTCCTTCATATCTTATAACTACTACCTGTCCGTCCTTTATCTCGCCTGCATATATGGCAGCTATGGCTTCTTCCTCACCGTCAAATACTCTGGCAGGACCGGAATGAACCAGCATTTCAGGAGCTACAGCGCTTCTCTTAACTACGCATCCGTCTTTTGCGATATTACCCCAAAGTATGGCGATACCGCCGGTTTGGCTATACGGGTCATCTACAGGTCTTATGGCATCTGTATTTTTTATGATGCGGCCGTTGATGTTCTCTCCCACGCTCTTGCCGGATACCGTAGGTAAAGTAGTATCGATCAAACCCTTAGATGCCAGCTGAGCAAGCACTGCAGGTACTCCTCCTGCGTTATCAAGATCGTGCATATGGGTGCCGCCGGCAGGAGCCAAATGGCATAGGTTAGGCGTAACCTGGCTTATTTCATTAAACAAGTTCAAGTCCACTGACACACCTGCTTCGTGAGCTATGGCCAGAAGATGAAGCACGCTGTTAGATGAACATCCGAGGGCCATGTCACATGCTATGGCGTTCTTTATGGATTTTTCGTTTATTATGTCTCTCGCCTTAACGTCTTTTTCTACCAAATCCATTATTGCCATGCCTGCGTGTTTTGCCAGCATTATTCTCCTGCTGGAAACTGCAGGTACAGTTCCGTTGCCCGGAAGAGCTATGCCTATGGCCTCGCATAAACAGTTCATGCTGTTGGCGGTATACATGCCGGAACATGAGCCGCAGCCTGGGCAGACGTTCTGTTCATATTCGAGAAGACCTTCGTCATCGATGATTCCGGCTTTTCTTGCGCCAACAGCTTCAAACATCTTGGAAAGGCTGGTTTCTACGCCTCCAACCAGTCCGGACATCATAGGTCCGCCGGAACATACGATAGACGGTATGTTCATTCTTACAGCCGCCATGACCATTCCGGGAACGATTTTATCGCAGTTAGGTACTAAAACGACTCCGTCAAAGGCATGGGCAGTTACCATTGTCTCTACGCTGTCAGCTATGAGTTCGCGGCTTGGCAGCGAATATTTCATTCCTATATGTCCCATGGCTATGCCATCGCATACTCCTATGGCAGGCACCATGATAGGTGTTCCGCCTGCCATCCTTACGCCTGCTTTCACAGCTTCCGTTATCTTATCCAGATGCATATGACCCGGGACTATTTCGCTGTGAGCAGATACTACTGCTATGAGTGGTTTGGACAACTCCTCTTCAGTGTATCCCATAGCATAGAAGAGGCTTCGCATAGGAGCCTTTTCTACGCCTTCGGTAACAAGTTTGCTTCTTGTCTTATTCATACTTATCGCCTCTTATTTCTTCAGCCAGCTCATCATCTTTCTCAGTTCAGCGCCTGTCTTGCAAAGGAGATGAGAAGCTTCTTTCTTTCTTGTAGCAAGGAATCTTGCTTTGCCTCCTGCATTGAATTCCTGAATGAATTCGCTGGCAAAGGTTCCGTCCTGGATTTCGCCGAGAACCTTCTTCATTTCTTTTCTTGTATCTTCAGTGATTATTCTCTTTCCTGTTCTGTAATCTCCGTACTCAGCAGTGTTGGAGATGGAGTATCTCATCTTATCGAAGCCGCCTTCATTGATCAGGTCTACAATCAGCTTCATTTCGTGGATACATTCAAAGTAAGCCATCTCAGGTTCGTATCCTGCCTCTACCAGAGTATCGAATCCTGCTTTCATCAGCTCGCAAACTCCGCCGCAAAGAACTGCCTGTTCTCCGAAGAGGTCTGTTTCAGTTTCTTCTTTGAACGTAGTTTCCAGTATTCCGGCTCTACCTGCTCCGATTCCGCTGGCATAAGCAAGAGCATAATCTTTAGCTTTTCCGGAAGCGTCCTGATAGATGGCGATAAGGCTTGGAACGCCTTTTCCCTCTACATACTGGCTTCTTACAGTGTGTCCGGGTCCCTTAGGAGCGATCATGATAACGTCCAAATCTTTTGCAGGTACTATCTGATTAAAGTGAATATTGAATCCATGAGCAAAAGCAAGAACGTTGCCAGGCTTCATGTGTTTTTCTATCTGTTCTTTATAAAGGCTTGCCTGAAGTTCGTCAGGAGTAAGGATCATAACGATGTCTCCTGCTTCAGCTGCTTCTTCGATACCCATAACTTTAAGGCCTGCAGCCTCTGCCTTAGCAGTATGAGCTGATCCCGGTCTCAAACCTACAACTACGTTAGCTCCGCTTTCGGCCAGATTCATAGCGTGAGCATGACCCTGGCTTCCAAAGCCGATGATAGCGATGGTCTTTCCATCCAACATGCTGAAATTACAATCTGAGTCATAATACTTGTTAATCATTTTTTTATTCTCCTTTGCTAAAAAATTATTTGCTTAATATATTTTTGAGTGAAAAATCAATTGTCATCATTTCTCAATACCGGTAACTCCGGTCCTGCATATATCTACTATTTCATAATCCTCGATAAGGTCGAGAAATGCGTCCAGTTTTTCCGGCGCTCCTGTCAGTTCCAGAACCATCTCCTCTTTTGTGAGATTGATTATCTTGGCTCTGAAAATATCCACGATTTCTTTTATCTCTCTCCTTTTGGACTGGTCTGCTTTGACCTTTATCATCAACAGTTCTCTGAAAAAGCTTTTGCTTCCGTCAAGAGTCTTTATGCTTCTTACAACTTCCAGCTTTTCCGTCTGAGCTACTATCTGGTGGAGAGTAAGATTATCTCCTTCAAATACTATGGTTATCCTTGAAATTCCCGGGTCGTTTGTAGCAGATACAGTGAGAGAATCGATGTTGAAGCCTCTTCTTCCGTAAAGGCTTACCACTCTGGACAGCACATTCGCCTTATTGTCTACATATACGCTGACTACTTCTTTTTTCATGAGTTCTCTCCTTCCCTACTTATATATGATCTCATCTACCGTCTGCCCGTTTTGAATCATAGGTAATACCAGATCCTCAGCAGCAATATCGCAATCTATCCATGAAGGTCCGTCGCATTTCAGCGCCTGGCTGAAGGCATCTTTAAGCTCCTCCATATTTTCTGCTCTGAAGCCATTGCCGCCGAAAGCTTCTATTAATTTGACAAAATCAGTTTTCCTGTTCGGAGTAGTCTGGGAATAACGTCTGTCATATATCAAAGTCTGCCACTGATAAACCATTCCCAATACTCTGTTATTAAAGATTACGGTTATTATCGGCAGCTTATTGGAAACTGCAGTACACGCTTCATTCAAGTTCATATGAAGTGAACCATCACCTGTCAAATGTACAACCCTCTTATCCGGATTGGCAAGTTGTGCACCGATAGCTGCTCCGTAGCCAAATCCCATGGTGCCAAGACCTCCGCTGGAGAGGAAATCTCTAGGCTTAGTCTGCTGTACATACTGGGCTGCCCACATCTGATGTTGTCCTACATCGGTAACATATATGGTTTCCTTATCAACATTAGAACATATGTATCTGATTATTTCTTCCGGATTCATTCTGGAGTTGCATTCCTTGACTTTTGTAGGCTTTTCTCTGTCCCAGGCTGCTATCTTTTCTATCCACTCTTTATGAGAATTTTCCGAAATCTGCGGAAGCAGCTTTTCCAGCACTTCTTTGCAGTCGCCGATAACGCTCTCTGTAGTCATAACGTTTTTATTTACTTCGCTTCTGTCAAGGTCTATCTGCAGTACCTTGGCCTTTTTGGCAAATTTTTTCGGGTTAAGAGCAACTCTGTCGCTGAACCTTGTTCCCACAGCCAAAAGCAAGTCGGCCTCTGCCACGCACCTGTTGGCTGCATATGAACCGTGCATGCCGAGCATGCCGAAGAAACGTTCTTCTGAACTTGGGACAGTGCCAAGGCCCATCAAAGTATTTACTACAGGTATATCGGCTTTCTTCATAAGCTGCTGTACCTCTTCAGCCGCTTCTGCCGCTATAGCTCCTCCTCCTACAAGCATGACAGGACGTTCAGCACTGTTTATATATTCGGCAATACGAGCCAGCTTAGTTTCCTCATGCGGATCCTGTTTTTTCTTCAACGGATAATTCGGCGCCGGCTCATAATCTACCAGAGCATCTGTAACATCTTTTGTCATATCCACCAGCACAGGTCCCTTTCGGCCTTCGTTGGCAATTCTGAAGGCGTCTCTCATGGCATCTACCAAATCTTCCTTCTTGTTGACAAAAAAGCTGTGTTTTGTTATAGGGAAAGTTACTCCCGTTATGCATACCTCTTGAAACGCATCTCTGCCGATCAGAGTATTTCCTACGTTGGCCGTAATAAATACTGTAGGTATGCTGTCCATATATGCTGTAGCTATGCCTGTAACCAGGTTTGTGGCTCCGGGACCGCTGGTAGCTATAGCAACTCCTGTTTTCCCTGTGGACCTGGCATATCCGTCAGCGGCATGAGCCGCGCCCTGTTCATGAGCTGTCAGAACATGCTTTATTTTATCGCTGTATTTATACAGTTCATCATACAAAATGATGGCGGTGCCGCCGGGATATCCGAAAACTGTATCTACGCCGTGTTCCAGAAGCACCTTTATAACTGCTTCAGCGCCTGTGATCTTCATACTGTTCCTTCCTCCATTCCTTTCAAATAATCTATAAACTGTCTGGCGCTTCTGCCTGAAACGCCGCCTCTGCGTATCTCCCATTTATTTGCTTCTTTATGAAGAGTATCCTTATCTATATTAAGGCACTCTCGCTGTGCCATCGTTTCCACCATCTGATGAAATTCATCTTTTGTAGGTTTGCCGTAATATATCTGTACGCCAAATCTTTCTGCCAAGCTGAGCTTTTCCTCCATGGAATCGCTTCTGTGTATATCTCCGTCATAGTCCACATCATTTCTGTCTTTCCATGTTTCTTTTATTAGATGTCTGCGATTGGATGTAGCATATATTAGGATGTTTTCCGGTCTGGGTTCAAGCCCGCCTTCGATAACTGCCTTGAGATATTTGTATTCTGTTTCAAAGTCTTCAAAGGAAAGGTCGTCCATATATATAATAAACCTGTAATTTCTGTTTTTTATTTGATTTATTATCTGCGCCAGGTATTTCATCTGATGTCTGTATACCTGAATTATTCTAAGGCCCTTGCCCCAGTATTGGTTTATTATAGCCCTTATGCTGGTGGACTTTCCCGTACCGCCGTCTCCATAAAGGAGCACGTTATTGGCCGGTTTTTTTTCAATAAATGCTACGGTATTGGCTGTCAGCCTTTGCTTTTGCAGCTCGTATCCTATTAAATCGGAAAGCTTTATATCTTCCGTCTTTACAACCGGTCTCAGCGATGCCTTACCTTTTTCATCAACTTTTACAGTAAAAGCTCTGTTGATTCCTATAAGACCTGTCCCATATTTTTGATAAAAGCCGGCGACCGCTTGGAAAAACTCATCGTCGTCTTTTGCTGCTTCAAGGGAATCTTTAAGTTCAGAGACTGCCTTTCCCGCATCAGACATAACCGGAGCTGAAGCTGACGGATACATGTAATCAGCTATCGTCTCAGTCAAAAGTCTCTCCATATTGCTGTCCGGATAAGTGCAATCCATATTGAATATTTTTCTTAAAGTTATACAATCATCTGCGGCTGCCTTTAAAACCGCAGGCGGTACTTCACTGCTTCTCTCTTGATATAAAGAGAAAGGGTTCTCATCGGTTGCTATATAATAGGCCATGTAATTATGCCAAAGATTTCCGTCAAATCCATAATTATAAGCCAATTCCATCAGTTGTTTTATCAGTCTTCTGCACGATGCTTTTTTGTCTTCCTCAAGTCTTGTCAAGTTTTCTGCTGTATTTTCATCTATGTTCTCAGACAATACAGCTATTCCGTCTCTCAGTATCTGATGACCTTCCACTGAATATAGTATTAAATCATCCAGTAATCTTTGCATATTACATGTCCTTCTCTGCATATTTTATATTCTTTCAGCTATAAGAGTGCCTATCTGCGCCGTATCTGAAAGTTTTTTGCCTTCAGTCATTATATCAGGCGTTCTGTAACCCTCTTTCAGTACTTTCTTTACAGCATTCTCTACAGCGTTGGCTTCTTCTAAAAGTCCAAAGGTATATCTCAGCATCATCGCAGCTGAAAGTATAGCGGCCATCGGATTAGCCTTGCCGCTTCCGGCAATATCAGGAGCTGAACCGTGTACAGGCTCATACATACCGAAGGCACCTTCAGCCAGGCTTGCTGAAGGCAGCATTCCTATGGAGCCCGTTATCATACTGGCCTCGTCTGACAGTATATCTCCGAAGATGTTGCTGGTAACCAGGACGTCAAACTGTTTAGGGTTATATACCAATTGCATAGCAGCGTTGTCCACATAAAAGTTTTCCAGAGTGACTTCCGGATATTTTTCAGCGACTTCTGCAACGGTTTTTCTCCAAAGCCTTGAACTTTCCAGCACGTTGGCTTTGTCCACGCTGGTAACTTTCTTGTTTCTTTTCATAGCCATGTCAAAAGCTATTTCAGCTACCCTTCGGATTTCCTTTTCCGAATAAAGTTCCACATCATAGGCTGCCTTGCCGTCTTCCGTGTCTTTGATGCCTCTCTCGCCGAAATAAATGCCTCCTGTCAGTTCTCTCACCACCAGCAGGTCAAGGCCGCCTTCCACCTTTTCTTCTTTTAGCGGACAAGCGCCTTTCAATTCATCAAACATGATAGCAGGTCTTAAGTTGGCAAAAAGTCCCAATTCTTTTCTCAGTCTCAGGAGCGCCTTCTCAGGTCTTTCGTCTCCCGGGAGAGTATCCCATTTAGGTCCTCCTACAGCGCCAAGCAGTACCGCGTCTGAGCTTTTGGCAACATCTATCGTCTTTTGAGGAAGACACTCTCCTGCCCGGTCTATGGCAGCTCCTCCTGCCAACACATATTCGTAATCAAATTGATGGCCGAATCGGCGTCCCACAGCGTCAAGTGCCTTTACAGCTTCTCCTGTAACTTCAGGACCTATGCCGTCACCCGGTATGACAGCTATTTTATATTGCATGATTTTTCTCCTTTCAGTCTCCCATTATGCAAAGCTGCAACACAACGGCTTACATAAGCACGCTTATCTGTTTAGGATTATATCCTTCTTCTTCCAAAGCTCTGCAAATAGAATGTTTATGTGCTGTTCCAAACGCTTCTATGGTTATCTTAAGTTCAACTGCAGCAGTACGATTGGTAGATACAAACTGATTGTGCTCCAGTTTGACCACATTGCCCTGGTTCTGTGCTATAACAGAAGCAACTCTTACCAGCTCACCCGGCTTATCAGGCAGCATAACTGAAACGGTGAAGATCCTGTCTCTCTTGATTAGACCAAGCTGAACTACCGATGACATGGTAATTATGTCCATATTGCCTCCGCTTAAAATAGAAACTATCTTCTTACCTTTTACGTTTAAATGTTTCAGAGCCGCTACCGTAAGCAGTCCGGAATTTTCTACTACCAACTTATGATTTTCAACCATATCTAAAAAGGCTACTATCAGCTCATCGTCTTCCACTGTGATTATATCATCAAGGTTTTTCTTTAAGTAAGGGAAAATATTGCTTCCCGGCGTTTTAACAGCAGTGCCGTCGGCTATAGTTGAAACCTTATCTATGGTGGTAACCTTGCCGTTTCTGAAAGATTCCTGGAGGCAATTGGCTCCGGCAGGCTCCACACCTATAACTTTTATCTTTGGATTAAGATATTTAGCCAGCGTTGAAACTCCCGTAGCCAAACCGCCGCCGCCTACCGGTACCAATATGTAATCTACCAAAGGTAATTCCTTAATTATTTCCATGGCAATAGTGCCCTGTCCTGTAGCTACTGCCGGGTCGTCGAAAGGATGTATAAAAGTATATCCTTTTTCTTTTGCCAGATCCTGAGCATACTCAGCAGCTTCATCGTAAACATCTCCATAAAGCACCACTTCTGCTCCGTAACTTTTGGTTCTGTCCACTTTCATTAACGGAGTAGTCGTCGGCATAACAATGGTAGCCTTACAACCGTAAGCTTTGGCTGCGTAAGCGACTCCCTGGGCATGATTTCCGGCAGATGCGGTTACCAATCCTTTTTCCCTTTCTTCATCTGTAAGCGTACTTATTTTATAGTAAGCTCCCCTAAGCTTATATGCTCCCGTTTTTTGCAGGTTTTCAGGCTTAAGATAAACTTTATTGCCTGTCTGTTCGCTGAAAAAATCACTGTATATTAGTTTTGTTTCTATGGCAACTTTTTGGACGACTTCTGCTGCCTCTTCAAACGCCTTTAGTGTAAGCATCGTAGTTCCTTTCTTTGTCTTTCATTTATTCTTGTCTTATAGAATTGAGGAGGCCTCCCTTTTTAATTATATTATCAATAAACTCAGGGAAAGGCATTGCCTTATATTCTTGTTTTTTTGTAATGTTAGTTATTATTCCTGTTTCAAAGTTCACAGAAACTTCATCACCGTTGTCTATACCATCTGCTGCTTCAGGACATTCCATTATTGCTAATCCTATATTGATAGCATTTCTGTAGAATATCCTGGCAAAGGACTTAGCTATCACACATGAGATACCGCAGGCTTTGATAGCAATAGGCGCGTGTTCTCTGGAGGAACCGCATCCAAAATTGAAACCGCCTACCATTATATCACCATTCTTAACATTTTTAAAGAAGTCTTCATCAATAGGTTCCATGCAATGGGATGCCAGCTCTTTGCTGTCTGTGGTGTTCAAATACCTGGCAGGTATGATAATATCGGTATCTATGTTATCTCCATATTTATGTACTGTTCCTTGCGCTTTCATCTACATTACCTCCTTTGGGTCAGTAATCTTTCCTGTCACGGCAGAAGCTGCAGCGACAGCAGGATTGGCCAGATAAACTTCCGACAGCTTATGTCCCATTCTTCCTATAAAGTTCCTGTTGGTGGTAGCTATACATCTTTCATTTTCTGCCAGTATTCCCATATAGCCTCCCAGACAAGGTCCGCATGTAGGCGTTGAAACGGCGCAGCCGGCATCTATGAATATATCAATATATCCTTCCTTAATGCATTCTTTGTAAATCTTCTGGGTAGCAGGTATGACTATGCATCTCACGTCTCTGGCAACTTTCTTGCCTTTGAGGATTTCAGCTGCGGCTTTCATGTCCTCCAAACGTCCGTTGGTACAAGAGCCTATCACTACTTGATCTATCTTCACATCTCCCACCTGATCTATTGTCCTCGTGTTTTCCGGCAGATGCGGAAAGGCCACTGTAGGCTTCAAAGTTGACAAATCTATAGTAATGGTCTGATCATATTGGGCATCCGCGTCAGGTTCGAAAATCTTGTATTCCCTGTCGACTCTGTCTTTCATATATTCTTTAGTTATGTCATCTACCATAAAGATGCCGTTTTTTGCTCCGGCTTCTATGGCCATGTTGGAAATGCAAAGCCTATCGTCCATAGAGAGGGATGAAAGTCCTTCTCCCATGAATTCCAGAGATTTATAAAGCGCTCCGTCGACTCCTATGGTACCTATCAAGTGAAGAATAACATCCTTTCCGGAAACGTACTCATTAAGTTTTCCCTTAAGTTCTACTTTGATAGCTGACGGAACCTTGAACCAAGCTTTGCCGGTAGCCATTCCTGCAGCCATATCGGTGCTTCCTACGCCTGTTGAAAAAGCTCCGAGGGCTCCGTATGTGCATGTATGAGAATCTGCTCCTATTATACATTCTCCGGCCGCCACAAGCCCCATCTCAGGCAACAGCGCATGTTCTATTCCTACATTGCCCACGTCAAAGAAATTATCTATGTCGAATCTCCTTGCGAAAGTTCTTGTCTGTTTGCACTGCTGTGCTGCTTTTATGTCCTTGTTAGGAGTAAAATGGTCCATAACCAAAGCTATCTTCGATTTATCAAAAACGCTGTCAAAACCTGATTTTTCAAATTCATTTATAGCCACCGGAGAGGTGATGTCATTACCCAGCACCATGTCCAGTTTTGCCTCTATAAGCTGGCCTGCTTTGACTTCCGCAAGTCCCGCATGGTCGGCCAGAATCTTCTGTGTCATCGTCATGCTCATATATGTTACCTCCTTTTTGCTTCATTTTCTGCCAGAGCTCTGTTTATAGCCGACAGCAAAGCATTAATTGAAGCATAGATTATGTCGTTATGGACTCCAACACCCCAATGCATTCCGCCTTTTTTATCTTTGAGAGCTACGTATGCTGCCGCTCTGGAGTTGGACTCAGATTCCAAAGCATGTTCTTCATAAGTGATAAAATCGCAGTCTATGTTGTAAGGTCCTTTTCTCAGGGCATTCATTATGGCGTCCAGACGGCCGTTTCCTACGCCTGAAAGTTCATAAATCTTTCCGCCGGCTTCAGCTACTATATCAGCTTCTATGCCGTTATCTCCAAGGCTTTCAGTTTGAGGCAGCCTCTTAAATGTGGCATCTTTAAGCGTAATCTTGTCTTTTCTGTTGATATATTCTTTTTGAAAAATATCATGAATCTTATCAGCTGTCAGTTCTTTATGATTTACGTCGGAGACATGTTTCATAAGATATCCTATTTCTTCTCTCATAGCCTTAGGTATATTGTAACCGTAATTGGTCTCAAGAACATATGCCACTCCGCCTTTTCCTGACTGACTGTTGATTCTTATAACATCAGCTTCGTATTCTCTGTTGATATCATGCGGGTCGATAGGAATATAAGGCACATTCCATTTGTCCAAATTGAATTCCTCTCTATAATGCATGCCCTTGGCGATAGCATCCTGATGAGAACCTGAAAAAGCAGCGAATACCAGCTTGCCGCCATATGGCTGCCTTGGAGGTACTTTCATATCCGTAAACTTTTCGTACATTTGAACTATATACGGCATATTGCTGAAGTCCAGTTTCGGATCCACTCCATGAGAGAACAAATTCATAGCTACAGTTACTATATCGACATTACCTGTACGTTCTCCGTTGCCGAAGAGGGTCCCCTCTACTCTCTGCCCTCCTGCTAAAAGCCCCAGTTCGCAATCTGCCACAGCAGTTCCTCTGTCGTTATGAGGATGCAGAGATACTATTACGTTTTCTCTATCATGAAGATTATCGGACATGTATTCTATTTGTGAAGCATAAACATGAGGCATCGACATGGACACAGTTGCCGGTAAATTGATTATGACCTGGCGTTTTGGAGTAGGTTTCCATATGTCTATTACCGCGTTGCATATATCCAAAGCAAATTCCATCTCAGTTCCGGTAAAACTTTCCGGAGAATACTCGAACATGAATTCAGTTTCAGGCATCTTTTCTGCATATTCATTCAAAAGTTTTGCACCGAAAACAGCTATATCCTTGATTTCCTCTTTAGATTTTCTAAATACCTGCTCTCTCTGGGCAACGGAAGTGGAATTGTAAAGGTGCACCACTGCTTTTTTTACGCCTTTGAGGGAATCAAAAGTTTTTTCTATTATATGTTGTCTTGATTGGGTCAGCACTTGAATGGTCACATCTTCCGGAATCAGGTCTTTTTCTATCAGAGTTCTTAAAAATTCGTATTCCGTTTCTGAAGCTGCAGGAAATCCTACTTCTATCTCTTTAAAGCCAATGTCGCACAGTAGTTTAAAGAATTCCAGCTTCTCCTCTAGGCTCATGGGTACAACCAGCGCCTGATTGCCGTCTCTTAGGTCTACGCTGCACCACATCGGAGCTTTATCCAGATGGTCTTTCTCCACCCATCTGTGGGAAACTACAGGAGGCATAAAATAGCCTACGCTGTATTTGGTATGGTTCTTCATACCTTTAGCTTTTTCTTTAATGTCTGTCGTCATTTCTCTTAAATTCCTTTCTTTATTATAAAAAAGCCTTGCTTCTACCACCAGAATAGAAACAAGGCTAAAATCAGCATTATTTTTTTGTTTACTCGGTTCGGGCAGAATATCAATGCATATTATTTTTTAGGTTTTCTAGCTGTAGACCGAGTAAAATAATGTATGACATTAATATTCTTCTCCCTTCTCAAATATAGTGCTATACTACGCTCTTTTTATAAAAAAGTCAATATGTTTTTTGTAGTTTTTTACAAATATTTTTCTGAATTTTATGTATTTTTTACAATACATTCAGATTCTGCATATTTTTTCAAAACTCCTTGCTTAACGCCTTTTAAACATGTTATATTATTAACATACAGTATAATATTTATATAGCAACCATTCAAGCGATATTTTAATTTTTAAGAGAGGGGGTTTCGGTTTGCTGTTTAAGTACAAACTAGCTCAGAAATTTCGCGAGTCGGCTGCTTCTGTTTTACCTGTGGCATTGATAGTCGCCATTTTATGCTTTTCTATCGCTCCAACGCCTACAGACTTGATGTTGTCCTTTGTAATAGGCACTGTTTTATTAATCTTAGGTCTTGGTCTGTTTACTTTCGGAGTAGAAAAATCTATGACTCTCATAGGCACTTATACCGGTGCCAAGCTTACAAAATTCAGAAATTTAGGCATTCTTCTCGTAATAAGTTTCATCTTGGGCGTTATAATTACCATTGCAGAACCTGATCTGCAAGTTTTGGCGGATAACACGCCTCACATCAATACAGTAATTCTCATTATTACCGTTTCGGTAGGAGTAGGATTATTCCTCATGCTATGTATGCTGCGCATAATTTTGGGTATACAGCTGCGTTATATATTGTTGTTTTTCTATATAGTTGTCTTTGTTCTGGCTATGTTTTCAGATCCCAACTATATAAGTGTGGCTTTTGACTCCGGTGGGGTTACGACAGGACCCATGACCGTGCCGTTCATCATGGCTATGGGTGTTGGTGTAGCTTCCATACGAAGCGATAAAAATGCTGAAGCTGATAGTTTCGGTTTGGTAGCTCTATGCTCAATCGGACCTATTCTTGCAGTTTTGCTTCTTGGATTTTTTTATGAAGGCGGAGAAGATGCAGTAACCACTTCTATAACAGAATCTTTTCAGGATACAGTTAATTTGAGCTTGGGATATATACATGCTATTCCTGAATATATGTTTGAAGTAGCTATTGCTCTGTCCCCTATAATTATTTTCTTTCTTATATTTCAGTTGGTAGCTTTAAAATTGCGTAAGCTTCCTTTTCTCAGAATAGTTTTAGGTATAGCGTTTACTTACGCAGGCCTGGTTTGCTTTCTTGTAGGTGTAAATGTTGGCTTTCTGCCTCTGGGCACCACGCTGGGCAGCGAATTGGGGACAGGTTGGACCGCATATCTCCTGATTCCTATCGCCGGAATAATCGGTTGGTTCATAGTTTCTGCTGAACCGGCTGTTCATGTGCTCACAAAACAAGTCGAGGAAATCAGTTCAGGCGCCGTTTCGGAAAAAGCCATAAGAATCAGTCTTTCTATTGCCATATCATTGGCTATGATGATAGCAATGTTCCGTGTAATCACAGGTATAAGTATCTTCTATTTTATAATACCGGGATACGCTGTCTCTCTGGCTCTCAGCTTTTTTGTTCCGCAAATGTTTACTGCTATAGCTTTCGACTCCGGCGGAGTTGCATCTGGACCTATGACGGCTACTTTTATGCTTCCTTTCGCTATGGGTGCATGTCAAGCTCTTGATGGCAATATGCTCACTGACGCTTTTGGGCTTGTTGCCATGGTCGCTATGATGCCGCTTATTACAATTCAGATCATGGGAGCAATATACGTATTCAAAAGCCGCAAGCAAGAAGAAATGCAAACTCAGCTTAATGTATTTGACGATACAGAAATCATAGAGCTTTGGGAGGTGAAATAATTGCATTTAAACTGTGTATTTACGATCATTGACAGAAACGAAGCAGAAATTGCCACTTCCGTATATGAAGATACAGATGTTCCTATGATACTGACTTTGTTAGGTAATGACCCCAATGCTGAAGAGCAAATGGACAAATACGGATTTCAATCTGAAGAAAAGGCTGTCATCATTGCTATTGCTAATGATGACAAAACGGCTCAGCTGATAAAAAACGCTAAAAGAAAGCTTTTTATCGGGGCGCCCGGTTATGGTATGGTAATGGCAGTACCGATAAAAAGTGTAGGAGGAGGAAAGACATTGGCATATCTTACAAATAATTCATCATCTGATAAAAAAACACCAAAATTTAAATTCGAATATGAACTTATATTGGTAGTTCTAAATCAAAGTTATATGGACGACGTAATGCAAGTAGCAAGAGCTGCAGGCGCTTCCGGCGGTACTGTACTTCATGCTAAGGGTACAAGCAAAGAGGCTCAAAAGTTTTTCGGCGTATCTTTAGCCAATGAAAAAGAAGTAATAATGATAGTCGCCAAAGCCTCCGAAAAGGCTGGTATTATGAAAGCTATTTTAGAGCATACCGGCCCTGAAACTCCTGCCGGAGCCATTACGTTCTCACTGCCTATATCGGCAGCGGCAGGCATCAACGACGCTGTAGCGGATGCTTGATATAAATTCAGCGTGAATCGTACCGCTCGTTTTATCGTTTTATTGTCCTATCGTTTTATTGCCCTATCCATAAGCCCGGCTTGCCTTTAGACACAACGTTGTAAAATTTAAAAAAATTTAAAATGACGCATGGACATCAATGCCGCGCGAGCCTTCAATCCATGGGACAGACCGGCTCGCGCGACGCACGCTCATCAGACGCCAAGTTGTCCGTGCTTCTCGTAGCTGGAAACACGGTTTACTTTATTGTTATCATCCACGAATACCACTTTGGGCGGATTTTCTTTTATTTCTTCTCCGGACATCAAAGCGTAGCACATTATTATTATCTTATCTCCCTTTTGAACACATCTGGCAGCAGCGCCGTTGAGGCAAATCATTCCGCTGCCTCGCTGACCTGCAATGGTATAAGTTTCAAAACGCTGTCCATTGTTGATGTCTACAATCTGTACCTTCTCATATTCCAATATTCCTGCTGCCTCAAGCAGCTCTTCATCTATTGTAATGCTTCCCACATAGTCCAGCTCTGCCTGAACCACAGTCGCTCTGTGGATTTTTCCTTTAAGCATTTGCAAATACATGTTATTTTTCTTCCCCCTTAAAAATAAAGTTGTCTATCAATCGGGTTTTTCCTATGTATACAGCCATTGCGACAAGTACATCGCCTTTCATCTCCGATACCGGCTCTATGCTGTTGGCGTCTACTGCCTTAACATAATCTATTTGAGCCAGTGGCTCTTTCGCTATGTGCTCTTTCATAGCAGAGACTATTTTATCAGCATCCGTTTCACCTTCTTCAGCCATCTTAAGTCCCATAGAGACAGCCTGGCTCAGAACTAAAGCTGCTTTCCTCTCATCTGTGCTGAGATAAGTGTTTCGTGAGCTTTTAGCTAATCCGTCTTCTTCACGAATGATTGGGCAGCCTACTATTTCTATGTCAAAGTTTAAGTCTCTTACCATTCTTTTTATAACTGCCAGCTGTTGTGCGTCCTTCTGTCCGAAATAGGCTCTGTCGGGTCTTACTATGTTGAACAGCTTCGATACTACCGTACACACGCCTCTGAAATGAGTAGGCCTGGTTTTTCCGCAAAGTTCTTCAGTTATGGGGCCTCTCATGTCAACAACGGTTCCTGCATCTTCTTCATACATTTCTTCTACTGACGGATGGAAAATCAGATGAGCGCCTGCCGCTTGGCATAAGGCTGCATCTCTTTCCAGGTCTCTCGGATAGCTTTCCAGGTCTTCTCCCACTCCGAATTGAGTTGGGTTTACGAAATCGCTGACTACTACACGGTCATTTTCCAGGACAGCTCTGTCTATCAGGCTTTTGTGTCCTTCATGCAAAAATCCCATCGTGGGTACAAGGCCTACGGTCAAGCCTTCCTTTCTCCATTCTTTAATCTGCGCTCTCGTTTCTTCTATGGTGGTTGCTATCTTCATGGTATCTGCAATCTTCATTAAAGCGTTCCTCCTAATAAAGTTTTTCTATGATTTGATCGTCTATCTTGAAAGTGTGTTCTTCCGCCGGGAAAGTTCCAGCCTTTACTTCTTCTATATAAGCCTTGAAGCCTTCTCTCATTACGCTTCCCACATCGGCAAAATGTTTAACAAATTTCGGTTTGAAGTCTGAAAACAGCGCGAGCATATCCTGGTACACCAGAACTTGTCCATCGCAGCCGGCTCCTGCGCCGATACCTATAGTAGGGATATTGACAGTTTTTGTTATGAGCTCAGCCAGTTTTGCCGGAACGCATTCAAGGACAACGGCAAAAGCCCCGGCTTCTTCTACGGCTTTAGCCTCATCTAAAATTCTTCTGGCAGCTTCCTCAGATTTTCCTTGCACTTTGAAGCCGCCAAAAGCATTGACTGACTGAGGTGTCAAGCCTATATGGGCCATCACAGGTATGGAAGCTTCTGTTATAGCTTTAATCTGAGGACAAACTGCTGCTCCTCCTTCCAGCTTAACTGCATTGCATCTGCCTTCCTTCATCAGCCTCCCTGCATTGACTACAGCATCATACACTGAAGCCTGATAACTCATGAAAGGCATGTCGCCTACTACCAATGCGTTTTTTGCCCCTCTGGCCACCGCTGCTGTATGATGAATCATATCTTCCATAGTTACAGATAGCGTATCTTCGTATCCCAGCATTACCATGCCGAGAGAGTCTCCCACCAGCAGCATGTTTATGCCTGCTTCGTCCATCAGTTTTGCCGTCGAGTAGTCATATGCCGTAAGCATAGTTATTTTATCACCGTCTTTTTTCTGTTGTCTGGCTGTAGCTACAGTATTTTTCATCTTGTTGTCCTCCCGTTTTTAATATTCTATATAGTTCCGATAATAGTTTCGACAATTATACAATTCGGATAATTTTCTCAAGTGGTTCGTAATCTCTATCAGGATGTTTTTTATGGGCTATTTCTATCAGTCTGTCCGAAAGAAGCCTGTAAATCAGCTCTTGTTTTTCTCCCACATCTTTCAGCGCTCGCAAATGTCCCTCTACCGTAAGCGTATCTCCTCTCTCTACAGGTCCGGTCAAGGCCTTTTCAGGCCCCAGCATTGCCACGCTTCTGGCATTGCCCTCCAAAAGAGGTGCCAAAGCCTCCTTTGCCTCTTCTCTTTGAAATCCACATTCTATAAGCATCGATATCCCCAGATCCGCCAAAGCTGCTATATGATTGCTCACAGTGACGGCGGCGCAGTGATACAGGCTTTTTTTGTCTTTTGATATAACTATCACCTTATTGCCGAAAGATTGAAAAAGTTTTTTCATTTGTTTCAAGTGGTTATCACTGCCTTCCATGGAAAAATAAGCCTTTTCCAGTTCTTTATACGACTTTTTCTTATCGTTTATGGCATATATAGGGTGTATCGAATACGCTGACGCGCCTTTTTCTTCTGCATCAAAAAAAACGGTCGATGAAATCGAACCGCTGCAATGACATATATTCTTATCTTTTATTGGCAGATTACGCAATTCCTCCCACACTGTCCCTATAGCCCCGTCGGGTACGGTTATGAAAAGTGTGTCGCTGTCGTTAACTATATCAGCTAAGTTTTCGTAACTTTTGGTATCTGTAAATTCTGCCGCTTCTATGGCGGAACGGTTACTCCTGCTGTAATATCCCGTAAGTTCCGTCCCTCTCTCTTTCAGATACTTTCCCAATGAAAAGCCGACTTTGCCGGCTCCTATAAATCCTGCCTTCATACTCATCACCTCTTTCTTGAGCGCTCTCCTTGAGCCAAACCGTTTCTCAAGCAATACACAGCATGACGGTATAAAGCGTATCTCTGTGCCAGTGCCACTCCTAAGCGCGGATGCAGCCTCGCGATTTCCAATAAAAAATATACAAATTATGTGGTACAGCTTGTTCAAAATGCCATCCACCAATTAATATAGCATTTTAGCAGAGATTTGTACAGGGAAATTTTATACTCACCTTCCGGCTTACTATTTAAAAAGCACTTGTTAATATTAAATGCATTTCACTTATATTTTCCGCATATCTTTATTGAAGACTTATTTATATCATACTTACACCCCGGGAGCCCCCTTATGAAAAAAATCAAAAAACTATCGATACTTTTTCTTGTCGTCTTCATTCTCTCATCTTCAATCTCCGTATTCGCCATAACAAGACCGTCATCTCTTGGCGGTTACGACGGAAACGCGCTGCGAGCTGTAGCTCTGTCTCAGGTAGGCAATTCAGGAGGCGAAAAATACTGGAAATGGTGCGGTTTTGAAACACGCGTAGACTGGTGCGCCTGTTTTGTTTCTTGGTGCCTTGCAAACTGCTATGGCAAGGACTCTGTCTCGCCTGCCTCTTTACAGCTCGAATCTCCGTCGCCTGCTTATCCCGCTTTTTCCTCTTGTGCTGAATTCATCAGCTGGTTTAAAAGCAACCGTCTCTGGTATGGAACTTCTGTAGAGCCGTTGCCCGGAATGATAATTTTTTTCGACTGGGAAGGTGACGGTACTGCCGACCATATGGGTATTGTAAACAAAATCGAAGACCGGCAGATATACGTTATAGAAGGCAACAGCGGCAATCAATGCGCAATAAACAACTATGACATTGATTCCCCGGTCATATTCGGGTACGGAGCGGCTTGGCAGGATATCATAGGCAAATAGCCATGCAGCGATTATGCTGTTGTCTGCAAAGCTCAGTCCTGCACCAGGCCGAGCTTTACGGAAATGATATTGGAAATTTTAATATCCGTATCTTCTACTCGGATGATGCGGGAAATCTTGTCTAACTTTTTCACTCTGCCTAAAACGGTTACGTATTCTCCGAAATGATAATATTCCACCTCTACCATAGAACCCACTTCTATATCCGCAATCCGTCTGTTCAGTTCTTCTACCTCATCATCCAAAAGCTCTTTTGGAGCACATAATACTTTTTCTGCCTTTTCCAGCTCTTCTGCCAATCCTTTGAGCGCTGAAAAAGGCATGAATTGCTTAGCTCTTTCGGAACGTCTCATGGCGACATTTCTTTGTTGTTGCCGGCTCACGCTTTATGACCTCCTATCTGTTGATTTCTTTGGATAGCTGTGGCGCCCTCTTCCAAACTCATAGCTCTGAATAAAGCATTCTTTCCAAATTTGTGTTTTATATTTGATATGCTTTTGGACAGCTCCTTATCCTTTTCCAGTTCTGCGGCATCGTGCAAAAAGTTCAATTGAACGCTGCTATCACATATCAGGCCGTTAAAAGAAATATTTATGCGCTTTACAAAGCAGGTATCATCTATTATTTTTTCATAGAGTTCAACTGCGCTTTTTATGATTACGCTGTACGAACCGGTATGAAAAGGCAGCGATATGCTTCCGTTAGCTGAAGAACTGGACGTACGAAAGTTTTGTCGCTCCGCAACCATTCCTGAAAGCTCATCCTTCTTTGAATACCCTATCCATATGCTGATAGAATCGGTTAAAACTTCTTTTTCTGAAAGCTCTGCACACAAGCTTTCTACCATTTCTTTCAATATAAGGCGTGCTTTGCAACAGTCGTAAGGCTTTGAAAGGACCTGCCCTGACGTAATACTCCTGACCTTTGGCACATAAGTTTTTATATCTTCCATGGTAACAGTCTCCCTCCCCCACGCGTGGTCTATCAAAAGCTCCGCGTCTATGCCGAAATTTCGATATATCAACTTTTCATCAGCCTGAGCCAACTGCCCCATGGTGCTGATTCCATATTTGGCAAGTCTTTCTGCAGTGCCCCTTCCTATACGCCAAAAATCCGTTATCGGTTTATGATCCCATAAAATCTCCCTATAAGTTTTCTCATTGAGCACAGCTATGCCGTCTTTTGACTTTTTTGCTTCTATGTCAAGAGCAATCTTGGCCAGATACAAGTTGGTTCCTATTCCACACGCCGCAGTAATCCCTGTAGATTCAAAAATATCTTTAAGGATTGCCTTTACCATAGCTTCTGCATCTCGGCCGTACATCCCCAGATAACGGCTGGCATCTATAAACACTTCGTCTATGGAATATACGTGTATGTCATCTTTGCTGAAATATTTAAGATATATCTTGTATATTCTGGCCGAGTATTTGATATAGAGTTTCATCCTGGGTACAGCTTTTATATATTCAATAGTCGGCGGAATCTGAAAAATACGGCACCTGTTTTTTACGCCCATTTTTTTCAAAGTCGGGGTTACAGCCAAACATATCGTGTTATCTCCCCTTTCCGGATCAGCTACTACCAGTTTCGCCTTAAGAGGATCAAGGCCCCGCTCCACGCATTCTACAGAAGCATAGAATGATTTCAAGTCTATACACAAATAGCAACTTTCGTTCACCGCCGTCATCTCCAATCTGTTTTTTGTAAGTATAAGTTAATTATATAAGAACATACGTTCTTTTTCAACAGGAAAAATTTTTCCCTTTTGCTAATTTTTTGTTAATTTTTTAATTTCTAAGCTTGAATAAAAATTTAAAGAGTATATAATAGTCTGAATAAAGGAGGTATTGATTATGGCAAAAAGTTTAGCACATATCGCAGAAAGAAAAGCTTTCGGAATGGCTTTAAATTCACTGATCGACAAGGGACGAAAGGGTACTTTTTCTGATGAGGCTTTAGCTTTAATTGACCGTATAGAAAAGATCCTAGGGGACTCCTGGCAAAGCTCTTCCTATGAAATGCTGAGAAATATCGCAAAGTCTCCCGATAGTAAATGGGCGCACTTTGCAGATAGAATCGTCAGAGAGGTGGATCCTCATATTCTTAAAACATTTCTGCTGAATGCCGGATTTGAAGCCGGTTTCCGCGGTTTTAAGACTTCTACAGCCATGAAGAAAAAATATGACTGTAATATTCCATGGATAATACTTATGGACCCCACGACAGCGTGTAACATGCACTGTACAGGCTGCTGGGCTGCCGAATACGGCAACAAGCTGAATCTTTCCTATGAAGTTATGGATAAGATAATAACAGAGGGGAAAGAGCTTGGTATATATGCTTATCTTTTCACCGGCGGAGAACCTTTAATCCGCAAAGATGATATAATCAAGCTATGTGAAAAGCACAACGATGTAGCTTTCCACGCTTTTACCAACGGAACTCTCATCGACCAAAAATTCTGTGACGATTTGCTCAGAGTTGGTAATTTCTTCGTATCGGTAAGTATCGAGGGTTTCGAAGAAAGCAATGACGGCAGACGCGGTCAGGGGCATTATCATAAAGCGCTTGAAGCAATGGATCTTATGCACAAGAACCACATTCCTTTCGGCGTATCCATCTGCTATACAAGCAAGAACTATCTGACGGTCACCAGTGACGAATTCTTAGATATGCTTATAGATAAAGGCTGCGTATTCGCCTGGTATTTCCATTACATGCCTGTAGGTGTCAACGCCAGCACTGAGCTGTTGCTCACTCCTGAGCAAAGAACATACATGTATCACAAAATTCGTGAAATCCGCGGTCTTGAAGGTGGAAAAGAATTGTTCGCTATAGATTTCCAAAACGATGGAGAGTTTGTTCACGGTTGTATAGCCGGTGGAGAAAGATATTGCCATATAAACGCCAATGGTGATGTAGAACCTTGCGTTTTCATTCATTATTCAGGAGCCAACATCAAAGAGCAATCTCTTCTCGATTGTCTCAGACAACCTCTGTTTCTGGCTTACAAGGAGGGACAACCGTTCAACGACAATATGCTCAGACCTTGTCCTATGTTGGAGAATCCTGAAAAACTCCAGGAACTTGTTAAAGCTACAGGAGCAAAATCCACAGATTTGGAAGCTCCTGAATCTTGTGAACACCTCTGCGGTAAATGCGTTCAATATGCAAAAGATTGGGCGCCTGTAGCTGATAAGCTTTGGAAAGAAAGCCACGGAGAATAATAAAAAAATGTCCTTAACATGGTTGTTAAATCATGTCAGGGACATTTTTTATATATTAAATTTTTTATCAATTATCAGACATTGCTGTCAAAGCGGAGTCTCTTTTTATGGTTTTAACGCCAAACACAAAATAAACGATGTGGCATATCCATATAAAAGCCAATATGATACTCGGGATCAGAATATTTGCCCTCATCATCATGAAAAATCCAAGCCCCATAAGTAATGTAACAGGTATGATAATACTTACTTTGGTCTGCACAGTCATGCCTTTTTTCTTGACAAACGAATCCAAGTGTTTTTTATAAAGTTTAGTATTAATAAACCAGTTATGAAGCCGTTGGGATGACTTAGCAAAGCAAAACACTGTAACTAAAAAAAATGGTACTGTGGGTAAAATGGGAAGAACAACTCCCACACATCCCAACGCCATGAAGATAAACCCTAAAACCAAAAAAACAATCCGTTTTAATTTCATCTTTTACCTCCTAATTTTCTGTCTTCAGCTCATGCGCCCATGTTCTACAGAATACACTTTATCTGCAATTTTCATGGTAGATTGTCTATGCGACACAAGCACCACCGTTTTTCCATCACGTTCTTTGTCAAGAGATTTTAATATCACAGCTTCATTAAGGCTGTCTAAATTACTGGTCGGCTCATCAAGCAGTATAAACTTGGCTCCATGCAGAAAAGCCCTTGCTAGTCCAATACGTTGTCGTTCCCCGCCTGAAAGAGATTCGCCCAATTCTCCTACTGGCGTATCATATCCTTCAGGCAATGTTATTATAAAATCGTGAATTGACGCTTTTCTGCAGGCATCCATAATCTCTTCCTCTGTGGCAGTCAATTTGGCTATACGTATGTTATTCTTTATACTGTCATGAAAAAGATGTGTATCTTGAGTAACAAAGCTTTCCATATCTCTAAGATTATCAGTATTAATATCATTAACTTCGTTTCCTGATATTTTAATGCTGCCCTGTTGAATATCCCAAAATCTCATAAAAAGTTTAAGCAATGTAGACTTTCCACTGCCACTCTTGCCTATCAACCCCACAATAGAGTTCGGCGGAAAATAAACAGAAACATCTGAAAGAACCGGCGCCTCATTTTCATCATAAGAAAAAGTTACATTAGCAGCTTCCGCATCTAAAAATTCCACTTTCGGCTTTCCCACAACTTCACTTACTACAGGCGTGTCATCCAAAATATCCAAAACTCTATTGCCGGCAGCAAAAGTATTTTGAAGAGTACTTCCCAAATTGGCCAAAGCAATCACAGGTCCAAAAGATGAAAATAAAGTCAGCACAGATATAAGCATACCATCAAATTCTATCGAGCCCATTTGAAAGAGCACAGCAGACAGGAACAGCATGGCAGCATCAAAAATCAATACTGTAACATTAGTAACAGCTCCGTTCCGTCCTGCTATATATTTGATTTTTTCTTCATCATTTTCCAGTTGACCCATTCTACTCTTCATTTCATTCAACCTGTTTTCTCCTTGATCGTACTGGAGTATCTCAGCTAATCCTCTCAGGCTGTCCAGTACAAAAGCTGACAGTTCGCCTGATTTGTTTCTAAAGGTCAATCCTATATCGCCACTTAATTTAGAAGTGGCCATCGGAATCGCTATGCCGACTGTAATATAGGATGCCAAAGCAAGAAGTCCAAGTATCCAATGGTAAGACCATATGATAAAACTCATAACCCCAGTGAACAAAAATGCTATTGCAGCCGGTGATACGGTATGAGCATAGAAAACTTCCAATAGCTCAATATCTGAAGTTATAACAGAAATCAAATCACCCTTGTCCCTAACTTCCAGCTTGGCCGGGCATAGTCTACGCAGTGCGCCGAACACCTTATCCCTGATAAGAGCCAAGAGTTTAAATGCAATAAAATGATTGCATGCTTGCTCAGCGTATCTTAAAATCCCTCGCATGACAGCACACAATGCTATCAATCCAAACAGACATCTAAGGCTCAATATGTCATAAATATGCAAGGCTTCCAGCACTGCATATCCACCGAGTACAGTTATAAAAGTAGCGCACAGATGACCTAAAAATCCCATGACGACGGCCAGCATCATGAAACCAGCAAGAGGCTTTACAAGTCCTATAAGCCTAAACATCACCATAAATCCGCTTCTACTGTGAGTATCTGTCCTGAAATCACTCTTTTTCATGATGAATCACCTCTATTTTTTCATAAGCCTCTAATTCTTGTTGAAAATCCCACATTTTTTTATACAAACCCGATTCATTGAGCAGATCGTCATGATTGCCCGATTCGGCCACAATACCGTCATTTAACACATAAATATTGTCTGCCTTTGATACATTGGCCAACCTATGTGAAATCAATATGACAGTCTTGGTGGCAGCAAGGCTATGTATCTGTTCCATTATGTCATTTTCACTTTCAACATCTATATTGGAAGTCGCCTCATCAAAGATATACACGGGGCTATCGTGCAAAAGCGCGCGGGCAAGCGCTAAACGCTGACGTTGACCTCCCGATAAATTAGCAGCTTTTTCCTCCACAAAAGTCTCAAGACCTTGCTCAGCTCTTAAAAAATCAGCCAATTTGACTTGTTCTAACGCTCTCCACATGTCCTTATCAGAAGCATATTGATCGCCTATAAGTAAGTTCTCCTTTACGGTCCCTTTAAAGATATAGCTTTGATGACTTACATAAGTTATATTTTCAAGCAGTGATCTTTCATCTATATCTCTTAAATTTGTATCCCCTATGGTTACCGTCCCCTTGTAGCCTTTGTTCTCATTCATCAAAATAGAGGCAACAGTTGACTTCCCGCAGCCGCTTTCGCCTACTATACAAGTAAATTCCCCCTGCTTAAAACTGATATCGATGCCTTGCAAAACCTGGCGAGAAGGTTCATAACCGAACCAAATATCTGACAAATTGATATCGTACGTTAAAGGAAAAGTTTTAAAAGCGCTTTTCTTTTCTTCCGGTATGTCCAAAAGGTTAAAAATCTTGTCACTGGCAGCCATTCCATTCATGGCTATATGGAAAAAGCTCCCCAACTGCCGCATAGGCAAGAAGAAATCTGCAGCCAATAAAATGATAAGCAGACCTCCTGAAAGAGATATATCGCCTGCTTTATATTGAATCACCGATAAGATGATTCCAAGAGCAGCGCCTCCATAAGCGATTAAATCCATAATTGCTATGGAATTAAGCTGCATTACAAGTACTTTCATGGTAATCTTGCGGAATTTCTCCGCCTCTTGATTCATCTCATCATTTTTAAAGCTATCTGCTTTGTATATCTTTAAAGTCGTAAGTCCCTGCAAATTTTCAAGGAATGTATCTCCTAAGACAGTATACTGACCCCAATATTTGCTTAACAGCTTTTTAGCCCATGTCTGAACTGCGGCTATAGCAACAGGTATTAATGGTACACATATTAACAAACAAATGGCTATGAGAATGTTAACGAAGCACAAGGCAGAAAATAAAGTAATTGGTGCAAGCATAGAATAGAAAAACTGCGGAAGGTATGAGCCAAAATAAATTTCAAGCTGCTCGACTCCTTCTACTGCCACCTGAACTACTTCGCTGGTCTTTACGTGTTCATTATATGAATGTCCAAGGCTAAGCAATTTCTTGTATATACATTCTCTCAATTTCTCCTTTACCATTTTAGACGACAGATAGCTCATTTTAGCGGAGCTGACAGTACATACAAATCGAATAACCAAAGCTGCAACTACTATTGCTATAGTTTTCCATAACTCATCAGGCTCAATACTTCTTAACAGCAAAGCTTCTATCATACCAGTTATGCTCATCATCATGGCAATGTTAGCCAAAAGCCCGCACCATTGCAATATAACGTTTCCGGCAATATATTTTTTGCTTCCTGCGACTGTAGTTATAAGTCTTTTATTTATCATCATTATTTAATCCGCCTTTTACTGATTTTATTATCATCATCCTTTATCTGCTTCTTTTGAATTTTCACATAAATATTTTTCGTCATATGCTGCTACACCGGAATCACGAAGGGTCTTTCGTCTATCTTTCTAATATCAAGTTCAACGTCATATACTTGGCGTACCAGTTCTGTCGTTATAATTTCTTCAGGTAATCCCTGGGCAAGCATCCTGCCATCTTTCATAGCAACTATTTCGTCACTGTAATATAAGGATTGATTTATATCATGAAGTACCATAACTATAGTTAGGCCATATTGATGATTCAGCTGTCTAATTAGCTTTAAAATTTGTAATTGATAACGAATATCCAAATATGTAGTCGGTTCATCGAGAAACAGCACTTTGGTATCTTGTGCTAAAGCCATAGCTATCCAAACTCTTTGCATTTGTCCACCGGAAAGTTCTGAAACAGGTTTGTCCTTATGCTTGAAAGTATTAGTCACTTCTAAAGCCCATCGCACTTTTTCTTCATCTTCATCAGCATTGTTGGCAATTCCCATAGTGTGATAAGGACTCCGCCCATAGCTGACTAGCTTTTCAACTGACAAATCTGCGGGAGCCGTATTATATTGGTGAACGATGGAAACTTCTTTTGCAAACTCTTTAAGTTTTATATGGAAAATATCTTTTCCTTGCAAAAGCACCTCTCCGCTGTCAGGCCGCAAATTCTTAGTCATCAATCCGAAAAGTGTCGATTTGCCGCAGCCATTGGCTCCGATAAGCGTAGTAATGGCGCCATGCTTAATTTTCAAGTCGAAGTCTTTCAGTATTTTTTGATTGCCATAAGAAAAGGAAAGATTTTTGACAGTGAATATACTATTGTCCATAGCTTTGTCTTGACCTCCTTAGCAGCAGAATGAAGAACGGTCCTCCGATCACCGACATGATTACAGAAGCGCTTATCTCGTAAGGCGCCGCTATGGTACGTCCGGCCGTATCTGCCAGTAACAACACAAAAGCGCCTAAAACCATGGTATACGGTACCAATACTTTATGATTGCTCCCCACCAATAGCCTGGCTATGTGAGGTACTATGAGACCCAAAAAACTTATAGGCCCTATGATCGCAGTGGCTATGCTTGCCAGCAACACGCCGATAGTCGAAATTATTACACGGCTTCTGGTTACATTTACTCCTAAGGATCTGGCAGTCTTATCTTCCAAAGCTAAAAGATTGCATTGGCCAAGAACAAAAACAGAGGTGCAAAGGCCGATAAGGACATAGATCAAAAGAGTCTGAAAATCATCCCAAGTTTTCATAGTTATATTAGCGTTAACAATGCTGGCAACGCCGGAGTAATTGCTGCCCGTACCTGAGTTAAAAGCGCTCATCAATCCTGTGAACATGGCATTAACTGCTACTCCAACCAGAATAATACGCATTGGGCTCAAGCCACCTTTCCATGACAAAGAATACACCAGTACAAAGGCTATCATTCCGCCAGCAAATGCAAACAACGGCGTAAAAAAATATAGAGTAGGGAAAAATGCTGTAATAAGTACAGCTGTTAAGCTTGCGCCTGAGCTTATTCCAATAATCCCCGGATCGGCCAGAGGATTTTTCATCACAGCTTGCAAAAGTACACCTGAAACAGCAATGGCAGCGCCTCCGAAGACAGCGATAAAAATCCTAGGAAAACGCAAGTCATAAATTGTAGCTACGTCCTCATTGTATTTAATAAACAATCCTTTTAACAGCTCCATAGGTGTCACCTTTAAACTACCTGTATTAACAGCCAGCAAAAATAACATAATAAGTCCTAGAGCAGTGATTACAAAGGAAAGTATCTTTTTTCTCTTGCTTACCAATGGCTACCTCCTTAAAACGACTTTTATTCATCACCATAAAGCATAGGCTGCAGCTGTTCTAATGCTTGTGCGTAATTAAAATTAGCGCTCATATTGAAAAGCGATGAATCTAGATCATACACTCTTCCTTCCTGCACTGCTTCGAAATGCTTCCATATATCGTTGGTTTCAAATTCCTTAGCAAACATTTCTCTTGCCATATCTGGCAGTCCATGCGCAGCCCTCAAAATGACATCCGGCTCTTTAGTCTTAATATCCTCGGTATTGGCAAATAAGAATTCTTCTCCTTCACCATCTCCGTAAACATTAGTTCCTCCGGCCAATTTTACAAGGCTGCCTACATAGCTGTTATCAGTAGCCACTATATAAGATCCCGGCAATCCCATCAGAACCAAAACCTTGGGAGATTCCTTGCCTTCATTCTTGCTTCTATATTCGTCCATAAAAGCGTTATACTCATCCACAAGAGCTTGTGCTTCTTCTTCACGTCCGAACTTTTCTCCCAAATCGGAAATTGAAGCATACATGCCCTCTACGCTTCTCAAATTTAAAAACAAAGAATTGATTCCTATGGAGCCATATTTAGGCTGGAGATCACTCTGCAAAGTATTAGGCGATAATACATAATCCGGATCTAATGATTTAATTATCTCCAAATCCGGATTCATAGCCATGCCCACAGTTAAAATGCCTTCATACCTTGCCGGTATGGAACTATTAGTCTCACATACGCCTACAAGATCAAGATTTAATTTATCACATATGTTTGCAACAGCAGGAGAAGTTGCAATAAGCCGCACATTCTCCGACGATGAAACCTGCGCATCAACTTCTGCATTTTCCTCTGGATGTTGATTAACACAGCTCGTCATGGAGAACATTAAAAGTAACATGAAAACAAATAATAAAACCGTTTTAAGCTTCATACTTGCTCCTCCTTGCTTAGTTTCTTTTCTTAAAGACAAAATACCATATGCATGCTCCGGCAACGGCTAAAATAACTGCACCGCCTAATATCCACCATAGAATTGTGCTGTTGCTGTTTGAACTGTGGTCATTTTCTTCATTGGTCTCAGTTGCATCCACTTTGTTCCCTGATTCATCAAACTCCTCAAGACCTTCCGTGCTTTCATTGCTATCTTCATCGTTTAAAGCTTCTCCGCTGTCAACATTTTGTTCATTTGCGTTTAAATCGTCAGTATTATTATCTTCGGAAGTGGATGCTGCCGGCTGCTCTGCTTGCGACGGAGCATCAGATAAAACTTCTGTTTGTTCTGCTTTAACACTGGCAACAAAGTCGCCTGAGCCTGATTTTAAATTATCTACAGTTATATAGAAGACTACTTCTCTGCCCATAGGTATGACATACATATTGCAACGAATAACACAATTCTCATTTGGTACTTTCATACGAAAATCAGTAGTGTTGGCAGTAAAATCCTCCTGCATTATATCTGCAGAAACAGACGAAAACTTCCCATTTCTTGAACTATCTACCTGAAACTTAGGGCTCTCAATATTATCCATTAAGTTGAGTCGTATTGTTACCCATGTATTGCCTGAAGAGTCTATCTCTACAAGAGCACTTTTATTTAAAGCGCTTTCTGTCATAGATTGACCAAGGACATAAGAACCTTCCCCTCCCGAATCCTCAATCACACCAGTAGATGGATGCCTATAATGAGAAGTGGCTGTAGCAGTATATACGCCGCTGGAAGCGGCTTGAACCGGTATAGCAGCAATACCCGCCAAAATGGCGAGTATTACTACCATACTGCACACTATTCGTTTGATGAATTTTGCAGCATGTATCATCTTTTTATTTCTCCTTTCCGCTAAACTTGTGCATTTTTAGTTTTTCTAACTGCAATAGTTACTCCAGTCATTGCAGCAGCCGCTAATGCAAGAATTAACAGCGGTATAAAGTCTGTCACATCTCCTGTCTTAGGGATATCTGCTGAATTTTCAGCATCAGTTATCGTGCTGCCTTTTTCTACCATAGAATAGATCCCTGACGTTCTGGTAATAACCGTGTAATAGTTGTCCTCCACGTCGCCTCTCATAAGGATCTTGTTGCCATCGTCCATACGATAAACTGCCAAGCTGTCAGCATCATACCCTGCAGTTATAGGGAATTTTATAGTGACCACTCCATTGGCATCCACTTTATTTCCATCGGCATCAAGAAATTCTATATTATAAAGTTTGAATTTTTTTCCTACCTCATTCAAAGAAGATGCCGCTTGGTCGTAATCAGCTCCGGAAGTTATTTCATTAATAACAATCTGAACGCCCTCTTCAAACACGCCTTTATCCGCAGATACCCTTACTCCTGTTTCTGGGTCAGCGTAATTTACTGCCGGAGACTGTTCAACAGGTTCATCGTTATCAAACGCCGGATCATCTTCTGTAGTCTCTTTTAACGTAGACCAATCAAGCTGAAGCAGTACATCCTGATCTCCGGTGCCGTCTGAAATATCCTCCATTACCGGTACGAATACATGCAATGGCACATATCCGTTCTCATCATTTAAAGCATCTTGTACCAATGGAAATTTTATCTGGTCAGGGTAAAGCTTCCCTTCGTAAATTCCCCCTTGTTGATTAAATTCATCTTTTACATCACTGCCATCAGCATTTTTTTGTGTAGAAAGCACTTGAGCTGCTTTCGTGACCCCTTCAATAGAGCCATATTGTCCATACTTATAGCCAGCATCATAATATGAAAGTTCTGCCAGATATCCGAATTTGTTCAAATAAGCCAGCCCGTGGAAGTCCATGGTAAGATAGTATTTGCCATCTTCTACTGTCAATTTGACAGTATGGTTTATTGCGTCGTTAGCCATAGATTTTTCTTGGCGATTAGTCTTTATCATTTCGCCGTATATGGAATATACACCGTCAGCCAACGAAAATCTGTCTAATACTTGTTCATCGCTTTCTGACGGATCTTCAGACGGCTCTGTAGTTTCGGTGCGTTCTACCAAAGCATCCATAGCCTTCTGCAGCTCATTGATTGCCTCAGTCACATCAGCAACTCCTGCATCATCATCAGCCATAACTTCCTTTGCCACAGCTAATTTTTCTTCAAAATCTTTCCAGCTGGCATCTGTGTAGTCAGACGCTTTTTTAATTTCTGCTTCAGAAATCAAGGTCTCAAGCGATGATTTGTCTCCTTTCTCTTCCAAAGAGTTCATAGCGTCAACAAGTTCTTCTGCCATCTGCTTATTTTCATCGTCGTTAAACTGTTTAAGATTCAGCACCGGCACTGGATTAAAACCCGTCGGAACTTCTATTTGCTGCGATGGCCATACATTAGACAGTGTCTTTTCAATTTCGGCTATCACAGATTGCAAAGCATTGTATGACTCATCAGTATAATTTCCCTTTTCTATCTGAGTGGCTAAGTACAGCTGATATTGAACATTCTCCTCAGGGTTTTCCACTTTTTCAAGGGAGGTCCAATCCACTTGCAATCTTGCATATTGTTCGCCAGTATATGTAGCAATGCTAAACATTACCGGCACGAAAACAGAGACATAAGCTGCATGTTCCCATGTATATTCTGCAGCCGTAACAGGCTCATCGCCTTCCCCAATCATTATCGGCGTGGCATCAGCTGTCAATATGTGAGGATATGCTTTGTTAGTGACATCTACCAGGTACGCTTCATGGCCATAACCGTCTGGCCTCATGTGAGCGATAGGATCGGTGCCATCTATGGCAAACTCCGAATCAGGGTCGTTAAACTGGTCAAATACCACCTTTCCGTCTTGTGTCCTATGTTCCGCCAAAACTGTAGCTTGAGTATAAGTGCTGCTCTCCTCCACAGGAGCCAGATTAAACAAAGTGGTATTTATGGAATTAAGCTCTAATAGAAATCCATAATACATAAGGTATCCCATAGGCATATACTCTAATATCGCTGTCGCTTTTCCGTCTTTCACCACTATAAGCGGTTTAAAACCAACATCGCCGGTCTGTTTAGCTTCATAGCTACTACTACCTCTTAATGCAGTATTCCCCATGGAGACTGTATCTCTTGTAGCATTCATTAATTCAATATCTGCATAATAAACACCATCTTCTGCCGGTACAGAAAGTTGTTTTACCGGAACTCCTGACGCTTTTACACTTGCCCTTGCCTTCAATGTAAAACCATTTGACAAGCTCAGACCGACTAACAAGGTAAAAATCATCAATACTGCAAAGCTTCGTTTGATAAGCGCATGCTTTGTTTTCATTTTTTAACCCTCCGTTTCTCTTTTCATTACCACGAAATAAAGACATCTTTAGTTAGTTAAGTTAGTTATAACTAACCATTTTAGACAACTTTGTTTCAATTATGGCATTACGGTGCTCTGCTTACATTGACCATTGATTCCTCCTTTTTACATAAACTCTTTATTGGCCAGAAGACCAAACTTTTCGTTCACTCTTCTGATGTAATGTTGTAATATTGAGTTAGTTTAATCTAACATAGCAGTTTATTTTTCTTCAGTCAATACAAATTTTGAACCAAAGCAGGTACAGCCAGTTATTTCTATCATCAAAGATCACAATATATTTCTCTATTTTTAATGATTGCATGTTTTGTACCATCATTGGTTCAAAAAATTTTATGAATTTTTGTTTTCTAAACCTAGTAAACAAAGATAGTAAAGACAGCTGTACTTTCAGGCATATGCATATCACCCACACTGCACTGCATACGTAAGCATACACTGCCATGAAGTAAAGTGTCCCGGCCTCTGCCCATAGAAATAAAAGTCAATGAATTTATCGGGAAATATACATATCTTCCTTCGATACCTGCATTATTAAATTGACCATTTTCCCAATACTGCATCTTATGAACACGACCTTCCATCCTTCGTCCATCAGATGCAGACTGTGCCGATACAGTTTTTATCATAAGGTATATCATACCTTCTTGGTCTTTGACTATCAGTTGACAGGGATGCTCAAAACCGATATTCCCCATAGAAATATTATTTTGATTTTTTATCTGATTTCGATATATAGTAAATGGGAAAAAATAACTTCCGTCTCTTAACGACGTGCACAATTCACCGCCATTAAAATTTTGCCGCCCTGAAAAAAGTTCCTTGAGTCTCATCCTATATTCTTGTTCCTCTAATCTATGCATAAACTCATCTGAAAGTCCTGCGCTAATAATTGCCATAGAATCTTTTTTTGCTTGGACAGGAGAAATGTCTAAATATTGTAGATATTGCTCCATTATCCTACGCTGATACTGAAATTTTTTAGCAACTTTTATTCCCGCTGATGTAAGTATAGATTTTCTTCCTGCTATTCTCTTCATCAACGCCATTTTATCAAGACTATCCAAAATGTGAGTCATGCTAGATTTAGGTCTATTCATATATCGTGCAGCATCAGAAATAGTTTTTTTATTTGGCTCCGCTTCCAAATAGTATAACAAAAGCTGTATTTGGCTAGCTGAAAGCATTTCAGACATAGAAAAATCCTCCTCGTTTAGCTTCAATGAAATTAATTATAAAGGAATATATGCGTTTAGTTAGTTAACACTAACCCCATCAGAAATATTACCCAAAAGACTTCCACTTGTCAAGCAAATTTATCTATGCTTATTTGATACTTGCTTCAATGTTACTACTCCATAGACAAGTGCTCCTATATTGCCTGCAATCATATCAGTAACCGTATCAACCATGCCTCTTTGCATTCCGCCGCCTGCAATTTTATCAGCCAGGAACTCAAAAATCTCCCATAGCCCGGCTCCCCCGCTGGAAAACATACACGCTGTAAAAATCATGGGAATAACAAAAGGTTTCAAGTCTTCCACCTTAGAAGTCCGCTTTAACAGCTTTTCTATTATAAACATGCCAAATGCAGCCAACAAAAATCCGCTTATAAAATGAACAATTTTATCATAAGGGCCTACGAATCTATATAAATCGATTATAGAGCCAAGAGGCGACGCCATAAAGATAAATACCAATCCGCTGTAAAACAAAGTGTCGTCTACTTTTATTATTTTCGTTACGATTACCATAATCACTATTGAAACAAAAGCCCCTGCTACATTAGCAGCAGGAGGATTTATCCCAATCGCATATGCTATTACAACTGCTGGCGCTGTAGCAGCTGTCAATATTATTATTCCGGTTGTTCTGCCTTTCATATAATAACCATACCTAAGTCGTCAAAATTTAAAATCAGTCACACAAAAAAACGGTGCCTTCTGCTTTTCCATCCATCGTAAGAGTAATAATGTCTTTTTTCTTGCCGTTAAGCAATATGGTAGATACACCAGCCTGGCAGGCTCTTCTAGCTGCTTCTATCTTAGTATTTATCCCGCCTGTGCCAAAAGAACTTTTTCCCTTAGTATCTATTTTTGCCATAAGCTTATCTATGTTGTCTATCTCATGCAGCAGCTTGGCGTCTTGATTTATTTTAGGATTTTTATCGAACACACCGTCTATGTCGCTGAGAATGATAAGTGTATCAGCTGCCCACAAGGATGCAGTCAACGCACTTAGTTTATCGTTATCTCCAATCTGAAATTCTTCAGTACTCACAGTATCGTTTTCATTCACTATAGGAACCACGCCCTCATCTATAAGAGTAAACATGGTGTTTCTTATATGCAGCCGTCTCTGAGAATTTTCAAAATCCGAGTTGGTCAAAAGCATCTGTCCGACATGCAAATCCCTCTCTGCAAAAAACTCTTTATACGCCATCATAAGTTCCACCTGTCCTATGGCACACAAGGCTTGTTTATAGTTCATGTCTTCTACCTTGTGCCATTTATTTATGGCTCCTACCCCGCAGATTTTTGCACCGCTGGACACTATAACAATGCGTTTACCATCATCTATAAGAGCGATAAGTTGCTCTACTATGTTCTTAATGGCTTCTCTGTTGGGTACTCCGTCTTCTGTTGAAAGCACATTACTTCCGAGTTTTATTACAATCTTCTTGCTGTCTTCCAATATCTTTTGTATCGTTGTCATATCTTTTCAATGTCCTTCTCAATTTAGCTTAATAAAATTTATTACAATTATACCATTTCTATGATAAAATTAAAATAACAAATACGTCATGTATCGAAAGGATTTGCAATATGAATTATGTCGAAACCGCCAAGCGTGCCAAGAAAGACAGCTTTCTCTTGTCTTCCATATCTGAAGGAATAAGAAACAGCGCTTTGTCCCTTATCTGCGAAAAACTGAGAGAAAATCAGGATTACATTTTCGCTGCCAATCAAAAGGATCTTCAGGCGGCCGAAGAAAATGCTCTGCCGTCGCCACTGTTATCCAGGCTTAAATTTGACAGCAAAAAGCTTTCAACATGTATAGACGGTATGCACGATCTGATAGGGATGGATGATCCTCTCAACCGGGTACTGATGAAGCGTCAGCTGGATCAGGGACTTATGCTCACTAAAGTCACCTGCCCTATAGGTGTTATAGGGGTGATCTTTGAATCTCGTCCTGATGCGCTCCTGCAGATTTCAGGATTATGCATAAAAAGCGGCAATTGCGCCATTCTTAAAGGCGGCAGCGAAGCGTCTCATACTAACCGGGCGTTGTTTGATGTAGTTCACCAGGCAGGAGTTGAGGCCGGACTCCCCGACGGATTTTTATCTTTGGTGGACACAAGAGAAGGCGTTGAAGAACTGCTTTCGTGCCATGAATATATCGACCTTATCATTCCCAGAGGATCCAACGCTTTCGTTCAGCATATAATGGAAAACTCCAAAATTCCTGTCATGGGTCATGCCGACGGTATATGCCATATCTACGTGGCAGAAGATGCCGACATCCCTATGGCTTTAAAAATCATAGAAGATTCCAAGCTGCAATATCCGGCGGCCTGCAATGCTGTAGAAACCCTTTTGCTCCATCAAGACATATACGACAAAGTTATTTCTTCAATAACGGATAAGATAACGTTAAAAGAAGGGGAATATAATCAAGAGTATCTAGACACCGTGATGACGGTAAAGAAAGTCTCGTCCATAGATGAAGCCATAGATTCCATCAACTCCAACGGCTCTCATCATACTGACTGTATAATTACGAAAGATCGCAAAAAGGCTGATTACTTCATGGACAGAGTAGACTCTGCCGGAGTATATCACAACTGTTCCACCCGCTTTGCTGACGGATTCCGCTACGGCTTCGGCGCTGAAGTCGGTATCAGTACAGGCAAACTGCATGCCAGAGGTCCGGTAGGATTAGATGGCTTAGTAACTTACAAATACAAGCTTTATGGCAGTGGACAGACTGTGGAGCCGTACGCAACCGGTGAAAAGAAATTTCATTTTGAGGACCTGTAAGATAATGTTCCCATGGCAGCATGTCCAATGGCAGCATGTCCAATGGCAGCATGTCCAATGGCAGCATGTCGAAACTCGTCGAACACTCTTGTCAGCTGACTTTTTTCGGAAAATTTTCAAAAAAAGTCAGCGAAAATCGAAAAAATAGCAGTCAACTGCAAAATTTCTACTTAAAAATGACAAAAAATAAAAAATCTTACAAAAAAGTCAGTAAAAAAGCTGTTTTTATGACAAAATCTGAGATTTTTTCGTTTTTTGTCATTTTACGTCTTAAATCAGCCCAAAAATGGAATTATATGTAAGAAATGATGACAAAATTTTCAAAAAAAGAAAATTTTGTCATTTTTGGATGCGGCTCTCGCCTCAGTATGGGCGAAGACAGGCTCTCGCCGCCCAGCCGGCCCGGCGGCCTTACAGTTCCCCAGTCTGCTCCCTGAGCCAGCTTCTTACCTCCGTCTCCAGTCTCGATTCCAGCACCCGATAGACCTTCTCGTGATAAGCATTAAGATACTTCCTTTCCTCTTCACTCAACATTTCTGGCAGAATAGCGTCTCTGTCGAAGGGGCACAGCGTAATCGGCTCAAAGGCCAGACTTCCGTCCTTTTCCACACATACCAGCTCATTTTCCAGTCGTATACCGTAGGCACCTTCCTTATACACACCCGGCTCATCAGTAGTTATCATTCCCGGCAGGATAGGCCAATCGCCTCCTGTAGGGCTTATCCTGTTCGGTCCCTCGTGGACACTTAGTATATGGCCTACGCCATGACCTGTACCGTGATTGAAGTCCAGACCCTTTGCTCTTAAAGGGTTTCTGGCTATCTGATCCAGCTGAGAACCGGTAATTCCTTTCTCGAATACAGCCATGGAAAGCTCCAGGTTAGACTTCAGTACTGTGGTATAGTCTTCCCTCATCTCATCGGTCAGCGGACCTAGCGCAATGGTTCTTGTTATATCTGTAGTGCCGTCTTCATATTGACCGCCCGAATCTACCAAAAGCAGCCCTTCCGGCCTAAGCTGCCTGTCTGTATCAGGAGTCGGCGTATAATGAACGATAGCGCCGTTTTCCATATATCCGGATATGGTATCGAAACTGAGGTCGAAGCAGCCAGTCTGCTGTCTTCTCAAAGT
Organism: uncultured Eubacteriales bacterium; assembly: GCA_900540145.1. Taxonomy (GTDB): domain Bacteria; phylum Bacillota; class Clostridia; order Peptostreptococcales; family Anaerovoracaceae; genus Fimisoma. Next base: position 66,242 of record UQEW01000001.1, read on the forward strand.
TTCCAACTTATCTGCTGCTGATATTTCCGAAATGGCAGCCTTTCCTACATTGCTCTTAAGCCAGAAAATAAACTGCACCATGGCTGTTCCGTCTTTTATGTGAGCGTTTTCCGTACATCGAAGTTCTGTCTGATTCTTTACGGCTTTCATCGCTTCTACAGGATCAACATCGCTGATTATTTCCACATTTTCAGGTAAGGATTTCACCAAAGTGTAGCTGGCTTTTTTTGTATCCAAAAGCAGGCTGCCCTTTTTCAGCTCTTTGATGTCTTCAAAGAACTGAAAATACGGCAAAGATTCTCTCCCCTCAAGAACTTTAGCAATCGGATACAGTGTATACAACCGGTCTTCGTCTCGACTTATGATGGAAAAGGCGAAAAAAACAGGCGTATGAGACACATCACTGCCTCTTAAATTATAAAGCCAGGCGATTTCTTCAAGTCCGGTTATTATGTGATAGTCTGCACCCTTTTCTTCCATGGCAAGACGGAGCCGCTTCAGCTTGCTTTCTGCTGTTTCTCCAACAGCTTCTAAAGGCAGCTCATATATCTCATTTCCATGGAGAGCCGGCCGTTCTTCCCATATCTCTCCCACCAGATCCAAGTCAAACTTTATGTTATAATCTGTTTCTAAAGATTTTCCGAAATCCGCATCTACCACTCTGCCGTCAAAAGCCACTACGCTTTCCGGCTTTAGGTTTTCGGCAAGATATTCTCTTATGCTCAAAACTCCCGGCTGGTTGATCCTCATCAGGCTTATACCGCTGCCCTGAAGCTGTTTTTCCGCCTGCAAAAAGTATCTTCCGTCTGTCCAAAGGCCAGCGAAATCCCCGGTGACCAGCAAGGTTCCGGCAGAGCCTGTAAATCCTGAAACATATTTCCTGCATTTAAAATAATCGTTTACGTATTCCGAGCCGTGAAAGTCCGTGGTAGGCACAAGATAAGCATCAATTCCTCTTTTGCCCATTTCACGACGCAGCGCCAAAAGCTCTTCTTTCATGTTCCTCACCTCTTTCCCTGATTATTAATATATTATACACAAGCTTTTACTGTTTGTATACTAAAGGAAAAGCCCTGAAATCAATCTTTGCTTGTTTTCAAGGGCTTTAAAAATGTTCTGTTTAATTTTTTGATTAATTCTTACAGTCCGGCTTGAGCGGCTACTTCAGCTGCGAAGTCTTCCTCTTTCTTTTCGATGCCTTCGCCTACCTCATATCTTACCATCTCAACTACCTGCATAGGCTTGCCGATCTCTTTGGCCACGTTTTCAACGTATTGGGCTACAGTAATATCGCTGTCCTTTACGAATTTCTGGTCAACCAAACATACTTCCTTAAGAATAGCCTTTATCTTGCCTGGTATGATTCTTTCAAGAAGTTCTTCCTTCTTTCCTTCATTGAGAAGCTGCTGTCTGGCAATTTCTGTTTCTGATTCCAGCCAAGCCGGGTCAACCTGAGACTCGTCTACGAACTTAGGGCTCATAGATGCAACCTGCATAGCCACATCTTTAGCGCATACAGCGATTTCATCAGCTGAAGCTTCTGTCTTGATACCTACGATAACGCCGATCTTTCCGTTCCCGTGAATATATCCTGTATAAACTACACCAGGAGTAGCCATCTTGTGGAATCTTCTGATGTTCATGTTTTCGCCGATCTTTGCTATCTTGCTGTTGAGAGCATCTGCAACAGTTCCCTCTCCTTCATAAGGAAGAACTCTGAAAGCTTCCATGTCGTCGCTTTCAGCTGCTAATGCCATATCAGCAAGCTTCTCTACAAAGCTTACGAACTCATCGTTCTTAGCTACGAAGTCAGTCTCGGAGTTTACTTCTATAACTGCTGCTGCCTTGTGAGCATCGTCAAAAGCAACTCTTACGAGACCTTCTGCTGCTATTCTTCCTGCTTTTTTAGCTGCCTTAGCCAGACCTTTTTCTCTCAAAAGCTCAATGGCTTTTTCGATATCTCCATCAACTTCAACCAGCGCTTTTTTGCAGTCCATCATGCCTGCGCCGGTTCTCTCTCTCAGTTCTTTTACTAATTGTGCAGTTACTGCCATTTTTTTATCCTCCCGAAAATTCTGCAGCGACTGCGGCCAAACCGCAGTCGCTATTGTTCAGTTATTATTCAGTCATTACTCAATTGCTATTATTCAGCGTCTGCCTTTTCTTCTGAATCGTTGTCTTCAGCTTCCTCAGCCTGCTCAGTTTCTGCCTCTTCAGGAACATCTCCTGCTTCTTCAGCATCTTCTGCCGGAGATTCCTGTTCTTCAACGTCAACTTCTTCTGATCCTTCGTCGAAGCTTTCGCCCTGATTAGCTTCAATAACAGCATCGGCCATTCTGGCGGCTATGAGCTTAACTGCTCTTATAGCGTCGTCGTTGGCAGGGATTACGTAATCCACGTCGTCAGGGTCACAGTTGGTATCTACGATTCCTACGATAGGAATTCCAAGGATTCTGGCTTCTTTAACTGCTATTCTTTCCTTTTTAGGATCAACTACGAAGATAGCACCCGGCATTTCAGGCATATCCTTGATACCGCCTAAGAACTTTTCCAGCTTTTCCATCTCAGCTCTGAGCTTGATGACTTCCTTCTTTGCCAGCTTGTCGAAAGTACCGTCCTCCTCCATGGTATAGAGGTCGTTGAGTCTCTTGATTCTTGTAGCGATGGTCTTGTGGTTGGTAAGCATTCCTCCAAGCCATCTTTCGCTTACGTAATATTCGCCGCATCTCTTAGCCTCATCTACTATAGCCTGCTGAGCCTGCTTCTTTGTTCCAACGAAAAGAATAGGCTTGCCTTCTTCAGCTACGCTTCTGAGGAAATCGTATGCTTCTTCAATCTTCTTTACAGTTTTCTGCAGGTCTATGATATAGATTCCGTTTCTTTCTGTAAAAATGTAAGGAGCCATCTTAGGGTTCCATCTTCTTGTCTGATGTCCGAAATGAACACCTGCTTCCAGTAACTGTTTCATTGAAATTACTGCCATTTTAAATCCTCCTGGTTTTTTACTTCCATCAGGCTCGTCCTGAACACCGCTTGCAAGGCCGTTCTGACCGGCTTTTTAACGCACCCTTATCGCAGGGATCCCCATCAGTGGGAAACCGCGGCAACCACATACTGCCTGATGTGCTAATTTACTCGCGCGCTTATGCACACTGCCTTAATACTATACAATAAAACTGTTGAAATTGCAAGCGTTTTTTGCAGGTATGCAATGATTACAAATGAAATTTACTTTTTTGTTGTATTATGTTGTATTATTTTGATGATAAAGGAAAAAATTACAACATTTTGCTCTGAGACAGCTCTTTTGCAGGTTTAAAACAAGGGTGATGTTGTATATTGGAGGGGAATTTAAAAACCATACAACATTTCGCCCAAAATTGTTGTATTATTTTGAGTTTTGCTCAATATTTACAACATGACTATGAATTATCTATGTAAAACACTTGAAATGAAAAACTAACTTCCAGATGTATCTTCCTTTAACGAAATTTGTTTTTCATCAACTCTTTAT
>UQEW01000002.1 GCA_900540145.1 uncultured Eubacteriales bacterium
ACCAGGTGGAAGACGCTATGAAGTATCTGAGAGAAAACGATGAAGCAACGATAAAATTCTATAAAGGAAACGCTTTCCTCGTAGAAGCTCCTAATTTTGTAAATCTTAAAGTAATAGAGACAGAGCCGGGAGTTAAGGGTAATACCGCAACCAATGTTACTAAAGCTGCTACCGTAGAAACAGGTGCAGTTATCCAGGTGCCTATTTTTATAGAAGAGGGTGAAGTCATTCAGATTGACACCAGAAGCGGAGAGTATCTTGGTCGTTCCAAGTAGAAAAGTTTACGCAAATTAAATGGGACGAATTTTCGTCCCTTTCTTTATAGCATTTATATAAGCAATATATGAGGTCACTGATGATAAAATTTGAAGAAATCAAATCCAACAAGAAACTGTGTATTCTTATTATCGCTGTATTAGCTGTGATTATTTTAGCTGTATGCGGTCTTTTAATATATAATAATGGCTTAGGACCTGTAGATGAAAACGATGATGAAGCTATTACGGTGGAAATTCCTTCCGGCAGCGGAGCAATAAGCATAATAGATATTCTGGATGAAAACGGTCTGATAAAAAGCCCGTCAATCGCAAAGCTTCATGTAAGGCTGGGAGGTTACGATTCGCTTCAAGCCAATACATATATCTTTTCCAAGAATATGGGGCTTAAAGAAATATTATCTGCCATAAACACAGGAGACTTCAACTATCTTTCTAAAAATCAGATAACGATAATAGAAGGTTCGACGTTACCTCAGGCAGCAGCGTCTATTGCAGAAAAATTGCCTTATTCAGCAGAAGAAATTATGGCCGTTTGGAATGACAGAGATTACCTGAACGAGCTTATCGATGAGTATTGGTTCCTTACCGATGAAATTTTGGATGACGGAATAATGTTTCCTCTGGAGGGATATCTTTATCCTGAAACTTACATCGTGACCGATGAAGAAATAAGTATAGAGGAACTGACAAAAATTATCCTTTCGATGACTGACCAACAATTGTCTGAACGCAAAGAGGATATAGAAGCTACAGGAATGACTGTTCACCAGTTTTTAGCTTTGACGTCAGTAGTTGAATGCGAGTCCCTTTATGAAAAGGACAGGCCCATAATCGCCGGCGTGTTTATCAACCGCCTTGAGCAGGGAATGCCGCTGCAAAGCGACATAACGGTTCTCTACGCCCTTCAGGAGAAGCGGGTTAACGTCACATATCAGGATCTGGAAGTGGAATCAAAATACAATACCTATAAATATACCGGATTGCCTATAGGACCTGTATCAGCAGTGTCAGCTCCTGCTATGGACGACGTTATTTCATATGAGAAAACCGATTATTTGTTTTTCTTCGCTAAAGAAGACGGAACTGTGATTTATTCCAAAACTTTGGAAGAACATGAAAAAGCAATAGAAGAAAATCTATGGTATTGATATGATATCAAATAATATAACAAATGGTGAAGTTACCAATTATATAAATGGGTTTTATAAACCACTGAATCAACAGATGGAAGCTTTGCGAAAGTCTGCAGAAGAAAATCATATTCCTATAATACTAAAAGAGACAGAAAGCTTCTTAGAATTTGTTGTCAAAGCTACAGCTCCCCGGCGTATTCTTGAAATCGGCACGGCCGTCGGATACTCAGCAGCTTTCTTTGCCTGCTTGGGAGCGGATGTTGTCACAGTGGAAAAGTCTGAAGAGATGGCCGGCATTGCTGCCGGCAACATTAAAAGGCTCGGCTTGGAGGAAAAAGTGACCATATTGACAGGTGACGGAGAAGAAGCTATACGTCAAAATATGAAGAAAGGCGATTTGTTCGATATGGTCTTTATTGACGCTGCCAAAAGCCACTACAAGAGGTTTTTAGACGCGTCTTTGCCGTTTTGCCATGAGAACACGCTGATAGTATCTGACAATGTTTTATTGAAAGGAGCTACAGCTTCTGATTCTTTAGACATAAAAGGCAGATTCAAAACTAATATAAAAAGGATGCGCCAGTATTTAGATTATATAGAAGCTCACCCTCGACTGGACACGGTGATAATATCTTGCGGTGACGGACTGGCGCTGAGCAGGTGTATACGATGAAAAAACCGGAACTTCTGGCTCCGGCCGGAGATTTAGAAAAACTTAAAATTGCAGTTCTCTACGGTGCAGACGCAGTCTATTTCGGAGGAGAAAATTTCTCTCTCAGAGCAGGGGCAGGCAATTTCTCTTTAGAAGATTTGAAAGAAGGAATAGCCTTTGCTCATGCCAGAGGGGTGAAGTGCCATATGACTTTAAATTTTTTCGCTCATAACGAAGATGTACAGCCGTTTATGGAGTATCTAAGACAAATAAAAGATCTTGGTATAGATGCTTATATCGCAGCAGATCCTGGTGTCATAGACATGATTCATCAAATCATTCCTGATGCGCAGATTCATCTGAGCACACAGGCGAATATGACCAATTACATGACGGCCATGTTCTGGTACAAACAGGGCATTAGAAGACTGGTTTTAGCCAGGGAACTTTCTCTGGAAGAGATAAAGCAGATAAAGGATAAAATACCTGAAGACATGGAGCTGGAGACCTTTGTTCACGGCGCCATGTGCATTTCCTATTCAGGCAGATGCCTTTTGAGCAACTTTATGATAGAGAGAGACGCCAACAGGGGAATGTGCGCCCATCCTTGCCGCTGGAAGTATGCTTTGGTAGAAGAGCAGAGACCCGGGGAATACTACCCCATAGAAGAAGATGATAGAGGCACGTATATTCTCAATTCTAAAGACCTATGCCTCATAAAAAACATACCTGAACTTATAAATGCAGGCATATCATCCTTCAAGATAGAAGGCAGAATGAAGAGCGTCTTTTATGTGGCGGCTATAGTTTCTGCTTACAGAAAGGCAATAGACAGTTACGTAAGTGATCCTGACGGATATGTATTTAATCAGGAATGGATGGATGAACTATGCAAAGTAAGCCATAGAGAATTTACTACAGGTTTTTATTTCCATACTCCTGACAACAACGACCAAAACTATTTGACCAGTCAGTACACGAGAGATTATTCTTTTTTGGCTATGGTCAAAGAATACGATCCTGATTCTAGGATGGCTGTTTTAGAGCAGAGAAACAAAATGGTCTTAGGAGACGAAATAGAAATTTTTGGACCGAACACGGACTTCTTTGTACAAAAGATAGAGGAAATGTACGATGAAAATGATCAGCCTATAGATGCGGCTCCCCATCCTCAGCAGATAGTAAAGATGAAAATGTCGCATCCTGTTGAGCCATTTTTTATGTTAAGAAAAAGAAAGGAAGAAAAGTAATCAAAATGTTATCAGACCCCGACAGTTTGCCTATGCGAATAGGAATAATGGTTTTATTAGTAGCTATTCATGGATTGTTTGTAGCTATCAACACAGGTTTAGAGTCTTCAGGTCAGAGCAATGAAAAATATCAGTCGTCCAACAAACTGATAATGATTTTGTGCGATGTCTTCGGTGCTTGGCTGGCTTTTTATGATTGGCGCACAGCGGTAGGGTTTATATTGATCCTGCTCGTATTGGGACTGTATTTCCCTCATAAAATAGGATTGCATCACGATGAAGGGATAGCCCAAAAAACCAAATGGCTTGCCAACAGCATTTCTATTGTCTTAAGCCCTGTTACGGGTTTACTCATGGTCATAACCAACATGTTTTTAAAACTGTTTAGACAAGAAACCAATGTGAAAGACGATACTTTTTCAGAAGAAGAAGTCATGTCCATGTTGGAAGCAGGCAGGGAGTCCGGAGTGATAAAAGAAGAAGGGAAAAAGATGATAAATTCAGTCTTTGCCTTCGATGATAAACTGGCTTATGAGGTTATGACTCCGAGAACTGACGTATTTATGATAGACATAGAAGATCCTTTTGAAGAATACTTTGAAGATCTTATGACTCTTCGCTATTCCAGAATACCTGTATGTAAAGGTGAAATGGACAACATAATAGGAGTATTGCATATAAAGGATTATCTCAGAAAAGCGCGGGAAACCAGCTATGAAGACGTAGACATACCGTCCATACTCAGGAAAGCCTATTTTGTACCGGACACCAAAAACATAGATTCACTTCTTTTTGAAATGCAAAAATTAAGGCAGCAGATAGCCATTCTGATTGATGAATATGGCGGCTTCAGCGGCATAGTGACCATAGAAGACATTGTAGAACAATTGGTAGGCGATATAGATGATGAATACGATGAAGAAGAAGAGATAATTGATAAGGTGGATGACAGCACTTATCTGGTGGATGGAGATGTGGATTTGGACGATTTAAATGATGAACTTGGCATAGAGCTTCATTCAGATGACAGTGAAACCATAGGTGGATTCATAATCGATATACTGGGAGAAATACCTGACAAAAACGACATAGGCAAAGTTGTCGAATTTGAAAATTACAGATTTAAAATAATGTCAGTAGGAGAGAGAAGAATAGAAAGAATCAAGATATATATCTTAGAAGAACCATCTTCTGAAGATGATAAAGATTCCCCTGAAGAAAGTTAAATGTACACGCTTATTATATAAATTTTGTTTGTATACAATTGTTGATTTTAATTATCAGTATTGTTATAATAAAAGTGTTGTACTATAGATGCATTTTTTATTTTTGAGAGGTACTAAAATGAGTGAAAAAGTTTGTAACTGCAACGCGTCCGAAAAAAGGAAAGAACAGTTCAAAGAACTGCAGCCTGTTTTGGACCAGTATGCAAAAGTGCCGGGCAGTTTGATAACTATCCTGCAAAAAGCTCAGGATATTTACGGGTATCTTTCCATAGATACTATCAATTACATATCTGATGCTACTGGCATTAAACCAGCGAAAATTTACGGTGTAGCTACTTTCTACGCCCAGTTCAGACTGCAGCCTATCGGCAAGTATCTTATCATGCTGTGCCAGGGTACTGCGTGCCATGTAAACGGCTCTGAGATGATAGAAGAAGCCGTATGTGAACATCTGAACATCAAAGACGGAGAAACTACTGAAGACGGTATTTTTACTTTGAATAACGTAGCCTGCCTGGGCTGCTGCTCACTGGCTCCTGTTATGATGGTAAAGAGCGCCGACGGTGATGAGACTTACGGAAGCCTTACAAAGGAAAAAGTAACAAAGATCCTGGATGAAATCAGAGAAAGGGCATAGGAGGTAAAAGCATGAGAGTAGTAGTAGGACAAGGAAGCTGCGGAATCGCCTCCGGCGCAAAGAAAACCGTAGCTGAATTTGAAAAGCAGATTGCTGAAAAAAACCTCAATATCAGCGTTGACACTACAGGATGCGTAGGCACTTGTTACCTGGAACCTATAGTTGACGTATATGATGATGACGGTCAAATGACCAGATACGTCAAAGTTCAGCCTGATAAGGTAAAAGAAATAGTGGATAACCACCTTGTAGGACACAAGGTAGCAGAAGATATCGCTATTTCTGAGGAGGACAAAGAATTCGTAGCAAAACAGCAAAGAGTAGTTCTAAGAAACTGCGGTGTAATAAACCCTGAAAATATAGACGAGTATATTGCTGTAGGCGGATATAAAGCCATAGAAAAGGTTCTCAAATCCATGAAACCGGAAGAAGTTATCGAAGAGATCAAAGTTTCCGGCTTAAGAGGAAGAGGAGGCGCAGGCTTCCCGACATGGTTTAAGTGGAATGCTGCTAAACAGAGCCCAGGTAAAGAAAAATATTTGGTATGTAATGCCGACGAAGGAGATCCGGGTGCATTCATGGACCGTTCCGTTCTTGAAGGAGACCCTCATTCCCTTCTGGAAGGAATGATAATAGGTGGATACGCTATGGGAGCATCTCAGGGCGTTATTTATTGTCGTGCCGAATATCCTCTGGCAATTAAGAGACTGGAGATAGCCATGGCTCAGGCAAGAGAGAGAGGATTCCTTGGTAAAAATATCTTTGGCAGCGGCTTTGATTTTGACATCTATATCAAAGCCGGAGCAGGCGCATTTGTGTGCGGAGAAGAAACAGCGCTTATCGCTTCCCTGGAAGGTGAAAGAGGTATGCCTAGACTTAAACCTCCTTTCCCAGCTGCAAAGGGATTCTGGCAAAAGCCTACAGATATCAATAACGTAGAAACACTTGCAAACGTACCTTGGATTATATATAACGGAGGCGCTGCATTCGGCGCTATGGGAACTGAGCAGAGCAAAGGAACAAAAGTGTTTGCTCTTGCCGGTAAGATTAAAAAAGGCGGCTTGGTAGAAGTCCCTATGGGAATGACTTTAAGAGAAGTCCTCTACGATATCGGCGGCGGTATAAAGAATGATAAAAAGTTCAAAGCCGTTCAGATGGGTGGACCTTCCGGCGGATGTATACCTGCAGAATTGATAGATACTCCTGTTACATACGAAGATATCAACAAAACAGGCGCTATCGTAGGTTCAGGCGGTATGATAGTAATGGATGAAGATACATGCATGGTAGACATGGCAAGATACTTCCTCAACTTTACTCGCGATGAATCCTGCGGAAAGTGCAACTACTGCCGTATAGGCACTAAGAGAATGCTGGAAATCCTTGAGAGAATTACCAACGGAGAAGGCAGAGACGGAGATATAGAGAAGTTGGAAGAACTGGCTCAGAAGATAAAAGACGGTTCCCTCTGCGGATTGGGACAAACAGCTCCAAATCCTGTTCTCACAACTCTGAAGTATTTCAGAAACGAATATGAAGACCATATTTACAATCATAAATGTACAGCAGGCTCATGCAAAGCTCTGATAACTTACAACATTACAGACGCATGTAAGGGCTGTACTGCTTGCTCCAAGAAATGCCCTGTAGGAGCAATTTCCGGTTCAGTAAAAGAAAAACACGTTATCGACCATGACAAGTGTATCAAGTGCGGCAAGTGCCTTGAAACATGCAAATTCGGCGCGATAGAAAAGAAATAAGGGAGGAGGAAAATAACTTATGAACAAGTTCAGACTTAACATAAACGGCAAAGAAGTTACAGGTATTGCCGGCCAGACCATTCTGGAAGTCGCCAGAGAAAATGACATCTTCATTCCTACTCTCTGCTATGACGAAAGAACTAAAATTTACGGTTCCTGCGGTCTTTGTATGTGCGAAGTGGAAGGAAACCCTAAGCTTTGCAAAGCGTGCGCTACAGAAATCGCTCCAGGTATGGTAATAAGAACAAATACTGAAAGAGTAATAGAATCAAGAAAAACCAATTTGGAATTGCTGCTGTCAAATCATACAGGTGACTGCAGACCTCCATGCGTACTGGCTTGCCCTGGGCAGACTGACTGTCAAGGATATGTAGGCCTCATAGCCAACGGAGAATATGAAAAAGCTTTGGAGCTTATAAAGGACAAGATTCCGCTACCTGCTTCCTTAGGAAGAGTATGTCCTCATCCATGTGAAGAAAAGTGCAGAAGAGGATTGGTAGACGAGCCTGTTTCAATTCAACAGCTAAAGAGATTCGCTGCTGACAGAGATCTGGAAGGCGAAGTTTTCGTGCCTGAGTGCGAAGAAGATACAGGAAAATCCGTTGCAATAATCGGCGGCGGTCCTATGGGACTTTCAGCTGCTTACTTCCTCAGACAGATGGGCCATGCAGTAACCGTCTTCGAATCCATGCCTAATGCCGGCGGTATGCTTAGATACGGTATCCCGGAATACAGACTGCCAAAAGCTGTATTGGACGAAGAAATCGCTACTATAGAAAGCATGGGAGTAGATATCATAACCAATACAAAAGTAGGCGTTGACATTCCTTTCGAAACCATCAGAAACGATTATGACGCTGTTCTCCTGGGAATAGGCGCATGGGTATCCACAGGCGTAGGATGCAAAGGAGAAGATGCGGAAGGCGTTATCGGAGGAATTGACTTCCTGAGAAGAGTAGTAAGAAATGAAGAAATCGGCATGGGCAAGAAAGTTGCCATCGTCGGAGGCGGAAACACCGCTATGGACGCATGCAGAACTGCAGTAAGACTGGGCGCTGAGGAAGTTTACAATATCTACAGAAGAACTAAAGACGAAATGCCTGCTGACATGGTAGAAATCGAAGAAGCTGAAGAAGAAGGCGTTATCTTCAAGAATCTGAGAAATCCATTGGAAGTAGTAAAAGACGAAAACGGTCACGTAAAAGAAGTTGTTCTTCAAGTTATGGAACTGGGAGAACCTGATGCTTCCGGCAGAAGAAGACCTGTCCCTGTAGAAGGAAAGACAGAGACTATAGCTATAGACACTATGATTCTTGCCATCGGCCAAGCTGTAGACGCTTCCATGTTCGACTGCGACAAGACAAGAAAGAATGCCATAGCTTACGATCCGGAAACATTTATGACCAGCATGCCTGGAGTATTTGCAGGCGGAGACTGCGGTAACGACAAGATTTCTATCGCCATCGAAGCTATAGCTGACGCTAAAAAGGCAGCAGCCAGCATCGACGCTTATCTGTACGGCGAAGAAGTAAAATACAGAAAGCCTTATGTGGTTGAGAGAGATGACATAACAGAAAAGACTTTTGAGGACAGAGAAAGAATGTGCAGACCTGAAATTCCGCAGCTTTCTGCAGAAGAAAGAAAAGGCAACTTCAGCGAAGTTATACCTTGCGGATTCACTGAAGAACAGGCCATCGCTGAAGCTTCCAGATGTCTGGAGTGCGGCTGCCACGACTACTTTGAGTGTAAGCTGATTGATTACGCAAATCAGTATGATGTACATCCGGACAGATTCGCAGGCGAAAAGCACACCATAGAATATGAAGACGATCATCCGTTTATCGTAAGAGACCCTAACAAGTGTATCCTCTGCGGACTTTGCGTAAGAGTTTGCGATGAGGTTGTAGGCGTAGGCGCTTTAGGCCTGGTAAACAGAGGTTTCGATACGGTTGTAATGCCAAACATGGGAAAATCGCTTGCTGATTCGGGATGTATCTCTTGCGGTCAGTGCGTAAGCGTTTGTCCTACAGGCGCTCTCCAGGAGAGAACCACGATGATAAAGGAAACTCCTGTAGCTACAGAAGAAACTTACACAACTTGCTCATACTGCTCAGTAGGCTGCAGCATCAAGCTGGAATCCTGCGGAGACATGCTTATAAAGGCTAACCCTGATAAGGATGGAGCAGTTAACAAGGGTCTTATCTGCGGCAAAGGAAAGTGGGGCTTCGATTGCTCAATGCTGGAAGACAAGCTGGAAGAGCCTTTCGTTAAAGAAGACGGACGTTTCAGAGAATCAGATTACCATGAAGCTTTCGTACTCGTTGCCAAGAGATGCCAGTCTGTAGCGGCTAAATACGGAAAAGATGCAATTGCTGTATCCATTTCAGACAGATATACCAACGAAGAAGCTTACGCTATGAAGAGAATGGCAGAAGCTATGGGCGCAAAGGTTCTCTGCATGAACAACAGAGAAAGCGGTCTTGAAAAAGTAACCGGCCTTAACGCTTCTCCTAACACAATAGACGAATTGCTTTCAACCAACCTGATTCTCAAGGTAGGCTTCCAAGATGAAGCTTCCAGAGTTATCGCTCTGAAGATAAAGCAGGCTGAAGAAGCAGGCGCTAAAGTTATGACCGTTTGCAACGGTGAAAACAGCTTAGCTCTCCTTAAAGAAATAGCCAAAGCTATCATCGACAGCGGAAAAGCTAAGAATGTAGCCGGATATGATGAATTCGCCGCTTCAGTAGCAGACGTAAAAGTAAGCGAAGAAGCGAAGAACATCGCAGACGCTTATCTTGCCGCCAAGAAGGCTATGATCGTTTACCAGCAGAACGAGCTGACAGTAGATGCTGCAGTTCTTATCGCTGATATAGCAATGCTTTCCGGCCATATCGGAACTCCTAGAGACGGTATCCTAGCTATCAGACCTAAGAACAATACTCAAGGTCTCATCGACATGGGAATCACAGCCGGAAAAGAAGCTCTTGACGGAGTAAAAGCCCTGGTAGTATTCGGCGAAAACGCTGAAATCAATACTGACGCTTTAGAATTCCTGGCTGTATGCGATACTCACATGACCGAGCTGGGAGCAAAAGCTGACGTAGTTATACCTGGAACAGGCTTTGCTTCTACCAGCGGAACATATACCAATACTGAGAGAAGATTGCAGCTGGTAGAACCTGCTATAGATGAAGGCATATTGTTTGCTAACTGGGAAGTTGCAGCTGAAATTGCTCACGTATTCGAAGTTGACCTTGACTGGGAAGATACTGACGATATTTCAGATGAGATGTCCGATACAGTCGAAGCATACAAATATGCAGAACTGGGTGAAGTTTTAGGAGGAGCTCTTGCTCCTGCAGAAGGCGCTGCTTTAGTTGCTGTGGCTGATGGCCCTGCCTTCGACGAGCTGCCTTGCACAGACAGCTTGATGCAGGTTATCTCAATGAGACTGCCAAAGCCGGCAAACCCTACGGCATAAAAATAAAATTCGATTTTTTCAGAGAGCTTCGGCTCTCTGTTTTTTTATTGCAAAAGAGTGACTTCATGTAATTCATTATGCGGTAACATGCGAGATCCTTTTCTCAGCAGTCGACTCATATTAAAGCACATGGCTATCTTGGTATTGTTATCCGAAAATACAATTTTCGTATCCGTAGAATATGTTTTTTGATAACAATCATGCGATTTCGGATAACGATGTAGAGAAAGCGAAAGCCAGCTGCCAGCAGCACATTATGCTGTACACCATGCAGCACATAATGCCTAGAAATTCGACAGACTTGCAGGCTTGTTCATCACGGTACGGACAGAGAACAAACTTCCTCTGTTTTTTTAAAATTTTCTTTAAATCCCTTTATTTCTAAAAAGTTAATTTAAGTTCTTTTATAGTTACTGTCATAAAACCTTGTCCTATTCATAGAATGTAATAATCAAAAGAAAAGGGGACTTGCCAATGAATACATTCAGAGAAATCTTAAGCAGGCTGCCTTCATCCATATGCCAAGAGTTGGAAATATTACCTGACAACGACCTTAAAAGTCTTGAAGAAGTTAGATTGAGATGCGGACAGCGCATAACTCTCAGATTTACAGGGAGGGAGAAGAATCTGACACGGATAGTAACAAAAGATGATTTGCAGAAAATTTTAAACCATCTAATAAAATATTCGTACTACGCCTACGAGGAAGACTTGGCAAAAGGGTTTGTGACCATAGAAGGCGGTCATCGCGTCGGAATATGCGGCAAGGCGGTGGTCAAAAACGGACAACCGTCACTAATCAAAGAAGTCAGCTCTATGAACATACGATTTACGAAGGAAATAAAGGGATGTGCCAATTCGCTGTTGCCAATGCTGATTAAAAACAACAGACCTGAAAACATCCTTATAGTTTCTCCTCCCGGATGCGGCAAAACTACTCTTCTCAGAGATATAGCAAGAGCATTGAGCATGAGGTCCATTCAGGTGGCCATATGCGACGAGAGATCGGAAATAGCCGGAATGTACAATTCTGCCCCCAGCTTTGATCTGGGACCAAGGACAGATATTCTCGATGGCTGTGACAAGATATACGGCATTCCTATTTTAATCCGATCCATGGCGCCGCAAGTGATAATTACAGATGAAATAGGAAAAGCGGGGGATGTGGCAGCTGTTGAACAATGTATCAACGCCGGCATATCGCTGGTAACATCCATACACGGATGCTGCAGACGGGATGTGGTCAACTCCAACATAAATGCATTGTTAGAGAAGAAATTTTTCAGCAGCATAATTTATCTTTCAGGCGAAAAGGGCCCCGGAAATATAAAGGAGATAGAACATGCTTAGGCTGGCAGGCCTTTTAGGTATAGTAATAGCGCTAGGACTTTTAGGCATAATGAAATCTCAGCAATTGGGAGCCAGGGTAAAATTACTCGAAGATTTTCTTCAGATGGTACTGGAGCTGAAGGGGCAGATAAGCTATTTCAAGGAACCGCTTCCTGCAATATTTGAAAAAGTAAAGAAAAAAAGAGATTCTAAAGCTTTTATGCTTTTAAACCAAAGCGGGGAAGAGCTCAGGCAAAAAGACGCTGAAATCGCTCAAATCTGGCCCAAAACGGTATCTGAAAACTACAAAGGACAGCCACTTACTAAAGACGACCTGGAATTGTTTGATTATCTCGGCACTTTTATAGGGCAGACTGACTACGACAACCACTTATTTCACTTTTCTTATATGGAAGAAAAACTCAACTCCCAAATAAATGACAGCAAAAATGATTTGAAAGTCAAAGGGCCTATGTACAGAAAAATCGGCTTTTTCTTGGGAGCCATATTAGCCATATTATTTATTTAAGGAGATGCGATGACTTTTGAAATAGATATTTTATTTAAAATAGCAGCCATAGGCATAGCTATAGCGCTGCTGAACCAAATCCTTTCCAAAGCAGGACGGGATGAAGAAGCTATGATGATAACTTTAGCCGGCGTAATAATAGTGCTTGCCATAGTCATAAAGATGGTCAGCGAGTTCTTTGAGGAAATAAGAGTTTTCTTGGATTTTTAAAATGGTTACTTTGCTTAAAATATGCGCTGTAGGTATAGTTGCTGTTATAATAATCATTCTCGTCAAACAATACAAACCGGAGTTGGCTACAGGAGTTTCTATATGTGCTTCCGTGATCATGCTCTTTTTTATCATCGGCAGCCTTAAAGAAGGATTTGATTTCATATCTGATTTGTACGGCAGACTTTCCTACGGAAAAGAGTATTTTCCTATAATACTGAAGGTTCTCGGTATAGCTTATATAACGGAATTTGCCGTAGCTATATGCAATGACGCCGGAGAAAAGTCCATAGGCAGCAAAATAGAGCTGGCCGGCAAGATAGCGATTTTTTTCGCGGCTATACCGATCTTCGTATCATTATTGGATTTGCTTAACGGTTTACTTTAATGGATTACCAACAGATTTTAGAAGAACAATTTGATAACGTGATAGACCGGGGAACTATCGATGGCATTGCTGATCAAGCCGATGATATTACATATGGGCTTGCACAGCAATTTTCCCTGGAAAACATATTCAACGCCACTTTGCAGGGGGAAAGCATATTTAACAATCCTGTGCTTGTAGATGAAATTAAAGATTTGCTGCTTTATGAAGTAAAAAGCGCTTTAGTAATATGCGTTGAGATATTGAGCATATGTATAATAATAGGTTTGCTGAAAAGTCTTTCCTCTTCATTTAACAGCAAATCAGTTTCTGACATAAGCATGATGGTGTGCACAATGGTCATCATAGGACTTTCAATCAACAATTTTCGCATTTCCTATGATCTTGCCATAGATTCTGTTGGAACTATGGCTGATACTATGGCCATACTTGCGCCTATACTCATAGGTATCCTGATATCTACCGGAGCAATCACTTCGGGGACAATCTTGAGTCCTATGATAATAGGCTCGATTTCAGGCATAGCATTTATAGTTAAAGCAATAATATTACCGGCGCTTTTTACGTCTACGATACTTTTTTTGATAAATTGTTTAACAGAAAAAGATTATGTAAATAAAATCGCAAAATTGATAAGGAATGCTGCCGTAGCTGTGATGGGATTGCTAATGGTTGTGCTTACAGGAATAATATCGATTCAAGGTCTACTTACGGATACGTCAGACGGACTTTTGATAAACACAGCCAAGTACTCATTGAGTTCTTTCATTCCCATAGTAGGCGGGTTCACCTCTGATACGGTGGACTTGTTTCTCAGGTGCATGTCATCTATAAAAAGCGTTGTAGGCGTATTTGGAATCATACTGATTTTGCTGCTTATTTTGGTGCCTCTGATAAAGATAGTGATAATTGCCGTAATATACAAGCTGGCAGCTGCGCTTTGCGAGCCGGTTACCGACACAAAGATTGCGGATGGTCTCAATGAAATGGGCAGCTGTCTCATATCCATAGGTTCAATTATGCTATTTAACGCTTTGCTTTTCATCATGTTCATAACAACCATAATGAAGATAGGAGGCGGATGATGGAGCAGCTGTTTACTTGGGTAAAAGATGTGTTTTTAATAATAATTTCTCTTACTTTTTTTCAGATATTGATACCCGATTCCAATATGGCCAAATATTTGAAATTTATATTTTCTCTTATGATTCTTACGGTAATATTAGAGCCTATAATTAATTTAATAGATATGAAGTAATAAATCATATAGTTTTTCATATAAATAGGAGTGAGATTATGTTTGAAAAAATAGCAGGCAAGGAAAACTTCATAAAGCTTATAACGATTCTTTTAATCGTTTCGGTAGGTATACTTGCGCTCAGCATTTTGACTGATTCTTCTGATGGACGGAAACAGATAATGGACTTGGACGGAGGTTCTGAAGAACAGTTATGCAGCGTACTTTCCAGCATTGAAGGTGTGGGAGACGTGGAAGTTATGGTTCAATATGACACCGAAGATAATGTTTCAGGAGTGATAGTCATTGCGGAAGGCGGCTCTGACCCGGTGATTGCCAACAATCTTACTCAGGGAGTTTCAACCTTGTTTAATATTCCGGTTTCAAACGTAATAGTTTTTGAAAAAGAACAGGAGGAGTGACTTTGAAAAAGAAGTTTAGTTATAAGGATATTTTGTACAAGAGCAAAAGATTAGCTGTATTGGGCCTTATCGTAGTGTTTGGCACAGGAATTATCGTAACCTCAGGATTGGACAAAAACGAAGAAATTCCCACCCATGACGGAGAAGTTCTGGTAGATAGCCTGGCCGTTTCAGAAAAAGAGCAAAAAGAACAAGCCGAAGCTGTAAACGGAGACTTCGACCAGATGCGTGCTCAGATGGAGCTGGAAAGGAACAAACTTATATCTACTCTTGATTCAACTATCAATAACAGCAACAACGAAAATGAAAAGAAAAATGCATCAGCTGAGAAGCAGAGAATATTAGATTATATGGAAACTGAACTGGCTATAGAAAGTATAATAGCTCAGAAAAACCTTCCTGATTCCTTCGTACTCATTACGGAGAGTAGCATAAACGTAACTGTTGACCAGCAAGAGCTGGATACCAATACAGTAGCCAAGATATGCGACATAGTAATGCGTGAAACCGGAAAATCTGCAGATAAGATCATAATACAGAGCAAATATTAGTCCTCCAGAGTCTTACATATCCAAATAATATAGCTTAAATAAGAGCCCCTTGCCGATATGCAAATATAATTGAAAAGCAGGGGCTTTTCTGTTATAATTTTTTAGAGGTGATCATATGTCGGATAAACAGGTACAAAACAAGATATCAGAAGAAATAATCTGCATGGCAGCTATGCGCGCTGTCTTAAATGTACCTGGAGTCAACCATCTTTGTGATAGCCTGGCTGATAACATTACAAAGATGATCGCAGGTAAGGATTCCCCTTATAAAGGTATAAAATTGACGAGGGATAAAGACGTGCTGTCTATAGACGTTTTTTTAATCGCCGATTACGGCGTCAAAATACCGCAGCTTGCCTGGGATATACAAAACGCTGTTAAAGAAAGCGTCAGCAATATAACAGATACCATATTAAACGCAGTTAACATACATGTGCAGGGAGTAGCTCTTCCTGACAGATTTAGGAGCAGCAATGAATAGGAAAGAAGCAAGAAACTTAACTATGCAATATATCTTCCAGATGGAAGCGCAGCAAAACTTCTCAGCAGAAGGACTCAAAGATTTTCTGGATGACAGAGAGCCGGGAAAGCAAAGAGAGTATATCGAAAAGACTCTTAAGAGCCTATGTGAAAATTTAAGTAATATTGATGATTGCATAGAATCACATAGCGTCGGATGGGCTGTACCGAGAATGGCCAAGACGGATCTGGCTATTTTAAGGCTGGCAGCAGCTGAAATTCTTTATGATGATCAGATACCGAAATCCGTTTCCATCAATGAAGCTGTAGAACTGGCCAAAATCTACGGTGACGATAAGTCTCCGGGATTTATCAACGCAGTATTGAAAAATATAGGATAGGACATATTAAGGCAGGTAATATGGAGAGAAGAATGCTTTCTTTCGGTATAGACACCAGCAATTATAAAACTTCTGTGGCCATCGTGGCGCAAGATGGCGAGATACTTTTCGATAAACGTTCTTTTTTAGACGTAAAAAAAGGGCAGAGAGGACTTAGGCAGTCCGAAGCCTTTTTTCAACATGTCAACAGATTGCCGGATTTTATCTGCGATTTGTTGGGAAACGACAGCATAAGAGAAGCCATAGGGTGTATAGCCGTTTCAGACAGGCCGAGACCGGTAGCCGGCTCATATATGCCTGTTTTTAGTGCGGGACTTTCCTTTGCCAGAGCTTTAAGCGCAGCGTTAAATGTACCTCTTTATGCTTTTTCCCATCAGGAAGGCCATGTGGAAGCTGTTCGGTATTATTCGGCTATAAAAGAAAAAAATTCATTTATATGCTTTCATTTCAGCGGAGGCACGACAGAAGCCGTGCTGGTAGACAGAAAAAGAGGAAGCTTTGACATCGTGGGCGGAAGCAAAGATATATCATACGGTCAAGTGCTGGACAGAATAGGAGTCGCTCTTGGTTTTGATTTTCCTTGCGGAGAAAATATAGATAAGCTGGCGCTTGCGTGTACAAAACACAGAGATATCTTTTCACCGATAAAGGTAAACGATTGTTTTCTCAATCTTTCAGGCATAGAAAGCCAGGGACAGAGGACCATCGAAAGTTATCCGCCGGACGAAATTGCTTGGAGTCTGATGGATCGGCTGTGTTGCTCTGTTAAAAAGATGACGCTGCAGCTTTGTAAAAAATATCAAATAAGCGACTTCATATTTGCAGGCGGAGTATCTGCCAGCCAATATTTAAGACGATACATGAAAGAGAGTCTCCCGGACAAGATTAATTTGGTGATGGGCGACCCGGGACTTTCGACAGATAACGCTGTAGGTACGGCGTTGCTGGGAGGAAATAAAATATGGCTTTAAAACCCGTAACAGTATCACAGTTAAATGAATATATAAGCAGAATCCTTTCAACAGATCCTTTGCTCGGCAATATTTCTGTAAAGGGAGAAATATCGAACCTAAAGTATCATAGTTCAGGACATGTTTACTTTTCAATGATAGATGACAGCAGCAAAATAAATTGCTTTCTGCCGGCGTCTTATGCAAGAAATCTGAACTTCCAGCTGGGCGATGGAATGGAAATAACGGTGCATGGATACATCAACGTATATAAAAAAGGCGGGGCTTACACGCTGTTTATAAGAACAATAGAAGTATCCGGAGAAGGGAATCTTTCCCTGGCTTTCGAACTTCTGAAAAACAAGCTGGAGCAAGAGGGATTGTTTGATCCTGCTCACAAGAAAAGAATACCTGAATTTCCCAGAAAAGTCGGCGTAGTAACATCTGCAACGGGAGCTGCTGTGAGAGATATCATTAAAATAATAAGCTCACGCACCAAGTTGGTAGACGTTACGGTCTTTCCTGTTCTGGTACAGGGAAGCGAAGCTGCGGCCAACATGGCTGATACGTTGGATATGATAAATGAGAAATTCAGAGATATAGACGTGCTGATATTGGGCAGAGGCGGAGGTTCCTCGGAGGATCTATGGGCCTTCAACGAAGAAAAGCTGGCAAGAGCAGTGTATAGAAGCGACATTCCTATCATTTCCGCAGTAGGTCACGAAACGGACTTTTCCATATGTGACTTTGTGGCAGATTTAAGAGCTGAAACTCCTACAGCAGCGGCTGAAATTGCTGTTCCTGATGACCGGCTTATAAAAGCAAAGATAGATAATATTATGCATCAGCTTTCTTCTTTTTTACAGAACAAGCTGGAATATTACAGTCTGCTTTCCGAAAGCTGCAGGAAAGACATGAAAAATACTTTAACAGTAAGGATACAAACCCTTAAACATAAAATGGAAAAAGCCATATTAACGCTGGAAGAAAACAATCCCGTAAAAGTTCTTTCTAAGGGATACGCCATCATCAAAGATACGGATGGGCAGACAGTGTCTTCTGCGTCGGATATGGAAGCAGGTGCAGAATATAAATTTATCTTTAGAGACGGAACCGTAAATGTCGTTCTGTCTTCTGTCAGGAGAGAAGGTGAATAAAAATTGACTTTTGAAGAATCTATGAAAAAGCTGGAAGAAATGGCAGAAAAAATTAAAAGTGAAGAGACAACTCTTGAAGAAGCTATAGCGTATTATGAAGAAGGAATAAAATGCTATAGACAGTGTAGCAATATTCTTGAAAACGCAGAGCAAAAAATCCAAATTTACGGACAAGATTATCAAGATGCGGAGGAATAAATTATGGATAGAAGCTATGATGAATATAAAGAAATAGTCAACGCTCACTTGATGGATTTTATGCCAAATATAGACAATAAAAGCATATCTCTATATGAATCGATGAAATACAGCCTGATGGCAGGAGGTAAACGGCTGAGACCCGTCCTTCTCCTGGCTTCGTGCGAGTTTGCCGGCGGCAATATCAGAGAAGCCATTCCTTATGCTTGTGCTATAGAATATATCCACACATATTCCTTGATTCATGATGATTTGCCGGCTATGGACAATGATGATCTGAGGAGAGGAAGGCCGACCAATCATAAGGTTTACGGAGACGCTATCGCTATCCTTGCCGGAGACGGATTGCTTACGACAGCTTTTGAAGTGATCAACAAAGACATGATGCTTTATTACGATTCGCCTGAGAAGATAACGAAACGAGTAAATGCGGCATATCAAATAGCCAGCGGAGCAGGTGTAAGAGGTATGGTAGCAGGTCAGGTATCTGATATTGAAGCAGAAAATGCAGTGGCTTCCAATGAAATGCTTGAGTATATTCACCTTAACAAGACAGCAGCACTGATCAAAGCCTCCATAAAAGCCGGCTTATATCTTGGAGATTATGATGATAAGATGATAAATGACATGAGCAAATATGCAGATAACTTAGGACTTGCATATCAAATTGCAGACGATATATTAGACGTTGTCGGTAATCCTGAAGAACTGGGAAAAGCGACAGGCTCAGATGAAAAGAAACACAAAAACACATATATTTCCATAAATGGTGTTGTTGCAGCCCATCAGAGGCTTCAAGAACTCACATCGGAGGCAGTCAACGCTATAGCAGATTATTATGATAACGCAGAATTTTTTAAGGATCTTGTTCTTAAACTTGCAAATAGAAATTACTAATTTTATCAATAGTTCGAAGGAAAATAAATGAGTAAAGATATTACAGAATACAACTTCCCAAAAGATTTAAAAAATATGTCGATAAAGCAGATGGATTTGCTGTCCTATTCGATAAGAGATTTTCTTATCGAGAATGTATCCTCTACAGGAGGACATTTGGCATCCAACTTAGGAGTAGTTGAACTTACAATAGCGTTGCACAAAGTTTTCAACACTCCATATGATAAGATAATTTGGGATGTAGGGCATCAATCATATGTGCATAAAATTCTCACAGGAAGAGCGTCTCAATTTGACACGCTAAGAAAACTTGACGGGTTAAGCGGATTTCCTAAAAGCAAAGAGAGTCCTTATGATTGTTTTGATACCGGCCACAGCAGCACATCTATTTCTGCTGCAGCAGGAATGGCTGCAGCCAGAGACCTAAAAGGAGAGAAAAATGAAGTCATCGCTGTTATCGGAGATGGTTCTCTTACGGGAGGGATGGCTTATGAGGGACTTAACAACATAGGAGACAGCAAATCCAAAGTCATAGTAATACTGAATGACAACGGCATGTCTATCTCCCCCAACACCGGCGGAATAGCCAAACATCTGGGCAATCTCAGAACTTCCAAGGGCTATCTGGGTTTAAAGAAGTTTATAAAGAAACATCTGAATCCTGCTTCAAATTTCGGAGGCACTTTAGCAGCCGGGCTTGCAGATATAAAAAACGATATAAAATACTCTATTATGGACTACGGCGGAGTTCTTTTTGAAGAGCTTGGTTTCACATATTTCGGCCCGGTAGACGGACATAACATTTCAGACCTTATAGACGTTATGATAAAGGCTAAAAACCTCAATGAGCCTGTGATAATACATACCATAACTAAAAAAGGAAAAGGTTATATAAATGCAGAAAAGGATCCGGGGAAATTTCATGGCATAGGACCTTTTGATACAACTACCGGAGCACTTTTGGATAAATGTGAAGGAGTATCTTATTCTAAACTTTTAGGAAAATTTGTTTTAGACTTGGCGGAGTCAGATACGTCTATCGTAGCCGTAACTGCTGCCATGGGCGAAGCCACGGGGCTTGGAGAGTTTAATAAAAAATTTCCCGAAAGATTTTTCGATGTGGGAATTGCTGAAGAACACGCGGTTACTTTTGCTGCCGGTCTTGCAAAAGAAGGCATGAAACCGCTTGTTGCCATATATTCATCTTTCCTTCAACGAGGATATGACCAATTGATGCAAGACGTATGCATGCAGAACTTGCCTGTAGTGTTTGCTATAGATAGAGCAGGTTGCGTAGGAGCTGACGGAGAAACTCACAACGGAATGTTTGACCTTTCGTATCTGTCATCTATGCCTAATATGACGGTTTTGACGCCAAAAGACGGCAATCAGCTAAAAGCCATGTTGGATTACGCCTTTAGCTTAAAAGCTCCTGTAGCCATCCGTTATCCTAGAGGCAATACAGAATACGATAAAAATATTATGTCTACTTATGACGGGAAAAATATTAGAATACTTTCTCAAGGCAAAGTTGACATATGGGCCTGCGGAAAGATGTTTGAATGCGGCGCAGCAGTAGCGGAAATGCTTCAGAAAAAAGGCATAAAAGCCGGCTTGGTGGATGTAACATCCGTCAAACCGCTTGATTTAGAACCTTTTGATTTTTCGTGGAAAAAGACCAAGCTGGTTGTAACCATAGAGGACCATTCTGTGATAGGAGGCGTTGGACAGCAGTTGGCAGCAGCTCTCACGTCATATGATGCAAGAGTTATGGCTGTAGGATGGCCGGACGAGTTCATTCCACAGGGAACTTTTTCGCAGCTGGCAGAACGCTATGGTCTTACACCTGAAAAAATAACTGAAAGGATATGTGAAACACTTGAAAGAAAGGCTTGATATACTCCTCGTAGAAAAAGGACTGTTTTCGTCTAGAGAAAAGGCGAAAGCTTCCATAATGGCCGGAATTGTCACCGTAGACGGGCAAATAAGCGATAAAGCCGGTACTTTAGTGGATACGGAAGCTGCCATCGCCGTAAAAGAAAATATATGTCCTTACGTAAGCCGCGGAGGCTTAAAGCTGGAAAAGGCTATGGAAAGCTGGGACATCCATTTAAATGAAAAAACATGTATGGATATAGGCGCTTCTACAGGAGGATTTACAGACTGTATGCTGCAAAAAGGCGCGTCAAAAGTATATGCGGTGGACGTAGGATACGGTCAATTGGATTATAAGCTTCGCTGTGACAATCGTGTGGTCAATATGGAGAAATGCAATATAAGATATATTGACAAGAGCGCCATTGATCCTTTGGATTTCATCAGTGTTGATGTGTCTTTTATTTCCCTCAAACTTGTTTTTCCGGTGGCCTGTGAGCTTTTAAAATCAGACGGTAAGATGGTCTGCCTTGTGAAGCCGCAGTTTGAAGCAGGAAGAGAACAAGTAGGCAAGAAAGGCATTGTAAGAGACAAAAAGGTGCATATACAGGTCATTGAAAATGTGATAGAATATACGATAGATAACGGTCTCAATCCGGCAGGCTTGACTTACAGTCCTGTTAAAGGAGCTAAGGGAAATATTGAATATCTTCTGTACATCGATGGCAAGGCAAAAGGCATTGAGGAGCCTTGTGACATCGATATAGAAGAGGTGGTGAGCAACTCCCATGAGGAGCTGGAATAAAAAGTATCGATAAGATCGAAGAAGGAGAAGATGATATGAAATTATCAAAAAAGGTACAGGCAATGGAACTCTCTCCAATAAGAAAATTTGTTCCATATGCAGACGCAGCCAGAGCAGCAGGAAAAAAGGTATATGGGCTTAACATCGGTCAACCTGATATTAAGACTCCGGAGGCATTTTTTAAAGCAGTAAAGGGCTTTGATGAGGAGGTCCTTGCTTATGCCAATTCTCAAGGTGTGGCAGAGCTTTTGGACGCGCTTGCAGGATACTATAAGAGAATAGGTCTTGATTTCGATAGGAAAAATCTTCTTGTAACTGACGGCGGCTCTGAAGCAATCAATATGCTGATGACTGCTATACTGGATGAAGGCGATGAAGTAATCATGGCGGAACCGTTTTATACCAATTACAAAACCTTCGTAGGCCAGGCAGGCGGCAAAGTTGTTGCTATACCTACAACAGCAGAAGACGGATATCAGTATGCTGTAAAAGAGAAGATTGAGAATGTTATAACGCCTAGGACCAAGGCTATTTGCATCATCAATCCTGGAAACCCTACAGGCAAGGTTCTTACTAAAGATGAAATGAAACTCATCGTCGATATCGCTCTTGCTCACGATTTATTCATCATTGCAGATGAAGTGTACAGAGAGTTCGTATATGACGGAAAGGAAATGACCACCTTTGGTTTATTTAAAGAGGCCGAGCAAAATGTAATCATTGTAGACTCCGTTTCAAAACGCTTTTCAGCCTGCGGCGCCAGAATAGGTTCTATTGCTTCAAAAAACGAAGAACTTATGCAAAACCTGCTGAAACTGGCTCAAGCAAGGCTTTGCTGTCCTACTATCGACCAAATAGGAGCAGCGGCTCTTTACAATCTTGATCCTTCTTATTTTAACGATATAAAGAAAGAGTATGAGCACAGAAGAAACGTGTCGGTTGAAGCTCTGAACGAAATTGAAGGAATCAAATACGGAGTTCCTGAAGGCGCTTTTTACATAACATGCCAATTACCTGTAGATAATGCGGAAGATTTCCTGATGTTCCTGCTTACTGAATTCGATGTAGACGGAGAGACCTGCATGTTTGCTCCTGCAGGAGGCTTTTTCAGCACGCCGGGTGTAGGGCAATCAGACATACGTATCGCTTATGTATTAAACGCAGAAGATATGAAGGCAGGCATCAATATAATCAAAGAAGGAATCAAAGCATATAACAGCAGATAAAGGAGAAACAGAAAAGATGAAATTATCCCCAATGATGGAACAATATATGGAAATAAAAGCTAGTTATGAGGACTGTATTTTGTTTTTCAGACTTGGTGATTTTTATGAGATGTTTTTTGATGACGCCATTTTAGCGTCAAAAGAGTTGGAATTAACCCTTACGGGTAAAAATTGCGGTCAGGAAGAAAGGGCTCCCATGTGCGGAGTCCCTTTCCATTCCGCTGAAAGCTATATAGCCAAGCTTGTAGAAAAGGGGTACAAAGTGGCTATATGCGAGCAGGTGGAAGATCCAAAGGATGCAAAAGGCATAGTTAAAAGAGAAGTTATACAGATAGTAACGCCGGGCACCGTAACAGCTCAATCTATGCTGGCAGAAAAAGAAAATAATTATTTGGCAGCTGTTTGCTTGGATGAAAAGCTGGGAAAGATGTCTGTAGCTTATTGCGACGTTTCTACAGGCGAGGTAAATGTTACAGAAGCATCCGGAGAAAATCTTTATGAAACTCTAATAAATGAATTGGTAAAGATAAAAGCAAGAGAAATATTAGTGACAAAAGAGTTTTCAGAGAACCATCAGACGGAGGAGATTTCCCTGATAACCGATGCGTTTATCAACGTAGTAACCGATGAATTCTTTTCAAAAAAGGCCTGCGTCGAAGCTATAAAGGCGCAGTTTAATTGTTCTGCTCCTGCCGCAGTAGGGCTGGAGGAAGACGGACTTGCTTTGCTTTCTTTGGGCGCACTGATAAATTATCTGCTTGAAACTCAAAAACACAGTCTAAAACATATTGCCGGTTTCAATTTCTATGAAATGGGCAAACATATGTCTTTAGATAAGGCCACATTGAGAAATCTTGAATTGACAGAGACTCTCCACGACAAAAAAATAACCGGCTCACTGCTGGGAGTTTTAGATAAAACCCATACGGCGATGGGAAGCCGCAAGATGAAACAGTGGCTCAGAGAACCCCTCAATGACTCCGATGAAATAAATTTACGTTTAGACGGAGTAGAAGAGCTTTATAATCAAGTTCTTATTCGAAATAACATAAAAGAATCATTAAAAGGGATATACGATTTTGAAAGACTGGCAGGACGAATAGCCTGCGGCAGCGCCAACGGCAAAGATTTGATAGCTCTGAAAGGCTCCCTTTCCTTGTTGCCGGAGATAAAAGATTATTTAAACTATCTTTCATCAGAAATCTTAAAAAAACTTAACGACGAAATCGACCCTCTCCAAGAGGTTTACGAGATAATAGAACGTTCCATATGTGATGAGCCGCCTTTCTCTGTCAGAGAAGGAGGACTTATCAAAGAAGGATATTCAGAAGAATTGGACAAACTTAAAGATTCCATTAAAGACGGAAAGTCTTGGATTTCAGGACTGGAAGCTTCCGAAAGGGAACGTACAGGCATCAAAAATCTTAAAGTAGGATATAACAGGGTGTTTGGATATTATCTGGAAGTAACCAAGTCCTATTTTGATTTGATTCCTGAAAACTATATAAGAAAACAGACTTTAGCCAACGCTGAAAGGTTTATCACTCCTGAACTCAAGGAAATGGAGAACCTGGTCCTTAACGCGGAAACTAAAATAAATCAATTGGAGCACGACATCTTTGTCGCTGTTCGCGATCACATAGAGCAATACATAAGCATAATTCAAAAGACATCATCAGCCATAGCCAAGCTCGATGTTCTTTGTTCTTTCGCTCATGTAAGCGAAAAACTGGGATATGTCAAGCCTGTGATAGATGACTCTATGGAAATCCAGATTTTAAAGGGACGTCATCCTGTAATAGAACAGACCATATCAGATGGGCTTTTCATATCCAACGACACATATGTAGATGATAAGGATACCAGCCTTCTCCTCATAACAGGTCCCAATATGGCAGGTAAGTCCACATATATGAGGCAAACCGCATTGCTGGTGCTGATGGCGCAGGCAGGATGCTTCATACCATGCGAAAGCGCTCATATCGGTGTTGTCGACAGAATATTTACAAGGATAGGAGCGTCTGACAATCTGGCACAAGGGCAATCGACTTTTTATGTAGAAATGAGCGAACTGGCTTATATACTCAGCTCAGCAGGTCCAAGAAGTCTGATAATCCTCGACGAAATAGGGCGCGGAACCAGCACTTACGACGGCCTTTCCATAGCCTGGGCTGTAGTTGAGCATCTGGCCGGAAATAATACGCACATAAGGACGCTCTTTGCCACTCATTACCATGAACTTACAGTCCTTGAAGGGCAAATCAGCGGTGTGAAAAATTTAAATGTCGACGTGTCTGAGGCGGATGGAAATATAGTGTTTCTGCATAAAATAATAGAAGGTTCCGCCAGCAGAAGTTACGGAATACATGTGGCCAAGCTGGCAGGCATTCCATCCACCATCCTCGACAGAGCCAGAGAAAAATTAAGCGAACTGGAAACCGGGCAGATCACTGTAAAAAACAGCGTCAGAGAAAACAATTATCTAGAAGAACAGATTTCATTCTTCTCCGTTCAACCTGATTCATTTAAGCCTGATCCTTTAGCTGAAAAACTTAAATCATTGAACTTGATGGAAATCACGCCTTCACAAGCTATCAAAATTTTGGAGGAATTGAAGGAGTCTTTAGATGATTAACATTTTAGACAAACAAATAGCAGATAAAATAGCTGCGGGAGAGGTCATAGAAAGACCTGTATCAATAATAAAAGAACTTATCGAAAACTCCATAGATGCCGGTGCCGATTCCATAGTGGTAGAAATAAAAAAGGGCGGCAAGTCATATATCCGCGTGACAGATAATGGGTGCGGCATATCAGAAGAGGATGTAGAAAAGGCTTTTATGCGCCACGCTACCAGTAAAATCTCCAGCGTATCCGATTTGGACTCAATCGGAACTCTTGGCTTTAGAGGAGAAGCTCTGGCTTCTGTAGCTGCTGTTACAAGGACAGAACTTCTTACTAAGAGAAAAGAGGACAAAGTAGGTACTAGACTGATAATCCACGGCGGCGAAATCATATCCCATCAGGCAGTGGGCTGTCCTGACGGTACTACTCTGATAATCACTGATCTTTTTTATAACACGCCTGCTCGTCAAAAGTTTATGAAAAGCGATTCTGCCGAAAGCAGCATGATAATTGAATTGGTATCCCAGCTGGCCCTGGCATATACCGATATAGCTTTTAGACTGATAAATAATGAAAATGTGCTTTTTGCCACTGCCGGAGACGGCAACAGGCTAAATGTCATATCAAGAGTTTTTCCAAATATTGACACAAATAATTTAGTTTTGGTAAAATATAAAGATAGCGGAATGGCTTTGGAAGGGTACATTTCTACTCCTGCGTTGAGCAGAACAGGAAGAAACGGACAAATATTTTTTGTCAATGGTCGAATAGTAAACAGCAAAGTAATAGAAAGAGGAGTTTCTTCCGGATATAAAGAGCGTCTGTTTGAAGGAAGATATCCCATAACATTTCTTTTTTTAGACGTAAACTCGTCCGAACTGGACGTAAATATCCATCCCAATAAGCGGGCTGTAAGATTTGATGACGAAAAAATGATTGAAGACTTCATCGCAGCTGCCGTAAAAAATGCATTGGGGACTAAGGAGGCCGTAGTGCGCGCCGCTAATATTTTTCGCGATGCTTCGGTCTTTGATTCAAATACATCAATGGTTAAAGAGCCTGCAGGAAGTTCTAAAACATTCCAGCAGAACGAGCAAATAGACTTTAAAAACATTACGTCTACCAGCTTTTCTGATGACGAAGACATTCCACATATAAAGAAAGTCCTTCAGTTTGAACCTATAGAAACACCTCCTCAAGACGAATTTCTTGAGGATGAAACAGAAATTCAAAACTTCAAAGAAAATATAGAAATTCCAGCTCCTGCAATCAGACCTTTCGATTTTGACAGTCTCACTGTCACAGGAGTAATATTCAATACTTATATTACTGCTGTAGATGATGATAATTTTTACCTTTTCGACCAGCACGCAGCCCATGAACGTGTCTTTTATGAAAAACTTGTGGGGGAATATGACAGAGAGGAGAAAATTACTCAGCCTATATTGCTTCCTATACTCATAGATGTCCCGGCATCCTTAGAAGAGTACGAAGAGAGATGGCTTACACCTCTTAGAGAAATGGGATTCGTTGTAGAAAACTTCGGTCAAGGCAGCTACAGAATATCAGAAATTCCAACTTTTATGAGCCTTTCTGAAGCAGAGGATTTCGTAAAAGATTTTGTTGACAATATAGACGGTAAACAAGACCTTAGAAACACTGTCGTAATAGACAAGCTTATAATGAAATCATGTAAATCTGCCGTAAAAGCACACGACCATCTCAAAGCAGAAGAGATAAATGCTTTGATGAATGAATTGAAGGCTTGTATCAATCCCTTCAGTTGCCCCCATGGCAGACCGACTTTCATAAAGCTTTCCAATTATGAAATAGAAAGATTATTTAAAAGAGCATGACAAGACAAATCATAGTTATTGCCGGACCTACGGCAGTAGGAAAAACAAAATATGCTATCGAAACTGCTTTAGAGCTTAACGGAGAAATAGTTTCATGCGATTCTATGCAATGCTACAAATATATGGATATAGGCAGCGCTAAACCTACTAAAGCTGAGCTTTCCATGGTAAGGCACCATCTTGTGGACATAATAGATCCTGCCGGCGATTTTTCCGTTGCTCAATATCAAAAATTGGCAAAAGAGGCCATAGAAGACATTTTTTCCAGAGGGAAAATACCTATAATCGCAGGGGGAACAGGTCTGTATCTTAATTCTATTCTATATGATATGGACTTCAGCGATGTTCCGAAAGATGACGAGCTTCGTCTTACGTTGGAAAAAGAAGCTCAACTGTTCGGTCCCGAATACATTTACGAGAAGTTGAAAAATAAAGACAGCGAGGCTGCAGCCAGGATACATCCCAATAATGTAAAAAAAATCATAAGGGCTCTCGAAGCTGCTCAATATGGCAGCAAAGTAAGAGATTTCAAAAATTGTACAAAAAAGTGTAAGGATTATGAAAGAATCTTAACAGGATTGACCAGAAACAGGGATGAACTTTATGATAGAATAAACAAGAGGGTAGATATTCTGGTACAGGAAGGGCTTTTTAAAGAAGTGGAAGATTTGCTCGAAATGGGTCTTACAGAAGACGATATATCTATGAAAGGCATAGGATATAAGGAAATAATAGCCTATTTCGACGGTTTATACACAAAAGAAGAAACCATAGATCTTATAAAAAAGAACACGCGTCATTTAGCCAAGAGACAGCTTACATGGTTTAGACGTTACGAGGATATGCATTGGTTCAACATAAGTAATTACGCTGATGACCAAACTGCTGTAAAGGAATTGATATCATGGCTGAAAAGCAAATTAGAATACACAACAAAAGCGACAAGCCGGACAATATAATTAAAAAGGAAAACGATATTTTTCTTCAATGTGAAGAGCTGGAAAAACAAATGCCGGGTTTTTTACGCGGATTTTTCGCGTATCTGAGAGGCAATGTGCTTCCGATGACCAGGCTGGCATATCTTCATGATATTCGTTTTTTTCTGCAATATCTCATATGTGAAACTGATTTGACCGCTGCCGAAGATATAAAACAAATCAAATTGGAAGATCTTCAGCAAGTTCAATCGGTAGATGTCAATATGTTTATTGATTATTGCAGAAAATATAAAATAGAAACTGACAAAGCCGTATATCTCTACGAAAATTCCAATAAAACCTTAGCGCGTAAAAAATCTTCTGTTTCAGTGCTATTTAAATATTTATACAGAGACGGTCTTGTAGAAAAAAATATAACTGATGGATTTGACCCCATAAGAGTTTCACGTCCCGGAGAGAAGGAAATAAAAGCGCTTCAAGATGATGAGGTTATGATAATGCTTGATGCAGTCTCTTCGGGGACAGGACTTACTGACAGAGAACGAATATATTGGGAAAAAACTAAATTAAGGGATAAAGCTATATTAATTTTTTTTGTTACCTATGGATTAAGGCTTTCCGAATTGCAGCAGCTCAATATTTCATCCTTTAATTTTGCAAGAGGCGAATTTAAAATTTTCAGAAAAAGAGGAAAAGAGTCTGTCATGCCGTTAAACAAATCGGCGACGGAAGTAATAAATGATTATATCCAATTGGAAAGACCTTCTGAAGATAAAATCAGTCAAGAAGAGGACAAAGATGCGCTTTTCCTTTCCCTGCAAGGGAAAAGAATGACGGAGCGGCAGATAAGAGAATTAGTCAAAAAATATACATCTATAGCGCTTCATACCTCAAGAAAAGGCGGATACAGTCCTCATAAGCTTCGCGCGACAGCGGCGACCAGCTTGATTGGTCGAGGAAATTCTATCTATGACGTGGCAGCTCTTTTGGATCACGAGCAGGTGACCACAACTCAGCTATATGCCCGCCATAAAGCCGATGTGAAAAGAGATTTGGTAAAAGATATGGAATGGGAAGAGGAGAGAAAAAAATAAATGAATCATACAGATATTTTATTGCAAAATGAATTTAAAATAGATCCGTCAGTTTTAAAGCTGGTACAAGAAGCTGAATCTGAGGTTCAAGAGCAATTCCGGCGTTTGGACGACATAATGGCATATAATCAATACAAAATACTGGCAGCTCTTCAAAAAAACAGATTGAGCGATATGCACTTCGGCTGGAATACAGGCTACGGTTATGATGACCCGGGAAGAGATGCAGTCGAAAAGATATATTCAGATATATTCCATACAGACAGTGCTCTCGTAAGACCTACCATAGTCAACGGTACCCACGCTTTGGCGATAACCTTATTAGGTATCTTAAGACCCGGCGATGAATTGATTTACTGCACAGGCAGACCTTATGATACTCTGGAAGAAGTAATAGGCATAAGAGGGGAGGGCAACGGCTCTCTTAAAGATTACGGCATATCTTATAAACAAGTAGAGCTTCTGCCTGACGGTTCTATAGATTTAGAAGGCGTAAAAAAAGCGATTTCTGAAAAAACCAGAATGGTTACAGTGCAGAGAGCCACCGGGTATGGATGTAGAAAAGCTATAACAATAGAACAAATAGGAGAGTGGGCTGATTTTGTTGCCGATTTAAATCCTAATATAGTAAAGATGACTGATAATTGCTACGGGGAATTCCTGGATGTTAAAGAACCTACGGACGTTGGCGTAGATGTGATAGCAGGCTCTCTCATAAAAAATCCCGGCGGAGGATTGGCTCTGACCGGCGGATACGTAGCAGGAAGGTCTGATTTAATTGATAAAATTCAATATAGGATGACATGCCCGGGAATAGGAGGAGAGTGCGGTTTAACTTTCGGACAGACAAGAACCATGTTACAGGGGCTCTTCCAGGCGCCTCGAGTAGTCAACGGCGCTGTCAAGGGAGCTATATTGTGCGGAAAAGCATATGAAAAACTCGGATTTGAGGTTTGTCCAAAGCCAGAAGACCAGCGCAGCGATATAATTCAGGCAGTAAGACTTAACGATGCCAAAGCTTTAGAGTGTTTCTGCCGAGCCATACAGGCAGCTGCTCCTGTGGATGCTCATGTATCGCCGATTCCATGGGACATGCCGGGATACGAATCTCAGGTTATAATGGCAGCCGGAGCCTTCGTACAGGGCTCATCTATAGAATTAAGCGCCGATGCTCCTATGAGAGAGCCTTATAATGTATATTTTCAAGGGGGGTTAACTTACGAACATTCAAAATTCGGTGTAATGAAATCCATTGATGCTTTGCTGAAAAACAATTTGATTTCGATATAGTACTAAACGGGGATTTGAGAAAATGGGAATAAATAATTTAAAGGAACAAGAAAATAAAAGGAATGTACTTATATCTACATTAAAGATATTGCTATTAGTTGGAATAGTAGTCGGTATTCCTCTTTACATCTATTTCTTCCATGGAGATTGGCTGTCTCAATTTAAGAGTTTTGATGATATAATAGCATATCTCCAAAGATATAAGTTTGAATCTATACCAATATATATCGGTATACAAATAATACAGATAATCATCAGCGTAATACCCGGCCAATTCTTTAATTTGGCGGCAGGATATCTGTATACTTTTTTCCCGGCGTTGCTGTTTTCCATTACGGGAGCATTTCTTGGAACATTAATTTCATTTATGCTGGCCAGATGGCTGGGAAGTGATTTTGTTCACATGTTTTTTGGAAAAGAAAAAGCAAAAGATTATGTAAAGAAGCTTAACTCTAAAAAAGCATATACGATTGTATTTTTAATTTATCTGATACCTGGAATACCAAAAGATATCGTCAGCTATGCTGCAGGTGTTTCAGAAATGAAATTTAAACCATTTATGCTTTTATCACTGGTTGGACGCCTGCCGGGCATGTCAGTAAGCATTATGATAGGAAGCATGTGGAATAAAGAAGTATATTTTGGAATGATAGCTTTAGCTGTGATTGCTGTATTATCATTTTTACTCTGTATAATATTTAGAAAGAAAATCAACGCGTTTCTTGACAAAGCTTATGACAAAATTAGCAATTGATTTTTTAATCAATTGCTAATTTTTATCATGATATAAACGATAATCTATTCCAAAGCTGGGCGGCACTTATCATTCTTACCATCCATTTAGGATAATAAGAGGTAGATACATGAATACCATCTCCCGCATAGTATTCAGGGTGCTCTATAAGCAAATCAGTGTTGTCTATATATTCAGCATCTATTGCATCGCACATTTGTTTTATATCTAAATTAAAATCTTCCCACTTATAAAAGTATCCACCAGAAGAGATTTTGCTGTCTGAAGGCTTAGGTATGGAATTGACATATATTTTAGTGTCCGGTGAAATCTCTTTAAATTGTTCTATTAATCCTCTATATTTTTCTGTAAAGGCCTTTGAATCTCCGCTGTACATACCCATATCGTTGGTGCCATAGGAAAAAAATGCAGTAGAGGGCAGGGTGGAGGCTGCATCTTTTATCATTTGCTCGCTATTGAGAACAGAACCGCCAACGCGGCAATAGACTATATTTTCACTTAGAAAACCATAAACAGATAAGCCCTCTGTTATGGAGTCACCAAGAATTACGGAATCATCAAAAATATTTTCATAATTTATGTTTGATTCAGTAATTTCGCCGCTGTTAATCTTTGAAGCGATATCAAAAGCAACACTGCAAGAATTCTGGCTGTTTGTAACTATTGAATTATATGATAAAACATGAGTTCCTTCTGAATTCTGCACGTTTTGATTTTTCCCTGCAGTCAGTTTGAACAAGACTACGCCAAATGCCAACATCAAAACGATTAATACTATTATCATTAACTTTATATTATTTTTTCTACGGAATTTTCCGGAAGAATTTCCCATAAATGAAAAAACCTCTCTTTCTTTTTTTCCAGCATAAAAGGCTGCCTTTGTCGGGCAGCCTTTTATTGTGTTAAAGGCTTAATTATATTGTTTTAGTTCACACTTTCAAGTTATGCTTTTTCTTCAGCACCAAATTTTTTCCTGAGAGCAAGAAGTACCAGGAACATAAGAGCGAAAGCAATGATCAGCGATATAGCTGCGTTTCTTACGAATCCGGCTATTATGTAGCATACAAAGCTTACTACTGCAACAGTAACAGCATATGGAATTTGAGTATTTACATGGTTGATATGGTAGCACTGAGCTCCAGCCGAAGACATGATTGTCGTATCGGAAATAGGTGAGCAGTGGTCTCCCATTACAGCGCCGGCCATACAAGCTGATATGGAGATGATCTCCATCTGTGCGTCGTAATTTTCGAATACTGCCATTACTATAGGAATCAATACACCAAAGGTTCCCCATGAAGTACCTGTAGCAAACGCCAAACCGCATCCTACCAGGAATACTATTGCAGGCAGGAAGTTCATGAAGCTTTCGGCACCGGATTCAACTATTCCGGCAACATAATCTGCAGCTCCTAAGCTGTCTGTCATGGTCTTGATAGTCCATGCAAGAGTCAGGATTAATATAGCTGCTATCATTGCTTTGAAGCCTTCAGGAATAGCATCCATCATTTCTCTGAACTTAATAGTTCTTCTGAACATAAAGTAGATAATTATCACTATCAGTGACAGAAGGCTACCAAATGACAATCCTGCGGCAGCATCACTGTTAGCGAAGGAATCAATAAAGTTGTTTTCTCCGTGGAAGAATCCACCTGAGTACATGATTCCGCAAATACAAAATACGATAATTATAATTACAGGGATAACCAAATCTATTACACGTCCCTTTCCATCATCGCGAACTTCTTTTTCAGCGTCAGCGTAAGGTCTTTCAGGAGTTGTATAGATGTCATCATGTAAGATAGCGTTTTCTTCGTGCTTTCTCATAGGACCGTAGTCTATTCTCATGATTGTTATACCTATCATGAAGAAGATAGTCAGCAACGCATAGTAGTTATAAGGAATAGCACTTATGAAAACTCTAAAGCCTTCACCTTCGCCTACGAATCCGCTGACAGCAGCAGCCCAGGAAGAAATAGGCGCTATAATACATACAGGAGCGGCTGTAGCGTCAATCAGGTAAGCCAGTTTTGCCTTTGATACCTTATGACTTTCGGTTATAGGACGCATAACGCTTCCTACTGTCAGGCAGTTGAAGTAATCGTCTACGAAAATCAAGCATCCCAAAACAACGGTAGCCAGCTGAGCACCGATTCTTGTTTTAATGCGTTTCTGAGCCCATCTTCCGAAGGCTGCCGAACCGCCTGACATGTTCATCAGGCAAACGATTACTCCCAGCATAACCAGGAATACCAATATACCTACGTTATAGCTATCAGCCAGGTTTGCGATAATTCCGTCATAGAGTACATGTCTTACTGTACCTTCGAATAAATTATAATCCGATGATCCAATGGAGTATAAAATACCTCCGATTACAATACCTATAAACAGGGAGCTGTAAACCTCTTTTGTTATCAGCGCAAGTCCTATTGCGACGATAGGAGGTATCAGTGACCAGAAGGTACCGTAAAGGGCAGGCTTAGCGGCTTCTTCTTCAGCCGCGAAGGCAAACATAGAGCAACATGCCACTATGAGCAGAGCCAATCCAATGATCCATACGGATCTTTGTCTTAAACTCTTCATAAATAATCCCTCCTTAATTAATAAGCAATATAATATTAGCCTCTGTCAACATTTTAACGTTAATTAGTAAAAAATACAATACATTTTAAAAAAAATAATTTTTTTTACAAAATGTAAACATATGTAAGTGAAAATATGTGAACAAATGTTTGTTTTCCTCTTGACAGCGAACTGATATTCTGATAAATTATAAATAAGAACAAACGTTTGGAAAGGGTGGCGCGGTTATGACAAAGACATATAGAATAAAGAATAGATTCAGATTTACTTTTTTCGTTGCGGCAGCATTTATTTTGATCACTATATCTGCCAATCTCATTTTAGGACTGGATACTGCCAACAGCCAGACAATCACTGAATACGATGAAGTCAAAATTTCATACGGAGATACGCTTTGGACCATAGCAGAAAAATACATGTCGGATAGCAATGATATTAGAAAGTCTGTTTACCAGTTGTGCCAATTGAATGACATAAGTGCGGATGAGCTTTATGCCGGGATGACAATCATCGTTCCGATTAATAAAAGTATATGACAATTCAAAACACATATTACATATATAATTTACCAGGGTATAAATATATAGTAACGCAAAAAAAATCGCTTAAAACGGAAAATAGAGCCTCGATTTTTTGCAAATCATTTCATTAGGTGAAAGTAAAGAAAGAAGAATGTAAAACTAATATTCAGAAGCAATGTGCATAGTATTTATTATAGATATAGAAAAGTTAAGATATAAAGAAGATTATATTTGGTGTGAAACAAGACGAAACAACTAAATCATTCTTAAAGGCGTGATAACTATTCCGAAAATTGTTATTTTAGGAATAGTTACCTCTCTTTTTAGAATCACCTTCCTCTTTAAACGACAATCTTACAAATCTTATTTATATATTAGAATCCAAATAGCTTTGAAGTATTATTACTGCTGCTTGTTTATCGATAACTTGTTTTCTCTTGGCTCTGGATACGTCGGCTTCTATAAGAACTTTTTCTGCCATTACAGTAGTAAGTCTTTCATCCTGCCAGACTATTTTTACATCTTTCATGCCGCTGCTTCTAAGCTTGTTTTCCAGCATTGTTCTGAATTCATATACTTTCTCTGTCTGTATGCTGTCGCTTCCGTCAAGTTTTTTAGGCAGACCTATGACCACTGTATCGCATTGATATTCCTTTATCATATCCAAAATTTTACCGGTGTCTTTTCTTATTCCGACTCTCTCTAAAGTGGTTATTCCCTGAGCGGTATATCCGAGAGGATCTGATACTGCAATTCCAACGGTTTTATCTCCTACGTCCAGTCCTATTTTTCTCATATTTGCTCCTGTTTCATATTTATATTCATATAAATTAATAGAAAAATAAAAATCGGACGTTTGAAATGCGTCCGATTTTTAGTGATTATTCTACGTCGATGTATTCTCTAAGCATTTCTGCGACCAGCTCGTCACGATCCACACCTTTGATTAAAGTTCTCGCATTATTGTAGCTTGTAATGTAAGACGGGTCTCCGGAAATGATGTAACCAACCAGCTGATCAACAGGATTGTAATCTTTTTCCTCTAAAGCGTCATAAACCTCTTTCAATATTTGTTTATTAGTCTTTTGAGTCTTAAATGAGTCGAACATCTTAGTGCTTTTATCCATTATGATCCTCCTGTTTCTATTCCGGTTAACGTAACTACTGCCCCATATTATTGATTATACTATGATAAAAGTTTTTCTGCAACATCAAAAGCATCTTTTATTTTTGAAGCATCTTTTGCACCGGCTTGGGCCATATTGGCTTTTCCGCCACCGCCGCCGCCTGCTGCTTTTGCTATCTCTTTTATCATTTTTCCGGCGTTAAAACCATTTTCTACTAAATCATCGGTAAGTGAAACTAAAAATGTAACTTTTTCTCCGTTTACAGCAGCGAATACCATACAAGTATTTTTTGCTGAAGCTTTAATGTCATCTGACAAAGTCCTTAAATCGTCTATGCTGTAATCTTTAAATTCTTTAGTTATAAGCTTTTTACCGTTTATCTCCGTTGCATCAGCAATGAGAGTATCTGCTGCGCTGCCCATGGCATCTTTTTTCAGCTCCTCTATTTCTTTCCTTAAAGATTTTACTTCCTCAGCTATTGATAACGCCTTGTCTGCAAGAGTCTGCTTATTACATTTTAACTTGTTTGCTGTTTCTGCAATAATATTTTCGTCAGCATTTACTTCAGATAATATACCGGATGCTGTCACTGCCTCAATTCTTCTTACTCCAGAGGCTATACCGCTTTCGGAAATGATTTTGAAGGCGCCTATCTCACCTGTATTGTTTACATGAGTTCCGCCGCATAACTCTATGGACCAATCTCCTGCATTAACTACCCTTACATTTTGTCCGTATTTTTCTCCGAACAAAGCCATAGCGCCTGTTTTCCTAGCTTCCTCTATGGACATCTGAGAAACGTTTACAGGTAAAAATTCATTTATTTTGTTGTTTACTTTCTCTTCTACTTCTTTTAACTGCTGCTGGCTGACAGCTTCAAAGTGATTGAAATCAAATCTCAATACAGATTCATTGACGCTGGAGCCGGCTTGCTGAACGTGGTCTCCCAAAACTTCGCGAAGAGCCTTTTGCAGTAAGTGAGTAGCCGTATGGTTCCGTGCCGTAAGATTGCGTTTTACAGCGTCAATGCGGCAATCCGCCATATCTCCTGTTTTAATAACACCCTCAATTACATGACAGCTGTGAGATATTATGCCGTCATTTTTCTCCACTGAATATACTTGAGCCTTTCCGTTTTTAGTTGACAGAATACCTTTATCGGAAACTTGCCCGCCTCCTTCAGCATAAAACGGAGTTTTATTTAAGAAAATTCTTATATCTTGCCCCTCGACAGCCTCGTTACAAGCGCCGTCTTCCCCGGCTAAAGCGATAATTTCGGCATTGTCTTGCAACCTATCATAACCTGTAAATACCGTTTCCTCCAGTCCTTGCAAATTCTTGTTTTCCTTCCAGGCTTCTGCCTCAGTATTTTTGCGGCCTTTTCTTCCTTGCTCCTTTTGGCGATTCATATTGTCATTAAAGCCGTCTGTGTCAGCCGTCATACCGTTTTCCGCCAGGATTTCTTCCGTAAGCTCCAGAGGGAAACCATAAGTATCATAAAGCTTAAAAGCCTTTTCCCCATCCAGGACGGTTTTTCCTGATGCTTTCAGCTCCTGTACATATTCTGATATTATAGCTTCGCCTTGGTCGATTGTTGAAGCGAATTTTTCTTCTTCAACAGTTATTATTTTTTGTATATAATCCTTTTTCTCGAGCAATTCAGGATATGCTTCGCCTGATACTTCTATTACTCTATCGGAAAGTTCTGAAAGGAAAGGTCCTTTTATTCCCAATGTACGGCCGTGTCTGGCTGCCCTTCTCAGCAGTCTCCTAAGCACATATCCTCTGCCTTCGTTGCTCGGCATTATTCCATCCGCTATCATGAAAGTAATGGAACGAAGGTGGTCTGTTATTATCCTGATGGAAACATCGGTAGGAACTTGACCGTCTTTGTATTCCACACCGCTCTTCATCACAACACCGTCTAAAATATGGCGTATTGTATCTATATCAAAGATAGAGTCTACACCTTGCATTATGCATGCCATTCTCTCAAGTCCCATACCTGTATCGATGTTGGGATGCTCAAGAGGTGTGTAGCTGCCGTCTTCTTCCTTAGAAAACTGAGTAAACACATGATTCCAGAACTCAAGATATCTGTCGCAGTCACATCCCGGTTTGCAATCAGGTTTGCCGCAGCCATATTCAGGACCTCTGTCAAAGTACAGCTCTGAGCAAGGTCCACATGGTCCAAGACCTATTTCCCAGAAGTTGTCGTCTTTGCCAAGGCGTACGATTCTTTCTTCAGGCATACCTAAGCTTTTCCATATTTCTACAGCCTCGTCGTCGTCTTGATAAACTGTAGCCCATATCCGTTCAAAAGGCATGTTAAGCCACTGGGTCATAAATTCAAGTCCCCATGACAAAGATTCTTTTTTGAAATAGTCTCCAAAGGAGAAGTTGCCCAGCATTTCGAAAAAAGTTCCATGTCTGGCCGTGATGCCGACGTTATCTATGTCTCCTGTTC
This sequence comes from uncultured Eubacteriales bacterium, assembly GCA_900540145.1. Taxonomy (GTDB): domain Bacteria; phylum Bacillota; class Clostridia; order Peptostreptococcales; family Anaerovoracaceae; genus Fimisoma. Next base: position 38,310 of record UQEW01000002.1, read on the forward strand.
TTATGCACTTTTGGCAAGTAGTCATTCTTTTAGCCGGAGGGGTCTCTATGCCGGCAAAATACTTTTTCAAAGGTGCCATTCCTGAGTTTATTATCAAAAGACTGTTATCGTCTTTAGGTATCAAAGACGCACTTTTAGCTGCATAATGTCCCTTGCTTACGTAAAAGTCTTTAAATCGCTTTCTTATTTCATTCAAACCTAACTTTTCCATGAGTAAAATCCTCCTAAACAATAGTATATTTTAACACATAGATATAAGAAAGTCTATAAAAAACGCTCTCCTCGAGGCTTAAGAAGATTTGCCCGGGAAGAGCGTCTTTAATCAATGATATTTACATCTGACTTTTTAGGTTGCGTGCCATTTCTGTAACATCCTGCCCTACGTTAAGCACCTCTTCTTTGACTCCATTCATATCTTCGATAGTATTTTTAACGTCTTTTTTGAGCTGCTGTTTGGCAGAAGGTTTCATACATCCATAAGCTACAGCACAGGCGGTTCCAACAGCCGCCAAAGTCACCATTGCAGTTGTAGCTGCTTTATGCATAAAATCACTCCCTTTCAAGAGTATTATCTGAAAAAGCAGATGAATTTATGCTGTAACAATTAACCATTAAGTGTTATCAAAAAATGATTTTTAATATGATTTATACGTATCCTTGTTCTCTCATGGTTTTTACTACGCGTCTGAAACCTGCAATATTGGCGCCTGACAGATAATCTCCTGCTCTGTCGTAATCTGAAGCTGCAGTCTCTACTTGAATCCAGATGTTTTTCATTATATCTTGAAGCTGTTGGTCAACCTTTTCAAAGCTTTTCTTTACCCTCATGCTGTTTTGTGACATTTCGAGGGCAGAAACGGCAACTCCTCCGGCGTTAGAAGCTTTTCCTGGCATAAATAACACATTGTTAGCCTGAAGGTATTGAGTCGCTTCTTCCGTAGTTGGCATGTTGGCTCCTTCGGCTACGGCAAAACAGCCATTGGATACTAGTTTTTTAGCGTCTTCAAGATCAAGTTCATATTGAATAGCGCACGGAAGGGCTACATCGCATTTTACTTCCCAAACTTTTTTACCATCAAAGTATTGTGCAGATTTTACTTCTTTGACGTAATCGCTGATTCTTCCACGCTTAACTTCCTTTATATCTTTTACGATATCGACTTTGATTCCATCCGGGTCATAAACATATCCGTTGGAATCACTTACAGTGACAACTTTTGCTCCCATTTGCTGCGCCTTTTCAACTGCATATATGGCTACATTACCGGAGCCGGATACCGCTACAGTAGCGCCTTTAATGGTCTTTCCGTTTGCATTCAGCATTTCTTCCGTTATATATACAAGTCCGTATCCGGTGGCTTCAGTCCTTACAAAAGAGCCTCCAAAGCGCAGACCTTTGCCTGTGATAGTTCCTTCGTACTGATTTGTTAATCTCTTGTACTGACCGAATAGATAACCTATTTCACGGGCGCCTACGCCTATATCTCCTGCGGGAACATCTTCGTTAGGACCTATATATTTGAAAAGTTCGCTCATGAAGCTTTGGCAGAATGCCATCACTTCTCTGTCGGATTTGCCCTTTGGGTCAAAATTTGCACCGCCTTTTCCTCCGCCTATAGACTGACCTGTCAAAGCATTCTTGAAAGTCTGTTCAAAAGCCAGAAAATTAAGAATGCTTCGATTTACTGTAGGATGAAAACGAAGTCCTCCTTTATATGGACCCAGTGCACTGTTGAACTGTATTCTATAGCCTCTGTTTATATGAAGTTCACCTTTATCGTCTACCCATGGCACTCTGAAAGAAATGCTTCTTTCAGGCTCTACAATTCTCTCAAGAAGTTTAATCTTTTTATATTCTGTTTCATGAGCCTTTACAACAGGTTCAACGGACTGCAGCACTTCCTTCACAGCCAATTGAAATTCCGGTTCGCCGGGGTTCATCTTGCGAACCCTCTCCATTACTTCTTCTATATACGTCATATCTGCCCTCCTTAACTAATAATTCAATGACTTATGTAAGTATTTTAAAAACAAATAATAAATTAAAACATATTTAAAGTCAAGTATATGCAGACAAATATATTGTATATTATTACAAATAAATTGTTGGATTTTTATCAATTCAAACAATAATTCCTCCGCCTATAACTCTTTCACCATCATAAAACACCATTGATTGCCCTGGGGCAGCTGCTCTTTGAGGCTCTTTAAAAGTAACAGACACAAAATCTTCTCCTACATTCAGCATTCCTTCAGCAGGCATGGCTTGATATCTTATTTTTGCATAAATGTCAGTACCGTTGAAAGCTGATTGGTTATTGCCTGGGAAAAAACAATCTTTACATAATACTTTTCTTGTAAATAAATCGTCATTATCCCCTATTACAATCTCGTTTTTTTCGCTTTCTATCTTGATAATAAACGCAGGTTTTCCTAAAGCGATGCCGAGACCTTTTCTTTGTCCAACAGTATAGTATACTATTCCTTTATGACGTCCGAGTATCTTTCCTTGTTTGTCGACGAAATTTCCCTCTGAAAAATTAAATCCTTTTTCTTTAATATATTGGGCATATTCTTCGGAATCATCAATAAAACAAATCTCTTGGCTGTCTTCCTTTTCCGCATTAGACATGTTTTTTTCTCTTGCCAACTCTCTTATACTGGCCTTGTCGGAAAATTCGCCTAAAGGGAAAATGAGGCGGCTCAGGATATCTTGTCCTAACCTATATAACATATATGACTGGTCCTTTTTTGCATTTGCTGCTTTTTTTACATAAAACAGATTTTCCTTCTCATCAAAGTCTATCCTGCTGTAATGGCCTGTTGCTATATAATACGCGCCTATACTGTCAGCATGCTCGACAAGTTTTTTAAATTTTACTGTCGGGTTACATATAATACACGGATTTGGTGTTCTTCCTTCAGCATATTCCCTGCAAAAATTATCAGCGACAGTTCTGTTGAATTCATCAGACACATCTTCACAAATCAGTTCTATTCCCAGTTGATTGGCAGTGTCTATTGCATCTTGTCTGCCTTTTATATTATTTCCTGTAACATCAAAATAATATCCTGTTACTTCAAAACCTTTTTCCATCAATAACAAAGCAGCGGTAGTGCTATCCACTCCGCCGCTTAAACCAAGCAATACTTTTTTCTTATTCAGCTTCAACTTCGTCATGTTCGTCATCCTCGTCCGCATTTGGGTCATAGCCCTCAAGTGCTGCGTAATGCTTTCCGTTTTTTTGCGCGTAATCATAAATTGCATTTTTTATAGCTTTATCTGCCAAAACGGAACAGTGGATTTTTACAGGAGGCAGACCTCCCAGCTCGTCTATTATCTGTTTATTGGTCAGTTCCAAAGCTTCTTCAACGGTTTTTCCTATTATCATCGATGTCGCCATGCTGGATGAGGCGATAGCGCTTCCGCATCCAAATGTTTTGAATTTGGCGTCAGTAATCTTTTCATCGTCATCCACTTTAATCTGTATCTGCATCATATCGCCGCAAACAGGGCTTCCGTATACTCCTGTTCCGTCTGGATTTTCCAATTCTCCTACATTTTTAGGATTTAAAAAATTGTCCATTACTATATCGTTATACAATGCCATAATCTCCTACCAACCTTTCACTGAATTTACTGAAGAAATTTCTCTGAGTTTTGCTACTACAGTCTTTAAGTTGTCCACTACATAATCGATATCTTCCTTAGTTGTAAAATCTCCTACGGTAAATCTGACTGTACCGTGAATCATTTCTACCGGAACTCCCAGAGCTGACAGCACATGGGACGGTTCCAAAGAAGCGGATGAACATGCTGAACCTGTAGAAACGCTTATACCGAATTGATTTAGCAGCAGAAGGATAGCCTCTCCTTCTATATACTCAAAAGTTACATTTAAATTTCCCGGATGCCTGTGCTCCATGGTACCGTTGACGAAAGTATCCGGAATCTCGTTGATTATTCTGTCTTTTAAATAATCTCTGAGCTGAGTGCAATGCTTTACATGGTTATCAAAATTTGCTTTCGCCAGTTCAGCTGCCTTTCCGAAACCTACTATGCCGGGAAGGTTCTCTGTTCCTGCCCTCTTGCGATTTTCTTGGGCGCCTCCATACATATAATTAGCTATGGACACGCCTTTTCTGATGTATAAAGCACCTACGCCCTTAGGCCCATAAATTTTATGCGATGATAAGGACATCATATCTACTCCCATATCTTTAACATCAATGGGCACATTCCCTAATCCTTGTACAGCGTCTGTATGGAAAAGAACTTTATGTCTCTTGGCAATTGCTGCAGCCTCTTTAATAGGCTGTATAGTGCCGATTTCGTTGTTTACAAGCATTATGCTTATAAGTATGGTTTTATCTGTTATCGCCTCTTCCAACTGCTTTAAATCAACGAACCCTTCTTTGTCTATATCTAAGTACGTAACCTGAAACCCGTCTTTTTCCAAAGCAGCGCAAGAGTGAAGCATGGCATGATGCTCAACTTTAGTAGTTATTATATGATTTCCTTTTGCCTTGAGCTTTTCTGCCGTACCGAACACGGCCCAATTGTCTGCCTCTGTGCCGCCTGCTGTAAAGAAGATTTCAGAAGGCTTTGCGTTTATCAGTTCGGCAACCTGCTCTCTTGCATGAGTAACAGCATCCTTTGATTCAAGGCCTTTATCGTATAAGCTGGAAGGATTGCCGAATTTTTCTGTAAAATATGGTATCATTTCCTGTAAGACTTGGTCTTTAACCGGAGTAGTTGCTGAATAGTCTAAATATACGTTTCTCATCTTGTTGCCGTTCTCCTTTTTCTTAATCCTATTTATTATACCAAAAATCTGAGGCAATTAAACAGTTCTTTAGAAAAATTGTGCTAATTTATATCCATTTCCTTCCTTAACGCATATGACGCTGTAATCGCATATGAAAGAATCGCTGCCTGTCACCGTATCTACATCCCATTTTATATATACATCGGCGCAAATCATATCTTCATCTTCATGAGTTATTTTTACGCTTGTAATCTCAAATTCGTTTATTCTGTCTATGTCTGTTTGAAAATATAAATCAATATTCTCCAGGTCCTGCTCCATTAGATTGCCTGTCTCTAATTTCTTTATCTTTTCTCTCGCTTCTTCCTTCTTCATGTCGCCATCATAATAGTTATTCAGCGTAACTGTTCGTTCATCTATCAAATCTCTCACTATTTTTTCATCACTGCCTGCCATGGCCAGCACTGTCGTCATCAAAACGATGACTGCTGCAATTGAAATGATAATAGCATATTTCTTTTTTCCTTTCATTTTGTCCCCCTGGTTTTAAAATGTTCGAATTATAAAAATCACATTTCCCCCTTTGGACAATGATAAATCAAAAGGACCGAAAAACTTGTCGGAATTTCGGTCCTAAAAAAATATTTATGCTATCTTATATTAATTACTTTTGGACTGTTCTTTGGATGAATCGTCGTCCACAATCTCTATCATGTCAAGCTGAGATTTGAGATTGACTCTTATAGAAGCTATGTACTCTTTATAAAGCTCTTTCTGCTCCAAACTCTCCTCTTCTGTCAAACCTCGAGCTTTTTTCTTGTGGGCCAGTTGATTTATCCTTGCTATTTTTTCTTTTGATATCATTAGTGCTGCTCCTATTGCTATATTAATAAATTTTACATTTTATTTTATACTTTATATTTTACACTTAACCAACTTTTCTTTCCAGTCTAAGTTTATCGGCAATTATTGCAATAAATTCAGAATTAGTAGGCTTCCCTTTGTCGGTTTTTACAGTATAGCCAAACAATGAGTCCAGTGTTTCCAGTTTGCCTCTGTTCCATGCCAGCTCTATAGCATGCCTGATGGCCCTTTCAACACGGCTTGCAGTAGTATTGTTCATTGCCGCTATCGTCGGATACAGTTCCTTTGTCACTGCTCCTAAAAGATCCATATTATTAACAACTAAAGCGATAGCGTCTCTCAGATATTTGTACCCTTTTATATGAGCCGGAACTCCTACTTCATGAATGAGATTGGTTATATCTATCTCCAGGTCATTGTTGACCACTGAATCCTTTAACACCAATGATTTCCTGAGTTTTGAATTCTTGTCCTGTTTTTCATTCATAAATTTAGCAGAACTTTCGCTTATCTGATTTATTCTTTTCATTAGCAAGCCTAAATTTACCGGCTTAACTAAATAATATTGGGCTCCCATTCCCATAGCTTTCTGTATTATGGAATCTTGTCCGACAGCAGAAGTCATGATAACTCTGGGATATTTCTGCAATTGTATGGTATTCAGCGCCTCCAGCACGCCAAAACCATCCAGGTGGGGCATTATGAGATCAAGCACCAATACGTCGGGGATTTCTGCGCCGGATCCTAGATATTCTGTTGCCTTAACTCCATCGTTGGCCACAAACAGCAATTCCATGTTGTCTTGTTTCTTCAAGTATTCTGAAACAACATCACAAAAATCCTTATTGTCATCCACTATGCCTACTTTAATCTTCTTCATTTTGTCCTCCCAATAAACTTGTACTAACTATATTAGATAAATCTGGAAAATTATCTACAAGGAAATTGTAATATATTGGAGATTCTTGTGGGAAACTTTTTTCGTACTTTTTGTTACTATTTTCGAGGCAAATCTAGATGTAGTATGTTATTCCGCTATTTTTTGACCTCTTTCTACCATCCATTCCGCAAAAATCCCGTAGCCTTTTGTAGGATTATTTACAAATACGTGAGTGACAGCACCTACTATTTTATTATTTTGTATTATAGGACTTCCGCTCATTCCTTGAACAATACCGCCGCAATGAGATAAAAGCCTTTCGTCGGTGACTTCAATTTCAAGTCCTTTACTATCAGCCTCTTTTTGGCGATTCACATTGGTTATTTCTATATCAAATTTTTCAACAGTATTTCCGTCAATTGTTGTAAGAATATAAGCAGGGCCTTTCTCAACCTGGTCTTGGTACGCCATGGCCATAGGTTCTCCCAGTTGGATCCCATCTATGTTGGTACCCTTGGAATATATACCGAATTCACAATTTTCTTTTACTTCTCCGATAGGGGATTCTTCACCATAAAATATCCCTCTAATTTCTCCCGGAACACCTGAAACGCCCTCTCTTATTGACTTAACTTCTGTAGGCAGAAGCTGGCCTTGGTCTGCTGTAAGCAAAGTATCTGTTTTACTTTCATAAATTCCATGTCCCAGAGCTGCGAAAACATTAGTCTCAGGGTCGTAGAAAGATAGCGTCCCGATGCCTGCTATTTTTTCCTTTACCCATATGCCCATTTTATATTCGCCGCTTTTATATTCCTTGACCGGTGTTACATCAAACTCCAATATCTGTTCTTTTCTAGACACTTTTATCGATACGGTGCCTTGGGCATCTTCAATCAAAGATATGACCTCATCTGCATAGTATACTTCCTGCCCGTTTATAGAAACTATCATGTCTCCGATTTGTATTCCGGCGTCATATCCTGGGCTTACCACTGAATCTTCAGTTTCAATCTCTTCCAGACCGACTACAAGCACACCCTTTACATCCATCTTTATGCCTACAGACTGTCCGCCGGGAATGAGCACTTTTTCACTGACTACCTGAACGGTCTGAGTTGATTCTGTCAATGAATCCATTATGAAGCCGCCGACTCCGATTACACATATTGTACAGCAAAAAACCAAAATTACTTTTTTAATATTTTTCTTCATTAAATCCACCTAGCTCTCAAAGTCTTGGAGGATTGATGACAATTGTTCCTGGCTCTCCGCCTTTATGCCTTCATCAAAATTTTTCTGATCTTCCGGGGTCAAAAGTTCATAAATTATGTCTGTAGTTTCAAGTTCAATTTCTTCTCCGTTCTCATCGGAAAAGAATACGGATATCTTGTCACCGTTCCTCTTCACTACATAATATGTGTCTTGCTTTTCCCCTACTACAGATTTATCATGAGTGTCTTCATTTTCTCTCCGCTCATCCGGTTCATCCTCTTCATTGCTTCCCGAGACATTATTATCGCTTACATCTGTTTCTCTGTCTTTATTATCCGCATCTATGGAATTTTCATCTTCAGCATCGGTTTGTGCATTGGCCTGATCAACCGCGTCCGGTTCTGCTGTTTTAGGCCACATTAGTGCCACAACAAGAATGCAAAGAGTTATTATAAGCGCTGCATATATAAATATTCTATAATTTTTCTTCTGCCTAGTAAACATATAAATCACCTCACAGCTAGTGTTTGCTGTATTGGAAAAAATTATACATTCACCGGACAGTTATATAATCTTTTAATTTTTCAAAGGTTTTTTCTCCGATACCGCTGACATTTTTTATATCATCTATTGAAGAAAATCTCCCATTGTCTTGTCTGTATTGTATTATTTTATCTGCTGTTACCGGACCGACACCCGGAATTTGCTGCAGTTGTTCTATATCCGCCGAATTTATGTTAATTTTGCCTGATGAATCTATTGCGCCTGTACTGCTGTTCTTACTCTCATCATCTTGACCTTTTGCATAAATAATTATTTTCTGACCGTCTAAAACCGTTTCTGCCCTGTTGATACCTTCTATGTCTGCATTTTCTGTCAAGCCGCCGGCTTTTTCTATGAGCTGAAACAGCCTCGTTCCCTCCTCCACTTCATATACTCCCGGCTTATCTATGCATCCGCTGATATCTACATATATTATACCATTATTTCCGTCATTGCCAGAATTATCTTGATTCTTTTCATCACCATCGTTATACTCTTCATATGGTACTTCTGCTGAACTTTGATTTTCCTCTTCTATGATTGCAGTGTCTTTAGAACCCCAAACCCAGAAAAATAACACAGCAGCCGCCACCGTAACCGGCAGGGCTGCTTTTCTTAGCTGTTCTTTGTGAAGATATACAAACTCCTTTAAGTCTCCTAAAGAGTTTATTTCTTTTAATTTATTCAATTTTTCAGCCCCCTTTTTACATTATTTTACATTAAGAGGGCCTGCAAGTCAACTTAAAACTGTAAAATTTTTACAAAATTTATTTTTTCCCTTTCTACATTTATCTTGTATCTAGGCAAATCGATATCAGCAAATTCGATGAAAGATGTTATCACCAACTCAGGGCTGCAATTAGAAACGCTTCCGCAATCCAGCGTCATCAAAAGCAAAGTATCGTCCCCATAAGCTCTTGCTTCAAAAGATCTTATTTTATCTTTAATGTCTATAACAACCAACTTTTTATCTTTTTTCTGACGCTTCATAACCAATATCTTATCTTGCTGCATATACCCCTTTGATAAATCATCCAGCTGAGCCTGCTCTATCGACAAGGGAAGAGTAATTTTGTACTGAGCGCTTTCTGCAACAGAAGCAAGAGATTTCACATCAGAATCAAAGCTCTTTACCCAGTCTATATTTATACCCTCAGGCATCTCTTCAGCCATAGCTTCCAAGATTTTTTCAGGTTCATGAAACCTTTCCGTTTCAAATTCTAAAAGCTCATATATGCTGGAATACCCCAGAGAAAGAGGCTGAGCAAAGCTTAATTTTGGATGAGGATTGAATCCCTGAGAATACTTTAAAGAAATTCCGCATTTTCTAAAAGCTCTTTTGAAAAATCTAAGCATGTCCAAATGAGAGGTGAATTTAGCATACCCACCTTTGGAAAATTTAAGTACATACCTGTTAGCCATAAATTCCCTCCTGCTTACATTCTACCCTTTTGTTTATTCCACAGCCGCAACATCCATAACGGCAGTCTTGGGTTACAGTCTCTTTATATGCCTTTTCTCTCTCCTTTGACAAAAACTTTTTGCTTACTCCGCAATCTATATGATCCCATGGCAGCACTTCGTCTTCAGATATTTCTCTAAATGCATAATGATCCGGGCTGATTCCGCTTTTTTCAAAAGCTTGCTCCCATAATTCCCTTCGAAAATGTTCTGACCATCCATCTAATTTGCATCCCAGCTTATGGGCTTCTAAAAGGGCTTTTGCGCACCTTCTGTCGCCCTTTGCAAAGATCGCTTCACAAAGGCTGGTAAAGCTGTCATGGTAATTAAAGGTTATTCCCTTTATCTTCAATTTCTGTTCCAGATAACGGTGTTTTGCCTCAAACTCTTCCGGTGTGTTCTGCCGCTCCCATTGAAAAGGTGTATGCGCTTTAGGTACAAAATTGGAGACGCTTACCGTAAGGCGAAATCTTCCTCCTTTTGGACCATTATATTTTTTATTTATTTCAATGATATTTTTGGCGATATCTGCTATTCCGTCTAAATCCTCATAGGTTTCAGTAGGAAGCCCTATCATGAAATACAGCTTTATGTGTCTCCATCCCAGCTGTATAGCTTGCTCAACAGAAGTGTATATATCTTCTTCCGTAACGCCTTTATTTATCACATCTCTAAGTCTTTGTGTGCCGGCTTCAGGCGCATAAGTGAGTCCTGATTTTTTATATTCTTGTATTTTATTTAAAACTTCAAAAGCAAATTTATCTATTCTGAGAGAAGGCAATGATAAAGAAACATTTTTTTCTTTGCAATAATCCATCAGATCAAGGGTAAGCTTCTGAAACTGGGAATAATCGCTGGTTGATAATGACAGCAGCGAAAGTTCATCGTTGCCGGTAGCTTCTATTTGAGATTTCGACAATTCTAATATTTTCTCCCTGCTTCTTTCTCTGACCGGTCTATATATCATTCCTGCCTGACAGAATCGGCAGCCCCTTGTGCATCCCCTGAAGGTTTCGACAACTGCTCTGTCGTGGACAGCTTCAACAGTTGGTATTACAGGGTTTATAGGAAAATCCACATCTTCTATGTCCGGAACAATGTTTTTAATTACCTTGTCCGGGGCTGCTGCGTTTTGTTTACATAATTTTTTTATAGTACCATCTTCGTTGTATTGCGGCTCGTAAAAGCTTGGGACATATATCCCCTCCAATTGACATGCTTTTTCCAGAAAATCTTTTTTTGTACGGCCTTTTTCCTTGCATTCTCCCAAGAGTTCCAACACCTGAGGCAGCAAAATCTCTCCATCGCCGATAAGGAAAATGTCTACGAAATCAGCTAGAGGCTCCGGATTAAAGGCACAAGGTCCGCCAGCGGCTATAATAGGCCATTCATCCCCTCTTTCATCAGCGATAAGAGGGATTTCCGCCAATTCCAGCATATTTAAGATAGTAGAAAAAGACATCTCATATTGCAAGGTGAATCCAACTATGTCCATCTCTTTCACCGGAGTTTTGGTTTCTAACGTAAATAACGGAAGCTTTTCTTCTCTCATAAGCTTTTCCATGTCGGAAGCCGGGGCGAAAACTCTTTCACAATACAGTTCTTTTTTCTTGTTAACCGTATTGTAAAGTATCTGCATTCCTAAGTATGACATGCCTATTTCATATAAGTCCGGAAATGCAAAAGCCATTCTAACCTTTACATCTTCAGGCGATTTTTTTATAGAATTTACCTCCCCGCCTATATAACGGCCGGGTTTTTCCACTTGCCTCAACACTTCTTCCAGCTGACTGTCCAGATGAAATAGAAAGTCTATTTTTTTTCCTATGACTTTTTCTATTTTGTCCATGAATTCCCTCGTTCTTTTTTTTCCGTCTAAAATGTGATGCCTTATTTCTTCATCTTCCGGCGCTTTTTTAAGTATATATGTTATCCTTTCATCAAGACCTACATACTTGTCTTCTTTCACAAGGCGGTCCGCCAAACATACAAGATCGCACTCATTTGCATTTTCTATCTGATTAAAGCTATGATACGTCATGTGAACTTTTACGATGTCGGCTTCGTCATGATATCCAAGTTCTTCTAAAATTTTACTTCCGACAGCTGCGTGATTTTCGTGTATTCTGGCCACATCGTGCGCAAGAGCACTGCCTCTTACAAGCGCAATATCCAGTTTATAACCGTGATTATTGAGCTCTGAAGCCAACTTGGCAGCCACATCGGCGACTGCTTTACAATGGGCTATGACATGGCTGGGCGTGTCCCATTTTTTATATAAATTATTTATTTCTTCTTTAGTAATTCTCTTTTTCAAAATATCACCTTATAATTCATTATGTATTACAAAAACACTTTGGTTAATTATACCATAGAGTCAGAAAGTTTATAATAAAATTCTTCTCCATTGTCTTTAACAAATGTTCCGATTATATTGCCTTTTTTTACTCTTTCTCCGGTAATAACGCTTATATTGTCTAAATGACCATATGTAGACAACTTATCTTCATGCTGAATTTTAATACAAAGGCCAAACTCTTTATCTATTCCGGAGTATGTTACAACTCCGCCGGCTACTGCATGTACTGCTTGCACTCCTTCTGTATCCTTTTCATCAATAGGAGCACCAAACTCATTTATCTCGTTGGCTTGCAGAACTGCGCCGGCAAGGACTGCCGGTGCGCTCGTTATTTTATCTAAAAGTTCTGCACCGTTTTCTTTTATTTCTTCTAAAGAATAGTTTTTACTTATATACCGGTTAAGAGTACTCTTTATCTCAGAAAAGCCTTCGTCGTCTATCATTGCAACGCCTCTTAAGCCTACAAATATTGCAAGACAGACCATTATCTGCACTAAAAATTTATCTCGATAATTCATAATATCCTCCCGATAGTCTCCCGACTTTTATTATGATTTTATGAATTATCTGCCGGATTAATGATTGTCAGTTTAAAATACTCTTAAACCGGCAAAATTGTTTTTCGCCGGTTTAAATTAATTATTCGTCCCAATATTCCATTTCATAATCTTCTATTCTGATTATGTCGCCTTCCTCAAGTCCTAATTGCTTAAGTTCGTCTATAGCGCCTTTTTGTTCTATATATTTATACAAATATCGCAGTGAACCCATATCGTTAAAGTTAGTAGACCGGAATATTTTGCTTAATTGCTTTCCTTCAAGAACATATACGCCTTCATCCTGATCGTACCATACATCGATTTTTTTATAGTTAGGATCATTTTCTTCTGATTCAAAGTCGAAGTATTCGTATTCTTCTTCTTGAACAGGACCTTGAGCCTCCACTTGCTGAAGTTCCTCAAGCGCCGCAGCAAGAAGTTCTTTGACACCTAAATTCAGAGGTGCAGAAATAGGGAAAACTCTATATCCTTGTTTTTCGATATAAGCTTTAAAATCCTTATATTGCTCAGAATCCTCATCTATCATATCTATCTTATTTGCTGCCACCAGCTGAGGTTTTTTTAATATTTTAGGATTATAAGCTTCAAGTTCTCTGTTTATCTTGTCAAAATCATCTTTTGGATCTCTTCCTTCACTGCCGGAAACATCTATGACATGAATTAAGACCTTTGTCCTTTCTATATGTTTCAAAAATCTGAAACCTAATCCAAGACCTTCGCTGGCTCCTTCAATAAGGCCTGCTATATCTGCCATGACAAAGCTGTTATCAAATATCTGTACAACACCCAAATTAGGGTCGATAGTTGTAAAGTGATAATTGGCAATTTTAGGCTGAGCGCTGGTAGCTACAGCCAGCAGAGACGATTTGCCCACATTGGGAAATCCAACCAGACCTACGTCTGCTATAAGCTTCATTTCCAGTATGAGTTTACGTTCTTTTGCTTCTCCTCCTGCTTCGGCAAAATTGGGGGCTTGGCGAACTGAGTTTTTAAAATGAACGTTTCCTTTCCCGCCTTTTCCGCCTTTAGCCGCCACAAATTTTTCTCCGTCCTCTGTAAGGTCCTTCATGACCAGACCTGTTTCTTCATCTATTATGACTGTACCCATCGGCACTTTTATTACCAGATCCTGTCCCGCTTTTCCGAAACGGTTTCTCTTCATGCCGTTTTGCCCGTTCTCGGCTTCGTATTTCCTCTTATATCTGAAATCCATCAAGGTTCTTAGGTTTCTGTCGGCTTGAAAAACTATATCGCCTCCGCGGCCGCCATCTCCTCCGTCAGGCCCGCCTTCAGGAACAAAAGGTTCTCTTCTGAAGGTTACAGCCCCGTCTCCTCCTTTACCTGACTTGACGGTAATTTTTGCTCTATCGACAAACATTCTATCATCTCTCCTTTTGGGGAACATTACAAAAAAGACCCTGTAACATGGATGTTTTACAGGGTCTTCAAGCTCTGATTAAGCTTCCTTTGAATAAACGCTTACCTGTTTTCTGGTCTTGCCTTTTCTTTCAAATTTAACGGCTCCATCTATTTTGGCGAATAAAGTATCGTCACCGCCGATACCTACATTGTTTCCAGGATGGAACTTGGTTCCTCTCTGTCTTACCAGAATGCTTCCGGCGCTTACATACTGTCCGTCTCCTGCTTTCAGTCCAAGACGCTTGGACTCGGAGTCACGACCGTTTTTGGAGCTACCTACACCTTTTTTACTTGCCATCTCGACACCTCCTACCTTGTATTGTCAGATTACTTTAAAGCTGCTTCAATAGCTTCGATTATAACTGCTTTAGTAGCCTTTTCATCGATAGCAATGTTGTTTTCCTTAGCAAAAGCAATCAATTCGTCTTTTTTCATTGAAGCCGAAACCTTTTTAGCAGCAGGTTTTGCCTTGGCTTCTTTAACCTCATCCTTAGGTGCTTCTTCAGCCTTAGGTGCTGAAGCTTTTTTAGGAGCGCTCTGCTTGCTTCCTCCTAAAGATTCGATTTTTACCATTGTATACGGCTGTCTGTGACCCTGTTTTTTTCTGTAGTCTTTTTTAGCCTTATACTTGAAAATGATAACTTTTTTACCTTTTCCGTTTTCTACTACACTGCCTGTTACGGCCTCTGCCAGATAAGGTGTTCCTACTTTAACTTCCTTACCGTCACTCATCAGCAGCACTTTGTCAAAGGTAATCGTATCTCCGGCTTCCGCTTTTAATTTTTCAACGGTTATAACGTCGCCTTCCTGTACCTTGTACTGTTTGCCGCCTGTTTCAATTACTGCGTACATTTTATTTTCTCCTCCTCTATCCAGTCTCGCCATTGCGGGCGGATACAGATTTAATATCACTTATTACCCGTTCTGCGCGGCTCAACGCATGTTATAATACCATTAAAACGGCTTAATGTCAAGCTTTTTGAATTATTTTCACCCTTCTTTTGTCACTTTTTTGTCTCGCTTTAAGCTGTTTATGCAAAGACCACCGGCATTACGTCTTTCGTTAGAGGTGCAAATTTATATCCTTGTTTCATCAGTCCCTCAATTATGCCCGGCAATGCTTCTGCCGTATTTTTATGTCCCGGTCCGTCATGCATAAGTACTATTTTTTTCTTCATATTACTGTCTCCGGAAAGCGCATATCTTTTTATATCACCTGCCGAAACGCCTGCTCTGACAGCATCCTCTGCTGAAATATTCCAATCGTAATAAACATATCCGCGCCTTATCATCTCGCCTATTATCTGCCTGTACACTCCGGCATTAAAAAAGTTGATAGAGCCGCCGGGGAATCTAAAAATGTCAGGCTTTACGCCGGTTGTCTTTTCAATATGACCTGAAATTTTACTGAAGTCATCTAAAAAACTATCTACTGACTGATATACTTTATTATAGTCATGCGTATAACTGTGGGCTGCAATGGTATGTCCTTCGTTGACTATTCTCTTATACAAATCGCTTGCCCTGCCTGAGCCATTATAAATAGTGAAAAAAGTAGCTTTAATCCCATATTTCTTCAGTATATCCAATACCTGCGGCGTAACGCTTTCGTCAGGGCCATCGTCAAACGTCAAATAACATGTTTTTTCTGTCGGCTCTTTAAATT
>UQEW01000003.1 GCA_900540145.1 uncultured Eubacteriales bacterium
GTTATAAGTATTTTCACGTTATACCCCTCTGGCTTCATACAAACATATCGAATAATATGCTGCAGTCCTGACAGCTGATTTGCATCATCAATAAAAAGAAAATAGTTTCCTGGCTTGTCTATAAAAAGTTTCAAATCCTCATATATTGGTAAAGCATTACTGTGAATGCAATAAATCTTTTCATTATTAGTATCCGAGTGATTTTTTACATAATGCAAAGCCAAACGAGTTT
The DNA here is from genome assembly GCA_900540145.1 of uncultured Eubacteriales bacterium. Lineage (GTDB taxonomy): Bacteria > Bacillota > Clostridia > Peptostreptococcales > Anaerovoracaceae > Fimisoma. Next base: position 233 of record UQEW01000003.1, read on the forward strand.
TTCCAGTACCTGCTGATCCGTTGAGTATAACAACATCTGTTTTTAAATAAGCATCGCCAATATCTTTAAATTCCTTTTCTCTAAACAAAAATGTAGTATCAATTGGGGCTGCTAGCCTATTTGAATTATAACTATTAATAAAATCATCATATGATTGAATTTGCCCTGTACTTATTGATATCCCTAAAAAGTCACGCGAAAGATTATGGTGGAAAAGATATATGTCTTCCGCAAGTTTGTCAATTCCGATAACTGTAAGCTTTATTCCAATATTTTCACATAAAGTTTTTATCTCACTATCTTGAAGAGGTGTAATATTTGATGACGTATGGCAATAAATAATTTCCGAGATTTTATCATATGGAATACCTGTCCTTGACGTATCAAGACATTTTTTAAGGTCCTCCTTAATTTTTGTAAATAACTTTGTCTTTTGAGTTGTGTATTCTACAAAAACATACTTTCCATTTGACGCAATAAAATAAGTATCCGGTGTACCCAAAGTGGTCTTTCGTGTACCCGCCTCTCCGCCAAGAGATACTATATTAGGATAGCCTGTTTTATATAAATAAGAATCACAAAGATTTTGAAAAGCCCCTGCATCAAGTTGTAGTATTTTTTGTTTGATACTTTCAATATTAGCCATAATCAACACCTATACTATTTTAAAACCTTTTGTTTCACTAAATTATCTTAAAATATAACGCATCATAACGCATCTTCGATTGCCTGTTCCTTTTCTAATAGCACTTATGGAACTTTTGGTTCTTTTTCACCTAAATTATAATTGAGTTGTTCTATCAGACCAGATTTTCTTTTAACTCTTGTTATATAATGAGATACTTTAAGTCTTATCTTATCTAACACATATTACTTTACTCTCCGCATCCATCAAATCAAGCTCATCTATATCCAGTGCCACTTCGATATATATTGCTTAGAAAGCAAACGCACAACTTCAACGTGTTTATTATCCAAAACATTCCTGCATCAAGCTGTCAAAAAGTAATTGCGTCTTTTCCAGCGACTTCTGAATTGCAGATTTTGATTTGTCGACTTGGATAACGAAGGATGCAAACTGCTGTTGCAATTCCATTGGCGGCAATATCACGGCCAAATTTTCTAATTGCTGTTTAGTTATTGCCTGCCTTGTGGCGCCTCCAGAATCACCTATATCTAAAAGGCGTCTCTTGAAACTATCATTAAGGAACATGTTATTGACAAAGGTAGAATTTAGCCAACCATGAATACATCTAATGATTGCTACATGCTGATTCACCCTAGCAGGTAATACATTACTCGGAACAATACAAGACCTTGCTACAGAAGCTCCTGTAATATTTATTAACACATCACCTTCTTCAACTATGACATTATCCAGTTGCGCTGCTTGCTCATCCGTAATATGAGCAATGTCTTTATATTCAAAGCGTCCATCATGGACATTCATGCTGCGAATAAGAGTGATGCCTTCTATATGATAACTTTCTTTGCCGCCTCGTGGTGTAGCTCCTGATCCAATCTTGCTAGTTACCTCACGAAGCAATACTTGCTTCCAACCAAAATTATTGTATATTGGATCTCCAAACATCTCCACAAATCGAGCTTTGATGAGAATGTCTAATTGACGTAACATTTTTTTCTTCTTCGTAATATTGTCTGCAATCAAATTTAATATTCTGGATATTTCCGCCTGTCTATCTTTATCTGGAAATGGTATCATTATATTTTCAAAATCTTTCTTAATAATATGTTTCATAGTTGCCCCGTGGGTCTTTCCTTCCATTTCCTTTAACACATGCTTAACTGCATAGATAAAAAAATTTTTATCTATATCTATTTTATCAAAAATAACCTTGAAAATATGCTGATTCAACAATGCTTTTTCCCCAGTCCACAAATATACTCCTATGCTTGCAGACCATGAAATCAAAATATCTCCCCTATTAATTTCTATGTTAGAAGGATATTTGCCATTATAATACCCGATATCATGAGCACTCCCTGTCAAGTCTTGAATACGTATAATAGGCAACCCTTCATTTCCACGGTCTTGTGGTTTAAAAGCAAACCCATTTACATATGTTGCTATTTCACCTAATCTCTTCTTACATATATACTCCATCTTCCACCCCACAAATTACAATTTTCGCTTATCTACTGCTGTCGTAAATCTTACAATCACCTTTTCAATAGCAGTTCTTCGGAATTTCCGAACAACTGACTTTTCTTCCAATTCTCCTTCTTCAAATATATGCTTAATATGTTCACTTACATTTGATTTGCTGGTTTGATAAAGCTCGCATAGCTGCGCTTGAGTAAGCCAAACCGTTTCATCTTCGAATTTGACATCAATTTTGGTATTTCCGTCTTCTGTTTGATATATGATTATCTCGCTTTGCGAAATGCTGTGCTTTCCTTCATTTTCATTCATTTTTCTCTACCTCACGGTCTTTCCTTCAACATTTCTTCTAGCTCTTTTAAATTCATTTGTATCTCTGATTCCAGTTTATTTATCTCTTCCAGTATTTCCTCTGTCGGAGGATATTCCACAGGCACATATTCAATTTCCTTATATTTGTTTATGGAAAGGTCATAGTCGTTTTTAACTATTTCATCCTTTGGCACGAAAAATGATTTTTCTGTACGCGCTCTGTCCGCCTCTTTTTCCGAATTATGAAATCTTTCTATTATATCCGGGATATCATTTTCTTTGATAGGATTTCGCTTGTCGTCCAAGCTGTATCCGTCAGCCTGCATATCATAGAACCACACCTTGTCTGTGCCGCCGTGTCCGGTTTTGGTGAAAATCAGAATTCCCGTTGAAACCCCAGCGTATGGTTTAAAGACTCCGGAAGGCATAGAAATGACCGCTTCCAATCGATTTTCTTCTATGAGATGACGGCGAATATCTTTGTGCGCCTTTGAAGAGCCAAAAAGCACTCCATCCGGGACAATACACGCGCACCTTCCGCCAATCTTAAGCATTCTAAGGAACAATGCCAAAAATAGCAGTTCTGTTTTCTTTGTCTTACATACTTTTAATAAATTAGGAGTCACTGATTCATAATCCAGACTGCCTTTAAACGGAGGATTGGCCAATATCAACGAAAACTTGTCCTGATCTGAGTTCTGATCGGATAAACTGTCCCTGTACTCAATATACGGATTTTCTATGCCGTGAGTCATCATATTCATGGCGCCTATGCGAAGCATGGTTCTGTCCATATCATAACCATAGAACATACTGTTCATATAGTGGTCTTTTTTATTTTTGTCAAAGAAGATCTCTTCCTTGTATTTGTCTTTCAAATATGTACCCGCTGAAACAAGAAATCCGGAAGTTCCGCAGGCCGGATCGCATATTATATCGTCTGGCTTGGGAGACATAAGTTCCACCATCATGCGTATTATGTGTCTCGGCGTTCTAAATTGACCGTTTCTTCCGGCAGTAGCTATCTTAGACAAAAGGTATTCATAAACATCCCCTCTTATGTCCATCTCTTTTTTATCTGCCATTATTCCGTATATTTCATCAAGTGAATCTACGACTTTGGATAATACAAGCGGCGTAGGCAGTTTAAATATAGCGTCGTCCATATACTTGGAATAAGCGCTGTTTTTGTCTCCGTGAAGATTTTTTATGAAAGGGAAGACCCATTCCTGCATTGTACTGTACATCTTCTCTGCAGGAAAATCATGGAAAACTGACCATTTCAGCTGATTACCGTCTATGGTTCTTTCTCCGATTTCCACTTGGTCAGAAAAAATGCTTTTATATGGCAGCCCCAGCATGGCGCTTTCTTTAGCCCTTATGTTGTCCACATCATCAAGATCACGTATGAACATAAGGTATGTGATTTGTTCGATTACTTCAAGAGGATTTGTTAATCCGCCTGAAGCAAAAATATCCCATAAACTATCAATTTTATTTTTAAGTTCACCTGTTATCATTTATCTACCTCGCTGTTCCAGACATAGGAAGTGTATCTCCCTCCGCCTATTTTTGTAATCTTATTGCTTTTTTGAAGTTGTACCAATGTCCTTTCTATAGTCGTTATACTCACATCAGGACAAATCTTTATCAGTTCTGATTTTGTTATCTCTCCCTTTTTCTTTTGAATGGCTTTTTCCACTTTATCGGGCTTTGACATGTCGTCTTTCATAAAGCTATCGATTTTATCGGAAAACTGCCTGTATGCATAGAGGACAGTATCCAGCATGTAATCTGCAAACAGCTTATAATCGTTTTTTCCTTGACCCCATCCTTCTATGCTCTGTTGTATAGCTTTGCAATATCCGGCCTGGTTACTTTTTACTATTCTATCTATACTTATATATTTCCCAACCGTATATCCTTCTTTATATAACAGTAACGTTGTCAGCAGTCTGCTGATTATGCCGTTTCCGTTGTTGAAGGGAAGGATACTCAGAAAGTCAAGAATAATAATCGGTATTATAATTAATGGGTCTATTCCTCGTTTTGCAGCGTTTTCATAAAAAGCGCATAATTTTTCTAATGATTCAGCAATTTCATTTGATGGCACACTACATGATCCGGTCATTTTCTCAAATACATCATCTGTCTTAAGCGCCTTATCCGTAATCCTATATTCACCGCCATGCTCTTCTCCTATATATTTGCACAAGTTTTGATGAAACTGGATTAAAGTAAGCGGCGTAACGGAAATGTGGTTAAAATTCATACTGATGCTGTTCAGCACATCTCTATATCCGGCTATTTCTTCTTCGTCCCGTGAATTTGGTCTTGTCTTGTCCATCACAAGTTTTTTCATTCGGTCATCGGATGTCAATATCCCCGCCATTCTGACAGAACTTCCTACACTCTGTATTTTAGTCATATCTATCAGTTCTGAAAAAGCGTCCGGATACATCTCAAAGAAGATCGAATGAGCGCCTTTATGCTCATGTATTTCGGTTAACTTATTTACTGTGCTTCGTGTAAAAAGGTTTCCCCAATTGATGTTTTCATAGTTTCTCATACTTGAAATATACTAAAATGCTATATAAAAGTCAAGTTAATTCCGTCATTTTTTAACATTTGACTGAATTATACAATCTCTGGCATCCATGTAACTTAGCTCTCAGCCTTTTAACGTAAAAATTCAGCTATCCTAAAATTTGGACAGCTGAATTCAATTCAAAACATATATTCTCGCCTACCCCATCTACACTCTCCTGCTGAACAGCCCGTGCCGGTTGCAGTACCAATAGAGGATTCCGCGGCCTCGCTTGAAAAATCTCGTTTCCGGATTTCCTTCAGGATACAGCTTTACAATTTGAAAGCGGTCGCCGGTGCAATAGGTCATAAAAGAAATATAATGCTCTTTTGTCATAGGATGCGCAGCAGAAACGTAGTATTCGTCTTCCACAAGCTGGCAGTCTATCTGATGCTCGTCGTCGGGCGCTTCAGCCTCAAGCGGCGGAAGTGTGACGCCGCAGCACGAAATCATGGCTTTTCCGGTCGAGTGGAAAACATTGCCGCATATCGGGCAGACATATAAACTTGATTTCAGCAGATTTGCCGAGCGGTTTTGATTTATGACCAGATCCCCGGACAATAATTCAGGGACGGAAACCTTGAGGACGTTGGCCAAAGGCTCTATCATAGAAATATCGGGCAAACCTCGGCCCGTTTCCCACTTGGATACGGTCTTATCGCTTACACACAGCTTTTCTGCCAACTGAGATTGGGTCAGTTTCTGCTTCTCTCTTAAAATTTTTATCGCATTGCCTGTAATGTAATTATTCATTTCTTCTCTCCTTCCAGAAAGAAAATAACACTTATGTAACATCTCGGCAACCTACGAAGCGTAGAGGCTGACGAGCCGCTATGGCACATAACGCTGCATGCCGCAGAAAAGCGTTTTACCCATATATCATCTTCAAGAGTTTGAGAAGGATGCCAGTAGGCAGAATGCGGAATAAAAAGCCTAAAATTTCATTAGAAAAGCCTACTATCTTATGAGGCGGCAGATGCTTTCTTTTCAAAATGCTGCTCACTGTGTGAGCAACTTGCTCCGGTGTCATCCCGTTTTGTTCTGATTTCTCCATTTTTGACACTGAGGCCTCGATTCTGCCCTCGTATATATCATCGCCTATCGCCGTTTTACGTCGGTTCTCTGTAAAATCAGTTTTTACATCGTTTAACATAACCGCGGAAGTTTCTATGCCAAAAGGTTTAAGCTCTATTCCGAGGGAATCGCTAAAGGCATTGAGCGCTGCCTTTGTGGCCGAATAGAAACCCTGAAACGGCAGCGGAAATATGGCCGCGAGAGATGAGATAAATACGATTTTGCCGCGGCCGGCCTGCCGCATTGCCGGAATTACAGCTTGCGCGCTGGCTACTGCTCCGTTAAAATTTACCTCTGTCTGGGCCTTGTAATCAGTTTCCGGCACAAACTCAGCTGCACCGGAAATTCCAATGCCTGCATTGCATACCAGAACGTCCACTTTTCCTGCATCATTAACAATTTCCTCAAACACCATATGTACATTCTCACTGTCTGACACGTCGCATTTTCTCCAAAGCACCTTTTCCGCAAGATCGCCAGGCATAGCCTTGGAACCCGCATCAGAGCGTGCCAGCCCATATACCAAATAGCCGTCTCGTATCAAAGATTTGGTGATCTCGAGTCCTATTCCTTTAGATGCCCCTGTTACTATGGCTATTTTCTGCTCAAAATTTTCTGTCATATCTTATATTTCCTCTTCTCTATCCTCTTCAAAATCATTTTCTAAATCATCTTCTAAATCTAATATCATGGAATATTCCTTATCTTCAGCGCTGTCCACAAAAGTAAATGAATCGTTCTTCGCCAATATGGTCTGAAGGCTGATTTCTTTCACTGTTCCGTCAGCCATGACCACGCACAGCGAAGGATAAATAAAATTTTCATCAGTTTTATAGCAATCGTCATAGACGTCTGTAAAGGCGAAAACTGCCTCAAATACACCGCCGGCAGGTATACTGGACGGAAGATGGACTTTAGGCGGAGTTTCCACAGGATCCCCGTTGCAATATTTCCACGGTGTGGTGGAAAACGCTCCATACGGTGGTCTGATGCCACTTGCTGTCTTCTTATCGTATCCTGGCCGTCTCATATACACGTCCTGAACTATGATATATTTTCCTCCCGTGTTCATCACTCTTAAGTTGAGAAAGCAGTTAATTACATCGCCGTTAAGATATATAAAATTGTTAAGTTAATCAAAAGTTCCCAGTTTTACGCGGCTTCTTTCCGAGAAAAACCCGGCTGCTTCTATTAAAAGCGATATGACGCCTGTCACACAGCCGATTATGGCGATTATCATTGTAAGATTCATCTATAAGTCTCCTAATATTTTATCGGCAAATGCCTTGGCCCTGGCCGAAACTCCATCTGACTTTTCAATATCTCCCGGGTCGTTGGCTGTCTCCATCATGGAAAAAGAAGCAGGGAGCGCAAAGCTTTTATTTATATTTATGGCACCTATTATCTGCTGAGCTACCAGGTCGCTGCCGCTGTAGCCTGACACTATTATAGCATACACTCGTTTTTGGCTGAAATCGTTAGCCCTGAAAACAGCCGTGAGGCGGTTGATAAAGGCCATGATGTTGGCGCTGACTGAATCGTTGTAATTGGGACATATCAGCACCAGGATGTCGCATTTCAATATGGCCGGATAGACTTTCTCGACCATGACTCCGCCGTAAAAACAGTCTCCGTTTTCTCCGAAATGAAGGCAGTCCTCATACTTACACCCACGGCAGTCCCAAACCTGCCCGTTTCTAACAGAAATTTCTTCTATGGATGCCCTTCCTTCCAGGTCTGAAGCCACCATCCTCCACAAAGCCAAACTGTTGGAAAGCTTATGGCTGCCGGCATGTATAGCCAAAACATTAGGCTTCTTATTATCTCTTCTTTCCGCAGAAAACTCCCACACTCGCTCCATTAAACTTTCACAGCTTTTCAAATAAGCGCCCTTTAAATCTGTGTTCCATAACTTAGATAATACTTTAAAGTTGTTAAGGGACGCAGTAGCTTCCACCAGCGGTTTTCCCGGGAAACTGCATCCTGCCAGATTGGCAGCAAATATCAATTTTCTTCCTATGTCTTTTGTATAAAGCTCCGTGTCGCCATCCACGATTACACCGCCTGACGAGCCGTCTAATACCGCCTTTGAGCTGTCCGCCGTTGATTTGCTTTGAAGATAATCTATAATCTTATATACTTCCAAACTGACGCCGCTGGCAGGAATAGCTGCAGCAAAGACCAGCTTGCGTTTTTTCAGGCAGCCTGATTCGGCTGCTGCTGAAAATTCTTCAAAAGACTGAAGAACTTCAATATCCATTTCAGACCGGCAGGTAACCTGGTTCAAGACTTCTTCCAGCCTGCTGTTTACGGATATTTTAATTACACAGAGCTTCATTTCATACTTCATTTGACGCCTCCGCTCATGCCTTACGCGTTTTGTGGTTTTATTCCGCAAAGATTATTATATGCTTTTTCAATTCTGCAATATAGCTTTTCAGGTAACGGCAAATCTTCTATCTCAACTGTATCTTGGGCTATTCTGTTTTTTATTCCCAAGAAAGCTCCTTCGTATCCTTTTCCAATATATACAGAGCTGTAATTCCATTGGCTTGACAAAGTCAAGAGGAGCGATATGGCTCCAGAAGATATGGCAGGAGCAAAATAAGGTTTAAAACCCAGCTCTCTCACCTTAATATTGGCATCCACAGTAAGCTGCGTAAGTTCTCTCGATACTTCATCGTCATAATTGTCTATGCTATTGGCTATAACTAAGTCTTGACCGTGAGGGCCGAAAGCTCTTCCCTCCGTCAGATAATCGGCAAATTTCGTATCGCCGGATTCCGTATATAATCTGGCAAAGTATTCTGCTCTTTTGTTCATAACTCCGAGGCCATACCCTTTTATCTGTCCCGGCCTTAAACCTGACGAAACCAGTACCTCCTTGCACAACGGGTCTACAGGATCTGAAACCACGGCGAAAATTCCCTGAAAATCGGCCTTTCCAGCCAGCCTTCCATAGTATGCTGCTATCTTGCCATTGGCAGCCAGCTGCATCATTCTCACATCTCCGTCAGTACCTATCGGCGGAACTGCCTTGCTGGCGCAAAAGACAAACATATCGCAATTAAACAATTGGTCTTCTGCTATGATCTTGACCGTCGGAAGCTTTTTTTCGCCTAAAGGCCAGCCTATCTGGTTCATTTCCATTTCATAGCGTTTCATAGTATTCTCATTGACATCGAAAATTCCTATGGAATCTATCAAATCGGCTCCCATCAGCTTAAGTCCCAACAATAGCGTAGCACCCACATCTCCGAGGGCAACCAAGTGAACTGTATATCCTTTTTCTTTCAATTGCTCTGTGGTTTTAAGGGGTGTGGCCATTTTCAGTTCTTCCGTCTCAGGGCAGAGGTCAAATACGCTCCTTTTTTCTCGATCATTCATCTTCAAATCCTTCACCTCTAGCTTTTTTATCATCTGAACATTTTTCTCATTCTCACAAGTTTTTCTATATCCATTTCCACATATATTGAAGCCGCCATACTCTCGTCCAATTTGATGTTGTCGCAAAGGTCAGGGTTTTTAGGCTCGGCGATGACTTCTCCCAGTCTTTTAAGGGTCAATTTCTGTTCAAATTCCTTCTGATATTCCTCTTCAAGGGTCTTGAGAATATCTCGCGCGTTTTCAAGACATGTCATAGAATATTCGTAAACACTGCTGCCCGGTATGTCGCCTAAAAAAGTCGGCACCGTATAAGGGAGTATCATGTTCAGAGCAGGTATCGCCCCTTGGCTTTCCACCGATACGTCCCTATCCTTAAGCCCATCTCCGCCGATATACGGATATATGGCGCTCTCATCTATCCAGCACTTGAGATTCGGCAGAAAATAAGCGCTGTCTACAGACATTTCCTTGATAGTCATAAGGTCTCTGCCTCTGCCGGTCTGAACTCCTGCCACCATATCCACTACTTCTACACGGTTAGCTTTGAGTATCGGATCAATTGCGTTCATCCTATATCCCTTATGAAGTAAATCATCTACAAGTATGACAGGCCTGTTAAATGATTTTATGGTGCGCACTTGATTTTCCAAGGTAGAGTAAAAGCTGCTTTCTTCTACGGTAAAATCTGAGACATCGCGGCTGAAATACTTTTCAGTGTGCAATGTCTTTGTCACTGTGTTTGGGACAGCTACGCCGGCCAAAATTTTTCCGAAAGGCACTACCATGAATTTGCCGTAAAGTTTTTCTTTATACGGAACAGAAGCAACGCCGTTGATTCTCGTTATCAAATTAATCATCTTATGATGCATAATTCCTGAGTTATACGACAGTATAAGCTCTCCGGGATAGATGGCTCTGAGAACTCTCAGCAGTCTGTCATGAGCCTTTTCAACGGCAGCAAGCACAGCCTCATTTTTGTTGAGGGGATGCTTTATCATGGCATCAACATTTTTGAAAATGATTACAGGGGAACGCATATCGACTGCGTATATCGGCTTATCGTCTGTCTGGGCGATATTGGTAAATCCCTGTTTTTTTACAATTTTCACAGTGTCGTGTTTGAGCCCTGCTTCATGGCACGGATTGTACACCACATAAGTATAATCCTTTGCCAGCAGTTCAGAAATGATTTCTACCAATATGGTCTGGCCCAGATTGGTTATAGAGCTTTTCCTGCTTATGAAAAGCCCTCCTATGACAGCTATGGCTCCGGCTGCTCTGCTTCTTATATAGGCGGCTGTATCTTGATTACCAAAAGCGCTTAAAAGGTCGATGCTGTCCAGTCTGCTGACAGCAGCCACTGCGGCGGCTCTGTTATCCAGCTTGCCGTCTCTTATTACTATCATCTTGACATTATCTTTTTCCAGATAATCTCTCAAAACATTCAAATCATATCCCTGGTCTGCAAGCTCATCTCCAAAATCAGCCAATATGGCGCTGTCTGCCATATTGAGCCCCTCCAGCTTTATATCCCTTGCCTGGAGCACATGCTTGTATGCCGGTTCTCTCATATAGAGGCTGTTTTCCAGAATGAAATTTTGAGCCACAGGATCTATAAGGTTGGATATATCCCTGTTGGAATCTATATTTTCTCTTATCCTGGTGGAGCTGATATCTTCGTAATATTCCTCAAGCCGCAGGTTTATTATCTTGGCTGTTATCGGATAAACCTTTTTGTTCCTGGCGCCGTCCCGCCTCTCATCCGATGAGCGTTTGAATATTATATGATTCATCGAATGAATTGAATTTTCACATGGCTGAGCACGATAGCAGGAAGCGTTTTCTATTACATCGCTGCCTGCCACAAAGAAAAGTTCCCTGTCTTTGAAAAGGGCTCTCAGCCTGGCCAGGTCGGCTGGATTGGCTATGTTTATAGGAATATCGTCAGGGAAAACATAGATGTTTTCTTCGTCCGACACAGACATGCTCATTATCCTTCTTCTCTGCAGCCTAGGCTGTGTCTTTTTCGACCAGCTGAATTCATCGAGCGCCAGATACACTTCGAAGCCCATATTTCGTATCTCAGTGGCAATGGCTTTGTGACTCAAGCTGAAAGGGTCAAAGGTGCCTGGGAAAAACGCCACTTTTTCTGCTTCCTGTACTCCCAAATCTCCTTCCTCCAGCTCATATTCGGATATGAACCGGTATATATGTTTAAGAACAGCTGCGTTGTTGAAAAAGTCCAGTTGTGTCTCTCTGCGGTTCTCGTAAAGAGTCAGCAGCTTTTTGCCGCAATGTCTGAAAATTCGGCATTTTTCGGAAAGTTCCAGCTGATCCGAGCCGAAAAGATTCATGCCTATGGTCCACAAAGCTTCTTGACTTATGACGCTGTTATAATTGGCGAATCCTTTGATAATGAGGTTGACCAGTTTGTATTTTCTGGCCTCCCTCACCTCTTCAGTTTCGCTGTTTCCAAACAGCTGCCCATATATCTTATAATTTTCTATCACAACTCCAAAAGTATGCAATACAGTAGACGCTACCTGCCCATTGGTGGTGTTCTGTAATTTTTCCAAATCCAATATCAGCTCATCCAGCTCTCTTGGAGGAAGATGCAGCATTATTACGCCTAAATATTCAGGAATATATTTAGAGAACTGATAATCTCCTATTTCAAGACCCTTGCCCAGTTCTACCGCTATCTCGTTTCTCTGCTCCAGCGGCAGCTTGTCTATTATGGAGACAAGGGCGGCTCCGGCGCTTTTACGTACTACTACAGTTTCGCTTACCTTTACAAGATTGCCTAAGTGGGTAGCTACATGAAGGACTTGTCCCTCTCCTGCTTTCTCTTCCAAGGAGCGCAGCATCAAATGAATGTTAGCCACCTTAATCGGCCACGGAGTGCCGGCCTTTAAATTGTCCAAATACATCTCAGAAAGCTCATCCGGCTGTATGTCTTTTTCCTGTTCCAAACCTAAGCACAACTTCAGTTCTTTATAATAGCCTTCTTCATCTTTCGTCTTTTGCAGGTGATTTTTTACATCGGCCGCAGCAGCTCTCAGCCCTCGGTCTTCTTCACCAAAGATTCTTTCTGCGAATTCCGACATAACGTCTAGCTGCTGACTCTGGCACAAATCAGGGTCAACCATCATGGCCACCTGCAGAAGCGATTCTTTGTTTCTGTCAGTCAAATCAGGCTTTTCATACCAAATTAGAAGGGCATCGACGAAATCTTTTCTTCTTTCTTTGGAGCAGCTGGAAATCAAAGCAGAAACTATGCTTTTAAGGCTGTTTTCTATCCACTTTTTATGCTGTTCCGTCAGTCTCGGGTCCGGCGACAATATGATCTGCAGCACTTCTCTCCATAAAGAAAGGTTGGTTATTTCTTTAGGCGGTGGGCTTACTCCCTCCGGTAGTTCTTTCTTATATTCATCGTTAAAATGAGCTACTATCTGTCCTATGATCTCACCGGCTTGATTTCGTATGTCGCTTTCGCGGTGTACCAGAAGTTCAGACAAAAATCTGATGGTCATCAGTTTCTGTTTTTCAGTCATATAAGTGGAATATTCTCCCAGTATGGAAACGTACGTCCTCAGATTTTTCCATTGTTTCTCGCTTCTGGCCGCTTCCAATAGCCCTGCAAAATCGTCCTGACTGTAAAATTGGTTCATGAGTTTGGTATTATGCTCGATTGACAGGTTCTTAAATTCTCTTACGACATGTTCTCCCCGAAGCAAAGCTATGTCTTTCTTCGGAGCAGGCACAGGTGCTTTAGGCTCTCTTGCCGGTACCTCCGGCAGATTTGTATCTACACCTAAGCCTATCATATATTCTTCAAAATCCTTGAGCTTGTTGTATACACGGCGATAGCGTTTTTCTTTTGCCGCGTCTACGTTATCCAGCTTATCGAGTATCACCTGGAAGGATTGGTCTAACGTATAAAAATGCACATGCTCCTTGCCGTATTCATCTCTAACGCTCTTTACCCTAAAGTCAGCGTAAATCAGCAGCAGAGATTCTACGGACAGATTCTCCATCTCCAAATCCCATGTGGAATGATTGGCTGCGATATGCCCCAGCATAGGCATGTCAAATCTATTGAAGCAGATATCCGTATAATAATAGTGCAGATAAGGAGTTCTCTTCTCCTCGCTTTGTCTGCAGCCATACTTGCCTATATCATGACCCGCGGCGGCCCCGGAAACCATACCTAAATCAATAGGCACTTTGAGAGCTTCCAGCTGTCTGGCTGCATACATAGCCACATAGTGTACCCCGGCGATGTGCCCCAAGGTATTATACGGCCGCACTTCCGTCCCAAGCCGCATAAACTCATAAAGATGCTTCCTGTCAGCCAGTCTCAGCAGTTTCAAATATTCCTGATTGTAGCCTTTCTGAGTAATTTCCTCCGGAGTCAAAAAGCACATTTCCATTGTAGGGTCGAAAGGAACATTGTCTTTTTCAAATATGTACATTCCTTTCAGGAGCTGAAGCAAAAACAGTCTTCCTCTGGCTGAATCATCGCCTTCTGTTTCATAAAATTCCGACTGTTTTTGCGTTTCGATCATGTCCGTCCTGCCATCTTCCCGCTTCTGCGGAAAAATCTGCGCAAGCACATAATCGTAGCAGCCTCTGAGCCATCCTTTCTCCGGTTCCGGCTCCAGTTCTAAAAGAAACGGTTTTATATGCGGAAGCATCATTCTGGCTACAAATCTGCCTCGCTCATCTACGCTTTCGAGAATGCTGCCGCACAGTTCTTTCACCTTCCACTTGTTCAGGAAATCTTCCATAGTTTCAGAGGACATGTCCATCTGTTTTAGAAAAAATTTTTCCATCATAACTCGATGAACTATTTTATACAACATCCTCTTTTTATCTGAATTTTTATCTATTCCTTCAACGCTTTTATCCATATCTCTATCCATCTTTCTGGCTCCCGTGATGCTTGTCTCACACTATACAATCCTTTGCGTTTATTATACCATACCCCTCAAAAACTAGTAAATTAAAAGTTACCCTGGTGAGATGTAATGGTCCTATATGCTTTTACGGAGCTCCGCCCATATTGATACCTTTTGGTGCATTTTTGTATACTTTGTATACGTTTTTTGCTGAAAAGTATGACGCCATCATACTTTTAGAGGATTTTTTGATACTTTGTATCACAATATTGCCGATTAAGTATGCTTTGCGCCAGCTGAAGGAAATGCTTTGCGCCAGCCAAAGGAAATGTTTTTGCGGCAACACCCGAGCTGGCGCTTGCTAAATATAGTTGCTCTTACATATAGTTATCTCACTTTTACATATTTCCTTCTGCTGCTTCCTTGTTTATCTATTTCATATATTCCTCTTACCGAAATCCCTCGGTTTTCAAATACACGCTGCGCCGCCCTAATATCTGAAGTTCTCAGATAAAGACCGGTGCCGCAAGATCTGATAAGCTCTGTCGGCAGCTTTCTCAATGAAGCATTTATTCCTTCTTCCTCCAGCATATCGTGAGCATATGCCGCTTTATAAAAAGAGGAAAAAGCTATAATATATTCCTTTTCCATAGACTAGCCTCCTTGGCGTTTATCGAAAATTTTTTTCTTTGGTATGTAATCAGAATATTTTCTTTATCAGCCTCTTGGCCAATTCTCCGAAAGAAGCCTTGTCGATGTCAGTCTCTGCCACAAGAGGGTATTCAGCTATTTTTTCATCTCCGTTATATATATCAAGAGTTCCGACTTGATCTCCTTTTTTCAAAGGTAAAGGCACTTTATCATCCATATTGATTTTGCTGGAAATCTGGTCTTCTGTCCCTTTTTCTGCCAAAGCTGTGATACGTTCTTCTGTAACCACATTCAAATTTTGCGGTTGGCCGTTTTCTACTCTTATTTCCTCCATCACCTGGCCTTTTTCAGCTATAACACACGTTTTAAAGTTGGCAAACCCATAGTCCAAAAGCTTGCTCACTTCTGCATTCCTTACCTGCGATGTTTCACATCCCAAAGCTACCGCAATCAAATGAGTATCTTCTCTGGTAGCTGAAGCAGAAAGGCAGTACCCGGCTTCGGCTGTATATCCGGTTTTGATTCCGTTGCACCCTTGATATTGCTTTATCAACTTATTAGTGTTGGTAAGTCCGAATTCCTTTTCTTTTCCGGGCAGCCCTACAGTAATACTGCTCTGCCAAGTGGTGAACCATTGATGAGTTTCTTCGTGCTTATAAAGTTCTTTAGACATTAATGCTATATCGTATGCACTTGAATAGTGATCTGCTACAGGCAAACCGTTAGTGTTGGAAAAGTGGCTGTCTCTCATGCCAAGTTCTTCAGCTCTCTGATTCATTCTCTCAACAAAAATCTCTTCACTGCCGGCCACATATTCCGCCAAGGCGACACATCCGTCATTGGCGCTGGCCATAGCTACTCCACGCATCAGTTCTTCCACTGTATGAACTTCTCCTGCTTCCATATACATCTGACTTCCACCCATCGAAGCAGCTCTTTCCGATATGGTCACTTGATCTTCTAAAGTTATCTTACCGTCATCTACAGCTTCCATTACCAAAAGCATGGTCATGATCTTTGTAACGGAGGCGAGAGGAAGCTCTTCGTGGGAGTTCTGTTGAAACAAAACTTCTTCTGTATCTGCATCTATCAGAACAGCACCTTTGGCGGCAACTTCAAAAGGTGCTTTCTGCTGATCTTCTTCCGGGGAATCGGCTACCGTTTCCAGCTCAATGGGCTGTTGCTTAGGCAATTTACTGTCTATACCGATAAATGCGCATATTACTACTGCACACCCTAAAACTGTTACAAAGATTTTTTTCTTGGCAGCAAAGATCTTTGATTTAATTCCGGCAGTCTCAGCATCTTTTTCTTTCCTCTTCAATCTCATAAAAGCGCCGTCCTTTCTACATTTATGGTCTGTAAAATATATGCGCAATTGCAGATAATATACTTTTTAGTAAAAATCGCCTGAGAAATCGCCGCTGACAAAAAAGCAAATTTTTTAAAAATTTTACATCTGCAGGCTCCAAATGCGTGTCGAATTTCGTCGAAAGCCAGCCTCAGCAGACTTTTTCCAATAAATTTCCAAAAAAAGTCCGCAAAATCACCTGTTTCGCAGACTTTTTTCCTAATTTTCACGTTTTTTTACATTTTTGAGGGATATTCCGCTTCAAAAATTCCATTTTTCTGTAAATTTACTGACAAAATCTCAAAAAACAGGAAATTTTGTCAGTATCGACGAGTTTATATCGCGCTGATTACTATTTCTTATCTTGCTTCCCTGTCCACATAGTCGCGCTTATTTACAAGGCTCTTATAGGCAGGCCTTATAATCTTGCTGTCAGTTATGAGTTCTTCCATGCGGTGAGCACTCCAGCCGGCAATCCTGGCTATGGCAAACAGCGGTGTATAAAGCTCTCTAGGAATGTCCAGCATATCATATACAAAGCCGCTGTAAAAATCCACATTAGGGCTTACGCCTTTGAATATCTTTCTTTCATCAGCAATCACTACAGGAGCTATCTCTTCGATATTGTTATAAAGCAGCATATCTTTGTCGCGGCCTTTGTCTTTCGCCAACTGCTCAACAAATTTCTTAAATACCTGCTCTCTTGGATCGGAAAGAGAATACACCGCATGACCCATTCCGTAGATAAGACCTTTGCGGTCAAAAGCTTCTTTGTTGAGGATTTTTCTCAAGTATGCGGCAATTTCCTCTTTATCGGCATAGCTGGATATATTCTTCTTAATATCGTCCATCATGTTCATAACCATCAAATTGGCGCCGCCATGCTTTTTGCCTTTCAGAGATGACATGGCGGCCGCTATGGCTGAATAAGTATCAGAACCTGATGAAGTAACCACTCTCATGGTGAAAGTGGAGTTATTTCCCCCGCCATGCTCCATATGAAGCAGTAATGCAATATCAAGCACTCTGGCTTCTAATTCAGTAAATTCCATGTCAGGTCTTAACATTCTCAAAAAATTTTCCGCCAGCGAATAACGAGCTTTTGGACGATGTATATACATGCTTCCGTTGTTCTCATAGTGATTATACGCATGATAACCATAAGCCGCCAGCATAGGGAAGATACCTATGAGTTGCAGACACTGACGCAAAACGTTGTCCAAAGCCAGATTATCTTTGCGGGAATCATAAGATGCCAGCGTAAGTATGCTTCTGGTCATAGAGTTCATTATATCAGCGCTGGGAGCTTTCATTATCACGTCTCTTGTAAAATTAGTCGGCAGCGTCATGCACTGATATATTATGGTCTTAAATTCCTCCAGCTGTTCCTTGGTAGGCAGTTCTCCAAACAGAAGTAAATATGCGCCTTCTTCATAAATATATCTGCTTCCGATACCGCCTTTAACCAGTTCCCTCACATCATATCCTCTATACAAAAGCTCGCCGTCGCACGGAATTTTCTTGCCATCTACTTCTTTGAAAGCTTTCACATTGGAAATATTGGTGAGACCGGTCAGTACTCCCTGACCGTTCAAGTCTCTCAGGCCCTTTTTAACTCCATACTCCTCAAAAAGACCCGGCTGTATCGTATCGTTTTTAACGCACAGTTCTTCATGATCTTTTACATACTTTTCTACTTTGTTCATAAGCATCCCCTTTCTTTTCTCCCAAAACTTTCTTGAAAACTGATAATAGTTTTACAGTCCTATTATCTTCTTAATCAGAACAGGCGGTTTGGCCTGTTGTTCTCCCAACTCAAACGCTCTCAGCGCTTCTCCTTCTGCCGCTTCAAGTTTGTTGCGGTCATTTCCGTAGAGAATCGCAAGAACATCACCTTTTTTCACTTCATCCCCTACTTTTTTACATACATAAATTCCTGCCGAAAGATCCACAGTATCTTCCTTTGTAGCCCTTCCTGCTCCTGTATGCTGAGAAGCCAATCCTATGCGCCTTGCTTCTATCTTCTGCACATATCCGTCTCTATCTGCGACAAGCTCTTTCTTCATTGAATGGGCAGGGAACAGACTGTAATCATCAATAACATCGGGATTTCCGCCTTGAGCTGCGATGAATTCCTTCAGTTTTGCCAATCCCCTTCCGTCTCTGAGAGCTTCTTTCGTCATAGCATAGCCTTCCTCCGGGCTGGCTGCCTTTCCTCCCAGATACACCATGATGCCGCTGAGTCTCTCTGCCAGCTGTGTTATATCTTCAGGGCCCTGTCCCTTTAAAGTCTGTATAGCTTCGATGACTTCGAGACTGTTTCCGACCGCCTTGCCCAAAGGCTGTCCCATCTCTGTTATAGCAGCCACTGTACGGCGACCGGCTTTATTGCCTATGTCCACCATGAGCTCAGCAAGAATTTCTGCATCCTTCTCATTTTCCATGAAAGCGCCGTCGCCTACTTTTACATCGAGTACGATGGCATCGCTGCCGGCTGCCAATTTCTTGCTCATGATGCTGGAAGCTATAAGGCCGAAATTATCCACCGTGGCGGTTACGTCCCTCAGTGCATATAATTTTTTGTCGGCAGGAGTTATATGCGCCGTCTGCCCTATGACAGATAACTTTATATTGTTAACTTGGTTCAAAAACTCTTTCGGTTCCAACGTAGTCCTGAATTCCGGAATGGATTCCATCTTATCCACCGTTCCTCCGGTAAATCCCAGCCCTCTGCCGCTCATTTTAGCTACCGGTACGCCACGGGAAGCTGCCAGCGGAGCAACTATGAGGGTGGTCTTATCTCCTACACCGCCTGTCGAATGTTTGTCAACCTTTATTCCTTTTATGGATGACAAGTCTATGGTGTCGCCGGAATATCTCATAGCATCGGTAAGCTGAAATGTTTCCTCCCTGTCAAGGCCCTTAAAACATATGGCCATCAGCATGGCTGCCACCTGGTAGTCGGGAATCTCATCAGCAACATATCCGTTGACGAACCATTTTATTTCTTCGGCAGACAAAACTCCGCCATCTTTTTTCTTTTGAATTAAATCAACCATGTTCATTAAAGCATCACCTCAATCACGTTTGTTAGAAAATCATAGCTTTAAAACATTAGAAAATCATAGCTTTAAAACTTTCTCCTATGGCAGGAGCTTCAGCTCCCAAGATGTCCGCAGCAGTAGCCCCAACATCTGCAAAAGTTCTGCGAACGCCCAGGTCAGTACCTGCTTTTACCTTTTGCCCATATACCAAGATAGGCACATATTCTCTCGTATGGTCATAACCGCTGTGTACCGGATCGTTGCCATGGTCTGCGCATATCATCAGTACATCGTCTTGACCGAGAGCTTCCATTATTTCAGGAAGACGCGCATCAAATTCCTCTATGCACTGTCCGTATCCTATTGGGTCTCTTCTGTGCCCGTATTTGGAGTCAAAATCCACCAAATTGGTGAAAATAAAGCCATCGAAATCCATTTTAATAGCTTCTATTGTTTTGTCTACGCCATCCATGTTGCTCTCTGTATGGACAGCGTCAGTTACGCCTTTTCCATTGAATATATCGCTTATCTTGCCTACAGCATAAACTCTTTTCCCTGCGCTTTTTATCTTGTCTAAAACCGTTTCTTCCGGCGGTGAAACAGCGTAGTCCTTACGGTCTGCCGTCCTGACTCTTTTGCCGTCCCGGATTATATATGGCCTTGCTATGACTCTTCCGCACGCCACGTCTCCAACCAGCAATTTTCTTGCCGTTTCACAGATCTCATAAAGCCTCGGAAGCGGAATTACATCAGTGTTGGCAGCAATCTGAAATACGCTGTCTGCCGATGTATATACTATAGGCTTGCCGGTCGCTTCATGCTCAGGACCCAGTTTTTCTATGACTTCAGTGCCGGACGTAGGATAATTGCCCAGAACACCTACGCCGATAGCTTGTTCAAACTTCTCGATAAAGCTTTTCGGAAATCCGTCGGGATAGGTTTTAAAAGGAATTTCCGTGTATATCCCTGCGATTTCCCAGTGTCCCGTTATGGTGTCCTTACCCTTTGAAACCTCTGCCATCTTTCCGAAAGCGCCCATCGGGGAAGGGCATGCCAAATCTTTCCATTGCACCCCGTCTATATTTCCTATACCAAGCCTTTTAAGGTTGGGAATATTCAAATTTTTTCTTTCTAATATATGGCCGAAAGTGTTGGCCCCCAAATCACCGTAATCGGCAGCGTCAGGCAGCGCCCCCACTCCCATACTGTCTGTCACTATCAATATAACTTTGCTCATAATTCTACCTCCTTTGGTCTGGCTTTGAGATAATCCAATGAAACCAGCTCATATCTGACGCCGTTGAATATACCTTTCAAGCCCTTTTTAAATGCCTCCTGACCATGCAGATGGCCGTATACACAAGTTGTCACGCCATACTCTGTCATTAGTTCTGTAAAACCCGAAGGCTGCATCTTATCGTTTGTCGGCGGGAAGTGAAGAACCCCTATAATTTGGTCTGCACCGGTCTTTCTGCCGTCTTCAAGAGAAAGCTTAAGCCTTCCCAATTCCCTTTTATATATTTTTTTATCATCGTCAGTAAAAATTTCTTCCCCCGGACAAACCCATCCTCTGCTGCCGCATATGGCAATCTTTTTTCCCCCTATACATGCGGTATATGATGTATTCTGCACAAATACCATGTTTTCATCACCGTAAAGTCTGTTGAGTCTGCCGGCAGACTGCCACCACAAGTCATGGTTTCCTTTAAAGATGACTTTTTTCCCGGGAAGGCTTTTAATCCATTGGAAATCCGCTTCAGCTTCGTTAAGCCTGAGCCCCCACGATATGTCGCCGCATATTATAACTATGTCTTCCTGCGAGACCGTTTCTTTCCAAAGTTTTTCCAGCCTGATTGTATGGTCTTGCCATAAATCGCCGAATATATCCATAGGTTTTTCCACACCGTATCCGAAGGAAAGATGCAAATCGCCTATCGCAAAAATTCTCATACTTATTCCTTTTATTTTTCGATTTTTCTATTCTTCATCGCCTTCCGAAAATGCGTTCATTTCCTCAAAACCAACATCAATTCCCAGCATCTCGGACGATTCTTTTTCAGGCAGCTGAGTCACGTTCTTCAATTTGCGTATTATGCTCCTTGTTCTCACGCCTATAAGCTTATCCAGCTCGGAGTTGGCCTGGTTGAGCCTGTTCTGAGTGGTCGCCAGCACGTCTCCGAACTTGTCAAATTCCGTCTTAACCGCTCCCAACACATCCCAAACTTCGCTGGAATGCTTCTGTATGGCCAACGTCTTAAATCCCATCTGTAAGCTGTTGAGCAGCGCCGCCATGGTGGTAGGTCCTGCGATATTTACTTTGTAGTCTCTCTGCAAGGTTTCCAGAAGTCCACGCCGTACTACCTCAGCATACAGTCCCTCAAAAGGCAGAAACATTATGCCGAAATCTGTCGTGTAAGGAGGCTCGATATACTTGTCTCTTATATCCTTTGCTTCAGATTTGATGACTTTTTCCAGGTTCTTAGCCGCCGCTTCCACTGCCGCCTGATCTCCTGTCTCGTAAGCGTCCATCAGGTTCCCGTAAGCATCTCCCGGGAATTTAGCATCTATAGGAAGCCAGACCACGCCGTCTTCGTCTCCCGGCAGCTTGACAGCGAACTCGACACGATCGTTTCCCGATTTTCTGGTCTTTACATTTTCTTCATACTGGTCCGGTGAGAGAATCTGCTCCAGTATGGCTCCCAGCTGCACCTCTCCCAATATTCCTCTGGTCTTGACGTTAGAAAGGACTTTTTTCAAATCACCCACACCTACTGCCAGAGTCTGCATTTCTCCCAAGCCCTTATACACCTGTTCCAGCCTTTCGCTTACCAGCTTGAAGGACTGGCCTATCCTGTCCTCGAGAGTTTTTTGCAGCTTCTCGTCTACAGTCTGCCGCATCTGCTCCAGCTGCTTATTGTTATCAGAAGTCAGGTCGGTTATTTTTCTCTCCATAGTATTCCTGATATTTTCCAGCTTCTGTTCGTTTTCAACTGCCATATTGGAAAATCTATGGTTCAAATCGGCTAACCGGTTGTCCATAGCCGCGGCGCTGTCTCTCTGATTGGTGGAAATTGTATCTCCGAAAGTCTTAAGCGAAAACTGTATGCTTTCTTGTGTTTCTTTGCGGATTTGATTCATCTCTCTCGTCATGGCTGATTGCCTGCTCACGAGGATAATCAAAAGTACAACGCAAATTGCCACCGCAGCCAGCGCTATATATAATAAAATCTGCTCATTCATTATCATAAAGCTCCTTAACGATTTTATGTATATTTTACCACGTTTTGCATGGTTACGCCAGCAAGAGTTTTGCTTACGATTATGACCTTGCAAATTGCTTTCAAAACAAAAGAGACCTCACCATCAGGTAAAGCCTCTCTTATCTTTAATCTTTCTTTGAAATTTACTTTCCTACAGCTTTCTTGGCAGTTTCGCACAAAGCGGTAAAACCTGCGGCATCGTTGATTGCCATTTCTGAAAGCATCTTTCTGTTTATCTGGATGCCTGACTTCTTAAGTCCGTTCATCAACTGGCTGTAGCTGATACCGTTCATTCTGGCGCCTGCATTGATTCTGGCTATCCACATCTGTCTGTACTGTCTCTTCTTCAGCTTTCTTCCTACATAAGCTGACCTTAAAGATCTCATAACTGCAGGATTAGCAGCTTTGAAAACTTTGCTCTTCAGTCCGTAAAAGCCTTTAGCTTGTTTTAATATTTTTTTATGTCTCTTATGTGCGTTAACACCTTTTTTCACTCTTGCCATTTTTCTTACCTCCTTAAACTTACAATTATTTCGCCATGGATCTTAACATTCTCTTCAGATCTGCGCTTGTTAAAGTAGTAGATTTTCTCAGGCCTCTTTTTCTCTTAGCTGCCTTTTTAGTAAGAATATGGCTTTTATATGCCTTATTTCTCTTAACTTTACCGCTGCCGGTCAATTTCATTCTCTTGCATGCCCCTCTATGGGATTTCATCTTATTCTTTGCCATGATGATTACTCCTCCTGAATTAATATATCCATATATTTTTGAATATTGGACGGTTTCGCATAAAACCGCTCAATTATTTGTCATTTTTCGGTCCCAAAACCATTGTCAAGCTGCGGCCTTCAAACACAGGTTTCTTTTCAATCACACTAACATCAGAAACAGCTGCTGCAAAGGCGTTCATAACATCCATACCTTTGGAAACATAGTCTCTTTCTCTTCCTCTGAATCTTAATCCGACTTTTACCTTGTCACCATCTGCCAAAAATTTAGCCGCGGTTTTAGCTTTCACCTGAATGTCGTGCTCTTCGATAAAAGTGCTTAGTCTGATTTCTTTGACCTGAGTTACCTTTTGCTTTTTCTTGGCCTCTTTTTCCTTTTTTTGAAGTTCATAACGGTACTTGCCGTAATCAAGGATCTTGCAAACCGCAGGTTTTGCGTTAGGAGAAATATTCACCAGATCCAGCTTCCTTTCGTTGGCTAAATCCAGCGCTTCTTCAATAGGCATGATCCCAAGCATACTGCCATCGGTATCGATTACTCTTACTTCTTTATCACGAATTTCTTCGTTGATGAGATTTTCCTTGCTAATGGTTCCTGCACCTCCTAAAATGCTTGCTTTCATAAAAAAAGCGGACACACGAAGTATCCGCTCTTGTATACACTCTGTGCTTTAAAGAACACCTTTAAACATATGCATTCTCCAAATATCACTGTGTTGTTACCATTGTTTACCTGTTTCAGCGCTCTGACCGGACAGGTGAGAAGCGGATAACTTCTACTTCATACTCTGATATGATAACACGCTCTATGGCTTATGTCAACGTTTTTTTGCCGTTTTCTTCAATGGCCTCACATTTTTCAAAAGCGTTTTCAATATCTGTACCGCATGCCACCATCCCGTGATTGGCCAATATAGCTCCTGCGTTTTTCCCCAGCGCCGACGCAGTATTCTTAGCCAAAGCTTTTGTCCCTGCCAAAGCATAAGCTGCCAGCTTAATCTCATTCCCCAGTATACTTTTATACTCATCAAGAACAGGCATTTCTTTATTGGCCGCGGCATAAACGCAAGAATATTTAGAATGGGTATGTATTACCGCTCCGACATCTTGCCTGTTTTTATATATTTCAGCGTGAAGTCCTTTTTCAGAAGAAGGCCTCATGCTGCCTTCATGTTCCAAAGTATTAATGTTTACTTTAACCATGTCATCTGGTGTAAGTCTCTCATAATCTAATCCGGACGGTGTTATTATCATATGGTCGATATCCAGTCTTATGGAAATATTCCCCCATGTCCCCTGAACCAGACCGCTCTCAACCAGCTTTTTCCCATAAACCACAAGCTTTTCCCTCAAATCTTGTTCGTTTAAAGGTTCGCTTTTTATCTGCTGTTCCATCTACCTGACCTCCGCCTGTCTGATTTTTTCTTCTGCTTTTGAGTATTTCTTTTTATACATCTTCCTCATCAATTTAGCTTCAATTTTAGGGATAGGTTTGCTCCCTCCAAGCTTTTCTGCCAGTAAAAATACTTCTGCCGATTTTTCCAATACCGTCATGGCAACGATAGCCTCGTACAAAGTTCGACCCATGGTCATCGTGTATCCTACGCCTTCTCCGTCCTTGTTTATTCCCTTCAAGACCAAACATCCTTCGTTATTTTTAAGGGCTTTCATCAGAGACTTGCCCATGGATTTATTGCTTTCCCTTCCGTCTACGATGTATGCCGTCGGTCCGAAAATCTGTGCCATGTCATCTAAACACGCGCGGAAAGGTTTGGCTTCGCGGAGCACTTGCTGGCAAAAAGGTGTTTGAGAATACACTACTGCTTTAACATCTGTTTTGGGTATAGGCAACGTTTCCATTGGGAGACGCTCTATATCCTTTTCTCTTAAATTCCCCATGTCAGCGCCATCCTTGGTTGCAAATACTCCCTCTGATGTCTGAATTATCATCTTTGCCGCATCTCCTACAGGATAAGGCTGTTTCACCATCATCTGACCATATTTTTTCATAACTTCATATATGTCATTTATATTGCTCATGGTATTGTTCCCCCTATTTGATTTCCTTTTACATTTTAAATTACATTTAACACATTGTCCATACCTTTAAGTGTATAAATAAAAACCGCATCCGCTTTCTCTGCTTTTTCAGAACGGATACGGTCTTGCATTTATCAAATTTTTAAATCTATATGATGGCTATTCGATAATCCTGCCGTCAGTAGATATTGTTACCACCTGCCACGGTACAAACTTGCCGCTGGCTTGCAGCGCCTTCTTTGCAGCCATTTCTATCCCGCCGCAGCAAGGTACTTCCATGCGTACTATAGTAACGCTTTTTATATCGTTTTGCTCAAGAATTGCCGTAAGTTTTTCACTGTAATCCCCTTCATCCAGTTTAGGACATCCTATAAGGGTTACTTTATTTTTAATAAATTTGCGATGGAAATCACCGTAGGCATATGCTGTACAGTCAGCTGCAATCAAGAGATTTGCGCCGTCAAAATAAGGGGCGGATACAGGCACCAATTTAATTTGAACCGGCCACTGGGAAAGCATGCTGTTCACGGCTGC
Source organism: uncultured Eubacteriales bacterium (assembly GCA_900540145.1). Taxonomy (GTDB): domain Bacteria; phylum Bacillota; class Clostridia; order Peptostreptococcales; family Anaerovoracaceae; genus Fimisoma. The sequence goes on from UQEW01000003.1 coordinate 26,224, forward strand.
GCTCTCCTCTGGCAGAACTTTCTGCTCATCAGCCTCCCTTGCTATTTTCTTTGCCATAGAACCGGGGCATGTGAATTGGGCGTGCTTATTTCCTTCGTCTGCCTTAGCCTTGTTTGCCATCACCGCTTCATGATCATATGCAGGAGCTTCCCTCTCTTCAAAAGTTATAGCGCCTGTAGGACATGCCGGCAGGCAATCGCCAAGACCGTCGCAATAGTCTTCACGCAGAAGCTTTGCTTTTCCGTCAATCATGCCGATAGCGCCTTCATGACATGCGTCTGCACATGCTCCGCATCCGTTGCACTTTTTTTCATCTATGTTAATAATCTTTCTTATCATCGCTTTTCACCTCAAGTTTAAAAATATTTATCACATCGCTGTCAGGACAGCAAAAGCAAATATCGCCTTGTTTGTTGGCAGGCAACGTACCGCCGTATCTTAAAATGTCAATATAAGGGAAGGCTACGTGCATAGCCATAGGGCAAAGTTTGCCTCTTTCTGTATCGAAGTCAAAACTATCTCCTATTTGATGCCCTCTGTGGCAGCCGCAATCACCTTTCCTATCCACTAATGTTATGGTTATTTTAGGTTTCATTCTTTCACCTCCCTAGCTCTGAGCTTTCGACAAGCGGCTTTAAATTTATATTGCTTTATTGCTCTATTTATATTGCTTTGTTGAAATAATTATAGTATGATTACAAAAACAAAACTGTTGTTTTTACAACAAAAATTTGCGATATGAGAAAAAATTTTAATGATTTAAAAACTTTATACGAAAACGATATTTTTGCCGGAATAGAGCCAAAAGAAACGGATTCGATGCTCAAATGCCTTAACGCTAAAATCCTTTCTTATAAAAAAGGCTCTGCTTTGCTGCTGGCAGGCGACGAAATCAATTGGATAGGGATTGTTCTTTCCGGTGTCGTTCATATAATAAAAGAAGACTATTACGGCAACAGAAACATTATGGCCAAGTCCGGCGCCGGTCAATTGTTCGGAGAAGTATTTGCCTGTGCAGGCACAAAATCCTCCCCTGTCAGCGTATTTGCCGCTGAAGATACAGAAGTCATGTTTTTGAACTGCAGCAAAGTTCTGACTGTCTGCTCAGGCAGCTGTCCTTTTCATTGCCGCATGGTTTCCAACTTGCTCCGCATCGTTTCGGAAAAAGCCCTTTATCTTAATCAGAAGATAGATTTTCTTTCCAAACGTACAACGAGAGAAAAACTTTTAGCTTATTTGTCTGCCCAAGCAGAACAAACCGGCAGCCGCCAGCTGGTAATACCCTTCAATCGCCAGGAGCTGGCCGACTTTTTGTGCGTCGATAGGAGCGCCATGTCGGCAGAGCTTGGCCGCATGCAGCGTGACGGTCTGATAGAGTATAATAAGAGGAATTTCCGCTTACTTTAGGGTACAGGCAATCATCATAGGAATCGTAATGGTAACGGGCGGCCTTGCCGCAAGGCTTCGCCCCCTTCAAATGCTTCGAAGTCCGCCATGTATCAAAGACCTACGAAAAATTTTCCTTCAAAAATCGTCTGTATTATGTTATAAATATATTGCATGTTATTTTGCGCCAGTAGCTCAGGGGATAGAGTAGCACACTCCGAATGTGAAGGCCGCGGGTTCGATTCCCGCCTGGCGCACCAAACGAAACAGGGATGCTAAACGCAACCCTGTTTTTATATAGATAAACAAGCGGGAACCGAACCCTCTTGTACGCAAAACATCAGCTGACAAAAAACCGAACCCTCTATCAACTGCTGCCCGATGTAACTCTGCAGACAAAAAAACAAATTTTTCAAAATTTTTATATCTGCAGGCGTCAAATCCATGTCGAAATTCGTCTTCTGCAGAAGCTCTGGGTCTCAATCCTGAAGGCATATCTCTGGAAAACGATAATTATCAATGGTGCTGGGATATGGAGGAAGAATATGTAATGTTTACTCGCAGCCAAGAGTTTGTAAGATAATCATAAAAGCAAAAAAGGTATGAAATATATAGTCAACAAGTGACTATTTTCATACCTTTTTAAATTCATTTATTATCTCATGGATTATCTGTTTCTGATTGCCGGAAAGGCTTGCCCAGGTGTCAAACATGTCTGCCTGTCCAGATGTCAATTGAACGAGTCTCGTATCTTCTGCAAAAAACTGAGACAGACTTATTCCAAAGGCATCACAAATTTGCTCCAGCGTCGATATGGACGGAACCGTTCCGCGCCTATGGATATTGGCAATAGTGGAAGAAGACAGTCCCGACTCTAAGGATAATCTATAATCGCTCCAATTCCGTTCTTTCATAATTCTATCAATTCTTTCTATAACATCCAAGATATCACCTCCAACACTAAGATAATTTTAATGCTCTATTGAGCAATAAAATAGAGTTCAATTGTCATGTTTATGTTGCTCAATTGAGCAAAAGGTGATACAATTCATTTAAGTGGCCACAGCAACGCTATTATCAGAAAAGAGGAAAACACTGACTTCAATTTTAAAGTGTTTCTGGATGGTGTTCTCTTTGTGTACAAAAAATTCAAAAGTATAACGATTTTATGAGAGCAAACTCTGACAGTATTTCTGATTTTAGCGAAAGTAATAAAGTTTACTTATTACTGATAGGAGGATAAAATGAAAAAATTATTCGTATGTTTAGTCATATTGAGCATGATAATTTGCTGTGTGCCTGCTATGGCTTTTGCCAACAGCGAATCTGATACAGTCAAATCCGTTTCAAAATCTAAAGAAGCGACTAATCTGGACGAACAATTTACATCGCAGATAACTTTGTCTCTGCCTTCTGCTGAAGAACAGCTTGTTACTGACGTAGTATTTGTTTTAGATAAGTCTACCAGTACGGATATTGAGAATGAAGCTCTGAATATGTTAGAAAATTTGAAAGAGCAGGCTAACCAAACTGGCGCCAAGATAAAAGTCGGTGTAGTAATCTTTAACAAAATTGCTAATGAGACTTTAAGTCTTACCGAACTCAATGATGCTAACATGAGTTCAATTGAAAGCGCCATAAAGGAAGAAATCTCCAGCGGGACAAACCTCCATGCCGGTATACTGGCCGGCAAAGAAATGCTGGATAACGATCAAAGCGTTGACGCTAACAGAAAATATATGATAGTTGTCAGTGACGGTATAACATATATGTTCAACGAAGAGCCTACATCGGTTGCATGGTCCTGGACTGCTGACAGCGTTCAAAATTGGGCAGGACCAGATAACTGGTACGGAAAATACGGCAGCAATGATGCCCCAACTGACTGGAGCCAGTATTTGAGCAACATCGGCGCTCAGATAGAAAAAGACGGTAATCAGTATGATTATCCATACGGTGATACGCCTGAAGTTTCAACTCCGGCTGAAGAATATACAGAGCATGCCAATTCAATAGATAAAGCTTTATACCTTTCATATCAAGCATATCAAGAAGCAGCTGCGGCAGGATACAATTGCTATGCCATGACTGCCGACACAGGTACAGAATATGCTTGGGGTCCAAGCTTTATGACATATCTCGGCGGAGGAACTGACGTATCCTTTAATGATATTCAAAATGATATAGCTTATGCAGTATCGACAGGAAGCTATGTTATAGACACTATGGGTAATGATGAACTGGACGGAAAAGCTTATAACTTTGATTTCATCAATGAGCTTGACAAAATTGATGTGTCTGTAGGCGGAACAAAACTGGATAAAGAAAAGGTTGCTGATAATCATTATGGCTTTGGGAAAACTGCTTCCGGCTATAGATTTGAAGTCATATATTATCCTGAAGGAACCGAAAACTCTAACGGTGAAGAATGCATAAAATGGCTTATCAATGAGGATATTTCCAATTTCAGCAGAGTACAGCTCATATATTCTGTGCAGTTGAGCAACCCTCAGACAGAAGAAGGAACTTATGGACAGTACGACAAAAACGGTAGTCAAGGGTTCGATGGACTTTACACTAACAACTCTGCGGTGCTTTATCCTGTCGACAGCGACGGAGTTGCCGGTGAAGCCCAGGTGTTTAATAAGCCTACTGTTTCTTACGTAGTTGAAAAAGCAGATGTAACTGAGCCAAATTCCCCTGCAGACAGCGAAGAAGAACAGATGCCGGATGATAGCAGTGATGTAACTTCCGACACACCAAAGACAGAAGACAGCAGTACCATGACAGCCGCTCTGATAATCATGGCTGCATCTGCCGGAATCTTCGCCGCTTTGCTGAGGAAGAGAAAAACATCTGTTTAAAGCTAAGCAAAAATGAAAAGAGAAATCATTGAGGGCCAATATTTTGGTGCCTGGAAAGTGCTAAAATATGATGGCTGCTATGATCACAAAAAATCCTATTATATATGCCAATGCATGAATTGCGGCGGCATATACAGAGTAAGGGCTGATAAGATGAAAGCCGGCAGGAGCACTCAATGCGCTCCGTGTGCCAGAAAAAATCACGCCCGAAAAAAACACACACCTATGTTGAAAGAATAGCACGATTATATTATAAAAAAACAAGAGCTGCCGCACGGTTTCACGATTATTTATAAATCGTACGCCGGAGCGGCGGCTCCTTTCACATTTTTTATTTTTTAATCAGTCTAATCTTTGCCGACTTTACTCATTCTAAATATTTTATAATCCAAGTTCTTCATCTATTAAAACAACTTTGCCCTTCATTCCTGTCATCGGTCCCCACAATACGGTCATGCCATTGCATATTCTGTCAGGGCTCTTGCAATCATAGCACTTATCTGCCTTAACTGCGCAAGGCGTATTTTTCTTAAGCTGTTTCGCACGTCCGGGAGCAGCTACGTTACGCGCCCTATGTATAGCATCTTCATATGTTTCAACCAGTTTGTTGCGTCCAATAACAAAGTAAACCTCCTGATGACCAAACAAAGTCGCTGATATTCTGTTGCCTACGCCATCAATATTTACCATTTCGCCTGTTTCAGCTAAAGCGTTAACAGATGTTAAATATATCTCTGAAGTCATCGATTTTTTCCTCGCCATGTCAGCATCTTGCTTCCAGTGCCAACTTACATCATTATGTTCAGAAAGCATCTGATACAAACCTATGCTTTCTATAGTTCCGGAGCCGCCTATTCCTACAGTCTTACCGTCTATACATTCATTTAAATACTCAGCGGCTTCTTCTCCGTTTTTAAAAATAAGCACTTCATATCCTCTTTGTTTTAAATTTTCGATTACCTTTGAAAAGTCTGTCATTTTGATTGCTCCTTAAAATTTTATTGTCATTTATTATACACCCGGTATAAAGGAAATGCAAAAATACTTTTATTTTTTGTGAACACCTGTTTACTTTTTGTTCTTTTCATGATATATTTAATTTGAAGAGAAGGAGGAAATGCCATGGCAGCATTGAAAGAACGCGAGCAAAAAATTCTTGAATATATGAAAGAAGAAATAAGAACAAAAGGGTATCCGCCTACTGTAAGGGAAATTTGCGGTGCATTGGGCATCAAATCAACATCTACTGCTCATAAGGATATTGAGAGTTTGGTTAAGCAGGGATATTTAGTCAAAGACCCTTCAAAGCCACGCGCACTCATGGTTGTAGACCCGGATGGAGATGCCGCTTCATGGAACAATTCTTTTTCCAACATTTCCTCTTCCGAGCGCAGCGATATTATAGATATACCTATCATAGGAAGAGTTGCTGCCGGAACCCCTATTCTGGCAGAGCAAAATATAGAAGACACTTTCCCAATACCTGCAAGATATGCATCGTCCGGAACTAACTATATGCTAAAAGTCCGTGGTGAAAGTATGATTGAAGCCGGTATTATGGATGGCGATTTTATTCTCGTTCAACAAGCTGATACAGCCGACAATGGTGAAATTGTGGTCGCAATGATCGACGGATTTGAAAGTGAAGCGACGGTCAAAACATTCTACAGAGAAAATGGCCACATAAGGCTTCAGCCCGAAAACGCATCAATGAGTCCTATAATCGTCAACGATGTTAAAATCCTTGGCAAAGTCAAAGGCGTATTCAGATATTTCAACTAAAAATCGCTTTATATAGCACAAGTTGTGCAAAAGTTTTTCGGACTGCAGTACATATGTACATGCAGTCCTTTTATAATTAATCTGTTTCCCTTTCTCTTTTCATTTTTTAATTCTTATGTTATTATATTCATCGGCTGAAATTTAAAAGAGCAAAAATGTCTGAGAACAAAAGGAGATATTGAAATGAGCTTACTAACGGCAGAAAATGTGACTCATGGCTTCGGTGCTCGCCAAATATTGGAAGAGGCGTCCTTCCGCTTGTTAAAAGGTGAGCACATAGGCCTAATCGGGGCCAATGGTGAAGGTAAGTCCACATTTTTAAATATAATAACAGGAAAAATCACACCTGACCAAGGCAAAATTACATGGGCTCGTCATGTTAAGGCCGGATATTTAGACCAACACAGTGTATTGAAAAAGGGAATGACCATAAGAGAAGTGTTAAGAACTGCCTTTGATGAGATGTATAATCTTGAAAAAGACATGTTGAATCTTTATGAAAAAATGTCTTCTGCTGATGATGCTAAAATTGAAAGCATGATGGAAGAAGCAGGCGAAATACAGCAGATGCTTGAAACAGGCGGGTTCTATCAGCTGGACACAAAAATAGAAGAAGTCGCCGGTGGTTTGGGATTGGCTGATATAGGCCTTGATAGGGATGTAGACGACCTTTCGGGAGGTCAGAGGACGAAGGTATTATTAGTAAAATTATTACTTGAAAATCCGTCTATATTAATTCTGGATGAGCCAACCAATTATTTGGACCATCAGCATATTCTTTGGCTCACAAGATATTTGCAGGAATACGAAAACGCTTTTATTCTTGTTTCCCATGACATGGAATTTCTCAATTCTGTGGTAAATGTCATCTACAATTTGGACGGCGGAAGTCTTACACGCTATACAGGCAATTATGAAGATTTTAAACGAATGTATGAAGTACAAAGAGAACAAGAATTAAAAGCTTACCAGAGGCAGCAGGCAGAAATAGAAAAGCTGGAAGACTTCATTGCCAGAAATAAAGCCCGCGTAGCTACACGGGGAATGGCCAACTCAAGGCAAAAACAGCTGGATAAAATGGAAATCCTGGAGAAACCTCAGCAAAAAATACGTCCTGAATTCAATTTTCTCATGGCACGTACTCCAAGTCGTTTCATCGTAGAAGCAAAAGACCTGGTCATCGGCTATGACGCCCCATTGACAAAACCCGTTTCTTTTACTGTCGAGAGAGGAGAAAAAATTGCAATCACAGGTACCAACGGACTGGGTAAAACAACACTTTTAAAAACCATACTTGGTCAATTACCGCCTATAAGCGGGCAAATCGTTTTAGGAGACTATCTCTTTCCGGGCTATTTTGAGCAAGAAAGCGGAAGAGATGAAGAAGCAACTGCACTTGAAACCTTCTGGGCAGAATATCCTTCCATGGAAAACAGGGAGGTAAGGCTATGTCTTTCTAAGTGCGGTCTTACCAACGAGCATATAACCAGTCAAATGCGAGTTTTAAGCGGCGGAGAAAACGCAAAGGTGCGGCTTGCTATAGTTATGAACAGAGAGCACAACTGGCTAATCCTGGACGAGCCTACAAATCATTTGGACATAGATGCTAAAGAAGAATTGAAAAAAGCATTAAGCCAATACCCCGGAACAATTCTTTTGGTTTCCCACGATCCTTGTTTTTATGAAAGTTTTATTACACGTACGCTTAATGTTGAAGACTGGACTACAAAAATAATTTAAATATTAAAAAGCTGTGCCTAAAATATAATTTAAGCACAGCCTTTTTTATCCTATTATCAAAGGTACAAAAACAGGTACAAGTATACTTAAAACAACACCCGACACGAAAGAATATACTGCTATATCACTCCTGGTGGATTTTTCCACTATAGGAAGGCACACATCCATGGCAGCCGCACCCGGCATGCCGGTAGTCTCAATATATCCTATTTTTTTTGCGATCAGAGGAATAAAAACTATAGAAAGCAATTCTCTCATCACATTATGCAAAAATGAAACGGCACTGGCAGTCAGATATCCGGCTTCCATTATTATTCCGGGAGCTAAAGTATACCAGCCAAAGCCACTGCCTATTGCAAGACATTCTTTAAGGCTCAGTCCGAGGAAAGGACTTACTGCTGCTGCACCTATCAGCGTCCCTACGATAACAGCAATAGGAAATGCCAATATTCTAAAGCCTACTTTCCTGAAATTTTCTATAACGGTTCCGTCAAGCCCTAAGTCAAGACCTACAAATACCAACAATAAGCATAATCCTATTTTAATTCCCAATCCTGCGGCAGCATCAAATGCTTCCATATTGCCTGCAAAAGACTTTCTTATTACAAAATATCCCATAATCATACCCGCTATTACAGATATGATTATAAGAATGGTCATCAGATTACCGCCCTTTTTTTCTTCTTCAATTTCCTCTATCTCTTCATGTGCTTCGTGTATAGCATTCTCTATGGTCTCTGTTTCCGCTTCTTTTTTTCTTAATCTGCCATATTTATCAATACCCATAAAGTTCCTTATAATAAATATAGCAGCAATGGAGCAAAGCATAACTGCAATGGTCATTATAAAAGCGGACAACCCTATGGAACTGAGATTCCGGGTTATCTCCTCATTAGCCCCCATCCTCAGTCCCATCAGCAAAACCAGTATGGTTATTGCCACCATCTGCACTTTTCCTGTCCACAAAAGCCTTTCTTTATACTCGCGCAGCCTGCTCCCTATTATGTATCCTACCAATGTAATACCGAGATATAATACTAAATCACTCATCGACTATCCTTCACTCCTACACAATATATAATAGCTAATTATCATTATATATTTTACAAGCAAAAAAATCTACTATGGCGTCATATAGCGTCATTAAAAATTTTGGCATAAAAATTGCTTATAGTTAAATAAAAAAGCAAATACAATTAAACACTTTGGAGGACGTCTACAATGTATAGCAGAAAACAAATCTTAGATTTTGCTTTTCAAGAAGCTATCAACCACTACCATTTCAAGAGTATAAAAAAAGAAATCGAGGAACAAGTCTTAGAAGCCGGTATGCGTACATATGCGAAACGTGAAGGTTTTGAATTTACCGATGAAGAAATTCATTCCACTATAGTTGCAGGAATAGAAACATTGAACAAGTCAGGTGAAGATTTTACACTTAAACTCAAGAAGAGAGCATGAAAGCTCTCTTTTTTACAACTGATGTTTTATTTTTTTTCGTGCGAAAGTCGCTTGGGGAATATTAAGGAAATCTGCCGCAGCCCTTGTCGTTTTACATTTTTCAAGTGCAAAAGCTATAAGTTTCTTTTCCTGTTTATCCATTATTTGATTAAAATCCATCTTCTCATCAGCGCTCTTTTCTTTCCTTATATCGACAGCTTCAAACTCATATATACTCTCATTGATCAGCATGTCAACGGTCATGCTGTCTATGATTTTTCCCTTTTCCAAAATATACAATCGATGTACGGTGTTTTCCAGTTCTCTTACATTTCCAGGCCAATGGTACTCCTTAAGCTCCTCCAGGGCAGCTTTGGAAAACTCCTTTTTTATTCCGTACTTTGTACTGTACCCTTGTATAAAAGCCTCCGCAAGACAAACTATATCGTCTTTTCTCATTCTTAAAGGCGGAACGTTTATCATGCAAATATTCAAGCGGTAATAAAGGTCTTCTCTAAACATGCCTTCACTTACCAGTTTTTTCAAAGGGATATTATTTGCGCATATCACTCTGACATTTACATGTTTAGGACGGGTTCCTCCTACTTTATAATACGTATTTTCCTGCAAAACTCTTAAAAGCTTAGACTGCATTGAAAGCGGCAGACTGCCTATCTCATCCAAAAAAAGAGTTCCATTATTAGCCAATTCAAAATACCCTTCTTTTCCGTCAGCTTGAGCTCCCGTAAAAGACCCCTTCTCATATCCAAAGAATTCAGACTCAGCCAGGCTTTCCTGTATAGTCGCACAATTGATTTTCACACAAGGTTTGTCGCGTCTAGGGCTGTTTTGATGAAGCAGGTTGAAAACTTTCTCTTTTCCGACGCCGGTTTCTCCTTGAATTATCACATTGCAGTCGTATTGAGCTACATTGAGGATTTCTTCAACCATTTGCTCAGTCACATCGCTCATATAAATAAAATCATCTATTTTCTTTGCTGCATTTTGTGTCCGTTCTCGTTTCCTTACAGGCATAAAATTTTTTTGAATTTTTATATTTTTTATATATTCATCTAATACTCTCAGATTAGGAATGATGCTGCGTATTAAAGAAACTGCAAATTCATAGGCTCCTTTTACATAGCCGTCAAGAGTGTAGTGAATCACTTCTTTGCCGAAGCAATCAGCTATCAAAAGCCCTTGCGCATAATTGCTGTTCATTCCCGTATAGCATACCATTCCGTTATCTTTTACCATGCAATTAGCTATAGTTTCAGAACCCTTTATGCTTTCCAAGTTGACAACAACATCTGCAGGTTCTCCCTTCTCACCATCCATCAATATTCCAAGTGCCTCCATTGGCATGCTTATATCTAAAAAGTATATTCTGTCTGCTAAATTTGAAAAAGATTTTTCCAGCGCTTCTCTTTCGTATATATGCATGTAACTGCTGTCCATGACCAACACATTTGTTATCTTTGTCCCTGTATCATGGCCGCTTTCTGCTGACATCTTTGCATAAAACATTGCTTCTATCGGGTTTGTTCCTATTATTATTGTTTTAGTAATATTCATTTTTTTCAATTCCGCAGAAATATTACACAAACTCCCCTCTTCTTCCAGCGCTCTCATCAAATATTTGGTGTCATCATCTTTAAAGTCTTCCTGCTTAACAATTTGCGCGCTTTCAAAACATATAGCATACCCTTTGCATCTGACTTGTCCATAGGCTATATTTACAGATGTGATTTCTTCCAGGCGAAGAGGAAGTCCTGCCAATGGGGTAAGGCATATAACTCTATCGCCAACGTTAAAATGCTCATCGCTCTCAAAATCCGAAGAAATTTCGACTATTACTCCCGAAAACAAACCACTGCTTTCAGTGTACGGATTATGAAATTTATTTCTTTCATTTACTATCTTCATGATTCTGGCTTTAATCTGTTCTTCATCATAGCCGCATATACTGCATATCTGATTAAAGTTGCTTCTTTCAAAATCTATTATTTCAACAGATATTTTCATTTCCTTAGGCTTTAATTTCATGGAATTATCCAGTTTCCAAGCGGTAACCGGAATATTTCCCTTAGGTTCAATTACTCTATCTAATCCAAAACCCTTCATAAGATCCTCTTTTCTTCAATACTGTGATTCATTTTCAGCTCATTTTTTTTATTATTGTATCATTTCTAAATCAAGATTGCTACTGTTTTCGCCGAAATTGGAGCTTTACCACATTGTTAAATTTGGCACAAATCTTGCTCTAAATATTTACACAATCTTAACACGAAATTATCAAGGAGACAGAGATGAAATTCAAGAATTTTCTAAAAGCATTTATCAAATTCTCGCCTGTATTTCTGTTGGCAGGCTTGATGATCGCCGGTTATGACGCCCTCATCGCAGCACCTATTGCAGCAATTTATGCCTTTGTGGTAGCAGGAGCAACGGAAAAAATTAAATTCCAGGATTCCATAAACGCTGCTATGAAAAGTGTCAGCAACATTCTGGTTGCTCTATTCATTCTGATGTTTGCTTATGCCATGGCAAGTCTGTTTATGAGTTCCGGAGTAGGCGCATCAGTAGTAAACTTGGCTCTTTCCTTGGGAGTTACCGGTAAATCCGTAGCCGTTGTCGGTATCGTTTGTACCAGTATATTATCTGTAGCTACAGGTACGTCCTGGGGCACCTTTGCAGCCTGTGCTCCTATCTTCATGTGGCTCAGCCACATTGTTGACGGCAACCCTTATCTCACAGTGTGTGCAATTGCAGGAGGAGCCTGTTTTGGAGACAATATCGGTCTCATTTCAGACACTACTATCGTTTCCTCAGGTATCCAAGGCGTACAAGTAGTAGACAGGATAAGACACCAGGGAGTATGGTCCATAATGTGTCTCGTCCTTGCTTCCATTGCATTTCTCATTGCAGGTATCGCAATGGGGCTGCCGTCAGAGTCAGTTAACGGCGCCGCTGTAGTCGCTCAAATACCTGATAACGTATGGGATGTTTTGGAAGCTGAACGTCCTGCCGCTATTCCGCTTTTAGAGCAAATTGCCAGCGGAGTTGCCATGTACATGATAATTCCTCTGTTGCTTGTAATAGGCTTGGCTGTATGCGGCTTTAACACATTCATATGTATAGGTTCAGGCTTAGTCTCCGCATATATACTTGGTCAATTTGCCAACACTACCGGAACATTAAACTCATTTCTTGACCAGTGCATGGCCGGTTTTTCAGAAGCAGGCGGCTGGGTAGTAGTAATGATGATGTGGGTAGCTGCTTTCGGCGGCGTAATGCAGGAAATGAATGCTTTTGAGCCGCTTGCAAAGCTGGTAGTAAAATTATCAAAAAAGGTGCGTCATCTGATGACGTGGAACGCTATGCTTTCTCTTCTGGGAAATGCCACTCTTGCCGATGAAATGGCTCAAATCGTAACCATCGGTCCTGTTATAAAAGGTATATTAGATGATAACGTAGAAGGCAGCGAAGAAGACATGTACAAGCTCAGACTCAGAAACGCTACTTTCGGAGATGCCATGGGAGTGTTTGGCTCACAATTAATTCCTTGGCACGTTTATTTGGCATACTATGTAGGTATTGCTGTAGGAGTTTATCCTCTTATAGAGCTTTCGCCTTTAGATTTTTTAAGATATAATTTCATGGCTTACATAGCAGTAATTTCTCTGATATTGCTTACTGTGACCGGTTTGGACAGATTTATTCCTTTGTTTAAGCTTCCAAAAGAGCCTGATGTAATGTTGAAAAAGAATCTGCCAAAAGGTAACCAACCAGAAAAAAGCGATATTTAAAAAGACACAACTAAGCCCCTGAATAGCAGGAATATAGCTATATCAGGGGCTATAATTTAAAAGCTTTTTTTATTTTTGATTTTTAACTACTGCCTGAGCCGCAGCCAACCTTGCTACAGGAACTCTGAAAGGCGAGCAGGAAACGTAGTTCAGTCCGAGCTCATGGCAGAACTCTATAGACCTAGGATCTCCGCCATGTTCTCCGCAAATTCCCAGCTTTATCTTCGGTCTGGTTTGCCTTCCCAAAGCGACTGCATTCTTTATCAGTTTGCCTACGCCGCCTATATCAATAGTCTGGAACGGATCATCCTCAAGAATGCCCTTCTTCACATACTCTTCTATAAGCTTTCCTGTATCGTCCCTTGAAAAGCCGAAGGTCATCTGGGTAAGGTCATTGGTTCCAAATGAGAAAAACTCAGCTTCTCTGGCAATCTCATCGGCCACAACAGCTGCTCTTGGAACTTCGATCATGGTTCCTACCATGTATTCCATTTTGATTCCTGCTTCTTTAATACATCTGTCAGCAGTAGCCACTACTGTTTCCTTAACATTGCGCAGCTCTTCTTCAGAACCCACAAGAGGTATCATGATTTCAGGCACTATCTCAATGCCGTCTTCCCGGCTCACTTCTATTGCCGCTCCTATTATGGCCTCCGTTTGCATAACAGCGATTTCCGGAGCGGTAACAGCCAAGCGGCATCCTCTATGGCCCAGCATAGGATTCATCTCATGCAATTCATCCACCTTGGCAGCCAACTTATCATAAGAAACATTCATCATCTCTGCCAGCTGTCTTATATCTTCCTCATCGGTAGGCAGGAATTCGTGTAAAGGTGGGTCCAAAAGCCTTATGGTGACAGGCCTTTCTCCCATAACTTTATATATGCCCTTAAAATCTTCTTTTTGATAAGGTTCTATAACGTCCAAAGCTGCTTTTCTTTCTTCCGGCGTGTCGGATAAAATCATTCTCCTGATGGCAGGGATTCTATCCTCGTCAAAGAACATATGCTCAGTTCGACAAAGACCTATGCCCTCAGCGCCGAACTCCACTGCTTGTTTGGCATCTCTTGGATTGTCTGCATTGGCTCTGATCTTAAGTTCTCTTATGTCATCAGCCCATTCCATGAATTTGGCAAAGTTTCCGGAGACTTCAGGGTCTACGGTTTTGATGCTTCCTTCATATACTTTGCCGCTGCTGCCGTCTATGGAGATATAGTCTCCTTCTTTGTAAGTTTTATCTCCGGCTGCTAGCGTTTTCGCCTCTTCATTGACACGAATCTCGGAACATCCGGCAACACAGCACTTGCCCATTCCTCTGGCCACTACGGCGGCGTGAGAAGTCATTCCTCCTCTTGCTGTCAATATGCCCTGGGCCGCTACCATACCTGCCAAATCTTCAGGGGAAGTCTCTTCTCTTACCAGCAGAACCTTTTCACCTGCCTGAGCCGCATTCACGGCTTCTTCAGCAGTGAAATATATCTTGCCGCAAGCTGCCCCCGGAGACGCCGGAAGGCCTGTCGCTATAGCCTCAGCTGCCTTAAGTTCCTCTTTGTCAAACATAGGGTGAAGAAGTTGATCTATCTGCTCAGGCTCAAGCCTGGTGATAGCCGTTTCCCTGTCTATAAGGCCTTCTTCCACCATATCTACGGCAATCTTGATAGCTGCTTGCGCAGTTCTCTTACCGCTTCTGGTTTGCAGCATGTACAGCTTGTTTCTTTCAATGGTAAATTCCATATCCTGGACATCTTTATAATGTTTCTCCAGGAGGTCGGCAATTTTGACAAAATTTTTATAAGCTTCAGGGAAAGCTTCAGCCATCTTGTCGATATTTAGAGGAGTTCTTACTCCTGCTACCACATCTTCTCCCTGAGCGTTTACCAAAAATTCTCCGAATATTTTCTTAGTTCCGTCAGCAGGGTTTCTCGTAAACGCAACTCCTGTTCCGGATGTGTCGCCCATGTTGCCGAAAACCATGGACTGGACATTTACAGCAGTGCCCAAGCTGCCTGAAATTCCGTTTAATTTTCTGTAAAGAATAGCTCTGTCGTTGTTCCAGGATCGGAATACGGCTTTAACGGCCTCAACCAGTTGCACTTTTGGATCCTGCGGGAAATCCTTCCCCGTGCTTTCTTTTACTATTTCTTTGTAGCCTTCAATGACTTTTTCCAAATCTTCGGCAGTAAGGTCCACATCGTACTTAACTCCTTTTGCTGCCTTTTGGCCGTCAAAGACTTTATCAAATTTGGATTTCGGTATTTCTAATACCACATCTCCAAACATTTGGATGAACCTTCTATAGCTGTCCATCGCAAATCGTCTGTTCTCTGTAAGTGCTGCCAAGCCTTCAACGCTTTCGTCGTTAAGACCCAGATTTAAAATAGTGTCCATCATACCCGGCATAGATATTACTGCTCCGGAGCGAACTGAAACCAGCAGAGGATTTTCGCTGCTTCCGAAAGTTTTGCCGGTAACAGCCTCCAGTTCCTCTATCTTCTCATAGATTGCTTCAATGATGTCATCAGCTACAGTCTGATTTTCCTTGTAATACCTGTTGCATGCCTCTGTAGTGATAGTAAATCCGAAAGGAACAGGCAGACCTATCTTGGTCATTTCAGCCAGATTGGCTCCCTTTCCTCCCAGAAGGCTCCTCATGTCCTTAGAGCCTTCATTGAATGAGTAAATAAATTTTTCTGTCATGTTTCTCCATTTCTGTTATCAGAACGATAACCTTTCTTCGATATACGCGCGCACCTCCGACACAGGAACTCTGACTTGTTCCATAGTATCTCTGTCGCGAATAGTAACGCATCCGTCGGTTTCCGTATCGAAGTCTACGCAAATGCAGAATGGAGTTCCAATTTCGTCTTCTCTCCTATATCTCTTGCCGATTGAACCCGCTGCATCGAAGTCAACCATGAAATGCTTTGAAAGTTCTTCATAGATTGGCTCCGCGATTGGTGATAACTTCTTTGCGAGAGGAAGCACGGCAGCTTTAAACGGAGCAAGCGCAGGGTGGAATTTCAGAACGACCCTGGTGTCTTCCTTACCGTTTGAATCTGTCAAGACCTCTTCGCTATATGCATCAATTAGGAATGCCAGTGCAACTCTATCAGCTCCTAACGATGGCTCAATAACATATGGCACATATTTTTCTCCGCTTTCAGAATCCACATAGCTTAAATCCTGATTGGAGGTATTTATGTGCTGAGTCAAGTCGAAATCGGTTCTGTCGGCAATTCCCCACAGCTCGCCCCAACCGAATGGGAAAAGATATTCGATATCTGTGGTTGCATTGCTGTAATGTGACAATTCCTCTTTCTCATGATCTCTGGTTCTTATATTTTCCATGGTCATGCCGAGACTTTTTAAGAAGTTGACACAATACTCTTTCCAATATTCGAACCATTCTATATCAGTACCCGGCTTGCAGAAAAATTCCAGTTCCATCTGTTCAAATTCTCTTGTTCTGAAAGTGAAATTTCCCGGCGTTATTTCGTTTCTGAAAGATTTACCTATCTGGGCAATGCCGAAAGGTATCTTCTTCCTGGCGGATCTCTGTACGTTTCTGAAATTGACAAATATACCCTGCGCTGTCTCCGGTCTGAGATATATCTCCGATTTGGAATCTTCAGTAACTCCCTGGAAAGTCTTGAACATAAGGTTAAACTGTCTGATCCCGGTAAAATCAGACTTGCCGCATTCCGGACATGCAATTTTGTTATCGGCGATATACTTCTCCAGCTGCTCGTTTGACCAGCCGTCTACGATAACGTCATTTATTCCGTGTTCGTGCATGTAATCCTCTATCAGCTTATCGGCTCTAAACCTGGATTTGCACGCGCGGCAATCTATCAACGGATCGGAAAATCCGCCCACATGTCCTGAAGCTACCCATGTTTTAGGATTCATCAGTATGGCTGCGTCAAGTCCCACGTTATACCTGGATTCCTGAACGAATTTTTTCCACCAGGCTTTTTTTACATTGTTTTTAAATTCAACGCCCAAAGGACCGTAATCCCATGTATTTGCCAATCCTCCGTAAATTTCAGAGCCTGGAAATATAAATCCTCTGTTTTTAGCAAGTGCTACGATTTTTTCCATAGTTACTTTGTTTTCCATATCTGATAAAACCCTACCTATCTATTTCTTTTTTCTATTTTTGTTTTTAGTTCTTATAGTCTGTCGTCAATATCGTCTGCGATATCGTCCAACTTTTCTTCTGCTGCATCGAAAGCTTCTTTTACGTCTTCACTTACGTCATCTTTCTTATCCTTTATGCCTTTCAACACATCAGTTGCGGCATTTTTCACTGTGTTGTAAGCTCCTGCTCCCTTTTCCTTGATGTCATTGACAACTTCCGGTGCTTTTTCTTTGACGTCATTGGCTACGGCGCTGCCCTTGGCAACTACTTCGTCTACAACTGCAGAACCTTTTTCTTTGACATCGCTGGCAAGTCCTTCCGCTCTCTTGGATACATCCACAACAGTTCCGTCGTCCTTAGTAAGCTCTATCTGGCATCTGAAACCAAACGCAGCAACAGCTGCCGCAATGATACCCCAAGGAGCTACTATAGTTCCTATGATGCCAACGTTAAGCGGAAGATTAACGATGGTCTCGTCATCTTTCTTGATGGTGATCTTAGTAACGTTGCCCTTTTTTACCAACTCCTTGATCTTTGAAACTGTCTCATCGGCAAAATCGCCGGCCTTGTTGCCGGGTTTGATGTTAACCGTTTCTTCAATGGCAATTATAGCGTCTACAACGCTGCCTTCCGCCGCTTCCAATGCTTCTTTAGCTTCTTTGTATGATACGCCTGTTCTGTCTTTAACCAATTCGATTTTCTCTAAAGTAATTTCCATAACAATACCTCCATTTTTTAAATTTGAAAAAAGCTTTCGCTTTTTAGATTTCGTATATCCATATGATAGGAAATGTATTCCTTTATAATTGTTTGCAATTTTTCTTGCAGAGATTCATCAAGTGCAAGTTTTTCAAAAGCTGCCATGGGCTGTTTCTGAAAATACTTTAATATATCTATTATACCAATATCCTCATGATAAATCAATGGTCGTTCCCTTTCTTTTGACAGCTCTTTGGCACAATCTGCGCATACGATTCCGCCTTCCTCTACGCTGAAAAAAACCTTGCTCTTGACCGCATTATCGTCTGCTTCCCTGCCGCTTCCGGTATCCGGCTCCTTGCCGCAGCAGGCGCACCTTTCAAGCGCCGGCATAGTTCCAAGAGCGTCAAGTAATTTTATCAAATAAGCCAAAACTAAGGTACCATGTTTTTTTGTACGTTTTTCAAGAGCTTCCATAAAGTCCAGCAGCAAAGCAAAGATTCGCGGCTGGGGAAGTTCTTCCGGCAAAGTTTTTTCAGTAAGCTCAAGTACGTATGATGCCGCCATATATTTGTCTAAATCTTCGCCCAAACTGTAATAGCTTTTCAGCACCTGTCCGCTGTTGAGATTATAGCTTTCTCTGTTTTTAAAAAGCTCATATCTGCCGTAACTGAACGCTCTTACGGAAAGGGCGGACTTGTTGCGTCCGCCTTCATTCATGCTGGTTCCCACGCTTATTTTTCCGAATTTTTTAGAAAACAATAAAATCATCCTTCGGCCGCCCAGCGCTTTTACCTGGCGCAGAACGATACCTTCAGTATCTGTTACCATATCCTTTACATCTGTTCCTTATATCCAAAGTTTGATAAGGCAAAGTCTGAATCTCTCCAATTTTCCTTTACCTTTACCCAAAGCTCCAAAAATACTTTGCATCCCAAAAGGCCTTCTATTTCCAGTCTGGCACTTTTGCCGATACCTTTTAGCTTCTTTCCTTGCTTTCCTATGATTATCGCCTTATGAGACTTCTTTTCACAGTATATCACCGCGCTTATTCTGGCGATGCTGTTTCTGCCCCCTTCAGCTCTGCCTTCTTCTTTAAAACTCTCTATTTCCACGGCCACGCCGTGAGGCACTTCGTCATCGAGATACATTAAGACTTTTTCCCTGATTATCTCGCTTACGATGAATTTTTCCGGGTGGTCTGTAACCATATCGGCAGGGAAATACATAGGCCCCTCTTCAAGATATTTTTCTATTCCTCTTGTAAGCTTGTCTACGTTCTGGCCGTTGACAGCTGAAGTTCCGTATATATCCCGGAAAATTCCCATCTCTTCGTATTCGTCATATATTTTGCGGAATTCTTCAGGCTCCATCTTATCTATTTTGTTTATTACCAAAATTTTCGGCGTCTTGATTTCTTTGAGCATCTCAATGATGTACTTGTCTCCCGGCCCTTTGGAAAGGTCCGAATCCACCAGAAACAACAGCACATCTACCTCTTTGAAAGTCTTTATAGCCGACTCGGTCATATAATTTCCCAGCTTGCTGTGAGGCTTGTGTATCCCCGGCGTATCGATAAAGACCATCTGCACACCGGAATCGTCCTCAGCTTCGTTTCTCGTATATATTCCTCTGATGGTATTTCTCGTGGTTTGAGGCTTATCTGTCGCTATAGCTATTTTTTCGCCCAGTATAGCGTTCATCAAAGTCGACTTCCCTACATTGGGGCGTCCTATAATCCCTACAAATCCTGTTTTCAAATGTTAATATCCTTTCTTATCTTTTTGCTGAACTTGTATCCGAAATCAAAGCCTGAATCCTTTAGGCAATATTTCATTCATAGTCATAATATCTAAGGAATCCGCATTATCGCCCGTTATAATTTTAAATTCATCATCGCAAAATTCCTTCATAAACTGTCGGCATATGCCGCATGGCCACACTGCCCCTTCTCCCGATACCACTGCTATCGCCTGAAACTCTCTTGCGCCTTCGGAAATAGCTTTGACAAAAGCGGTTCTTTCTGCGCAAATGGTTCCTCCCAAAGATGAGTTTTCCACGTTAACTCCGGTAAACACCCGGCCGTCTTTAGATAGCAACGCGGCTCCTACTTTAAACTTGGAAAACGGCGCATATGCCTTGTTTACCATATCCTGCGCCTTCTCATAAAGCTCTCTGTATGTCATACGCTTCTACCTCCTCAAATCCACATGTTCCATTACATGTTCTTCTTTTTCCCTCATTATTGCCTTTTCATCATCGTCCATGTGATCGTATCCCAGCAGATGAAGCAAGCTGTGAACCAGCAGATACACCATCTCCCGCTCAAAGCTATGACCGTACTCCTCTGCCTGCTGCTTCGCTCTCTCAACGCAGATGACTACATCTCCGAGGCATAGCTCGCCTTCAGAAGGCATCTGCTCTTTATCTTCAAACTGCGGAAAAGAAAGAACGTCTGTAACGCTGTCCACATTCCTGTATTCAGCGTTAAGACTTTTTATCTCTTCCGGTTCAACCAGAGTAAGGCTTATTTCAGCTCTGTCGGTATCGATTCCTTCTTCCCCCATGAGAAAGTCTCCCGCTTCTTGCATCTTCTCCAGCATCTTGCAATCTAACTTCTGCCCTTCGTCTATATATATGTTCATTCTTCCGTTTCCTCCGGGTATTTCTTATAAAAACGGTCATAAGCGGTGATTATCCTCTTTACCAGTTCATGACGCACCACATCCGTTTCTTTCAGATAGCAGAAATCGATGCCTTCTACATCTTTCAACACTCGAGAAGCTTCCACCAGACCTGATTTTTTCCCCTTAGGCAAATCTACCTGGGTAACATCTCCCGTAACGACAACTTTAGAGCCAAAGCCCATTCTGGTCAGAAACATCTTCATCTGCTCTCTCGTAGTGTTCTGAGCCTCGTCGAGAATTATGAATGAATTATCCAGAGTCCTTCCTCTCATATAAGCCAGGGGAACTACTTCAATAGCTTCTTTTTCCTTAAGCCTTATGGCTGCATCTCTTCCCAGCACGTCATAGAGCGCATCGTACAGAGGCCTTAAGTACGGGTCCACTTTGTCCTGCATGTCTCCCGGCAAAAATCCCAATCTCTCTCCTGCTTCTACCGCAGGTCTTGTAAGGATGATTTTCTGGACTTCTTTATTCTTAAAGGCATTGACTGCCATCGCTACTGCTATATATGTCTTTCCTGTTCCGGCAGGTCCTATGCCGAATACGATATCTCTCTTTCTTATGCTTTCCACATAAAGCCGCTGCCCGAGAGTTTTCGGCTTTAAAGGTTTTCCTTTATGGGTAAAGCATATTATGTCCTTCGATATATTGCTTTCTTTATAGGAAAGCCCCTCTTTTTTCAGTCCTATGACATATCCGGCCTTCTGCCTGCCCAAACCCTCTCCCGATGCGAGGATATTCATAAATTCATCGATTATGCCTTGTGCAGTGTCAAGAGATTTTTCCTGTTCTTCCGGCGGCATAGACTCGTCTGCAATCATGGTGAGCCCATCGTCTCTTTGGAATATATTTACTCCTGTAGCCTCCTTGATCATATCCAGATTAGAATCAAGGCTGCCGAAAAGTTCTGCTCTGTCAATTTCCTGAATTATCTGTACTTTCCTCTCCAATTAGTATCTCCTGTTCCTCTCCTATTTGTTGTCTGACTTCCAAAGTCACACCTGCTTCTATTATATTTTCTTTATATGAAAAATTCAAATCTTTATTTAGTATTTCAGCCCCTTCCGGCAAATTTTCTTTGGCCCACTGCCTAATCTGCTGGTTTACTTTAGCTTTAATCTCTTTTTCAGTCTTCTCCCTCTTAGAAGCAACGACAGCCTCATCGCTTCCTTCTTCCGCCCCAATCAAATATCTTTCCTGATTAAAAGTCAGCCTGTACGGCACTTTTGCCCATATTTCTCCGCTGCATCTGACGTAATATGCTTTAGGCCAATCCTCTTCATATACTGTAGGCTCCAGAGGAACGTAGCCGGAAACCAACACCTGGCCCTTTTTTACATATTGTTCCTCCTCTACCAGAGTTAATCCTCTATATACGCTTATCGTCTCTATATATCCTGAATGGGCTGCCACTATGTTGGTATATTCTCCCCCTGTTTGTTGTCCGAAATCTCCGGTTATTACCGGGTCCTCTGATTCAGCTATATTGAGAAACACCTTTCTCCCGTCATATGCCAGCTTAACCCAGGTAATCTGAGGAAATGTTTCGTAAATATGAGTTTCTGCCGCCTTCCAGTCAATGCCGGGTCTATAAGCGCCTTCTGTCACCCCTGATTCACTGAGACACTGCCTCAGCAACATCTCGGGAATCGCCTTGTAACCGCTGACTTCTATAGTTTTGACGAAAAAAGATTGGCTTATGACAAGTGCTAGTACTAAAAAGACCCCAATCACTTTGATTGGAGCCTTCATAAACGTTCTCAATCTGTATTCGGAACCCTTGTGTTCTTCTTCTGTGATCTTATATAACGATTTTGCCAGCCTCTTCAACTCTTTTAAGTCGTCCGGAGTTGTCCAGCATTCTGCCTGCAATGACGAAATTATGCGGATATTCCTAAGGTCCAACCCTTTTTTCATCGCTTTGTCCAGCAGCCTATCTATTCTGAAGCCTTCAATCTTTATCTTTATTCGATGAGCTGAAAAATTCAATTCCCTGTATCTTGCCTTCAATTAGAAGCCTCCCTTCAAAGATTTCTTTTATAACAAAATCGCTTCCTGTTACAGTAACATGTTTCTTT
>UQEW01000004.1 GCA_900540145.1 uncultured Eubacteriales bacterium
TCGTCCATGTTTGTTTGCAGATTGTATTCATTCGTGCCCTAGAGCCTTGCGGACAAAAAATCAATTTTTTTAGAATTTTTACATCAACAGAGACCAAACCCATGTCGAAATTTGTCAAAAGCAGGCCTCATCTGACTTTTTCTTGAAAAATTTTAAAAAAAGTCTGCAAAATAACCTGTTTTGCAGACTTTTTTCCTCATTTTCATGATTTTTTACATTTTTCGCAGTTTTCACACCCGTGAAATTCCATTTTATGTAAAATTTGCTGACAAAATTTCAAAAATATACAAATTTTGTCAGCGACGGAAGATCGTTATGCTAATTCCATTATATAAAATGACTCGTCATTTATTGATAAAATATAACTATCCTTGTCAGCGGGATAAAACGATTTTACCAATATGTCATTTTCCATTTCATCGGGCAATGAAATTTCTCCGACAATATTATCGTTGATTTTGATATAGTAAGGATTGAAATTATCATCTACAGTCACACAATACTGCCCTGATGAGCCGGTCATCCTCCACCACCTTTTGGTTTGCTGCAAATCTTTTTCTTCAGAACCATCAAGCGGAATCCCTACTATTTTTGTTTTCCCAGTTTCTTCCCCTATTGAAGCGACAATATAATTTTCATTAATGGTGCATGAATTGAGTACATCATCTAATTGGTACTGCAAATACACTTCGTTTTCATCGCCTGCACACAATGTTGAGATCTCATTTTGCTGATCATACAGAGTGAAAAGATATGCATCTCCGTTGGTTTCGATAATACTGTGTTTTTCAACATTATCAAAGGAATCAATAGTTTCACCGCTGAGATTGACTATCTTCTTAACCGATACTGTTGTAGCTCCTTCTTCTGTGTGCTCGCTTACATATACCGGTGTGCCGCCTATAAGTGTGACTTCTGTCGCAGTCTGACTTTTGCTGTATCCGGAGTCTATTGTGTGCCGGTTTTTGCCGTCAAAGTATATGACATTCCATTTATATATTGATTCTTGTGTATGCTCTTCATCGATTTTAGATTCGGCATAAATAAGCCCATCTTTATAAGGCACAGCGCTGTAAATCAGATTTTCACTTTTCAGGTCATATAATTTAGAAGAAGCGTCTCTGTAATTTAATACATAAACTCCGTTGGTTCTTGTTTCAGGATAAATGATTTCTGTTGCAGTAGTAATATTGTCATATACATTAGCGACAATAATGCTGTCTTTTCCTGAATAGCAAATAGTATACATATTCAGTTTTTCCCCTGTTTCTGAATCTTCTTCCAAATCAAATGGCATCGTTATCGATGTAAGTTTTGCATTAATTGTACCGGATGCGTTGGCTTCATCTGTATCAGTATTGGAGCAGGCTGCAAAAGCAAGTATCATTATAATTGCAAGTGTACATATGGCCAATTTATATACGATGTCCTTAATATTACATCACCTCTTTTTTACGATATTTAATGCGATGTGCAATAGCTCATAGTCTGCTGTGCGAGTGGGAGCGATTCTTGTGAGAAAGGGCGTACCTCCTAAATGTTGTCTTTTTTTGCAGCAATCGCCAAATTAGACAGCATGTCTCAAAAATGAGGGAGGGTATATTAAAGCTTCGTGCATATAAACACAGCGGCTGTTATATCGTCATACCGCCAAGCCTCTCTCCCCCGTGCCCGTATATAGCGCGCTCATAACTTCTTTTTCATCACTGTACCTTTCTAACCATAAGTTAAACAAAAGCGCATAAGTTTTATTTACCTATGCGCTTTATATAAGTATCTTCATATTATGTTTTTCCCCGGATGCAATCAGACGACTCGTAAAAAACGCTAAGGTCCAATAGATATTTGGTTTTGATCTTATCATTGTCGACCTCTTTTTTAATCTGCAGTTGCAATTACGTAAATGTTATGTGATTCTTTTACTGTATAATTATCACATTTTCAACACAAAGTCAATGCCGTTTTATTTTTTAAATAACCATTCTAAATAACCATATTAAAAGCTGCAGAACATTTGTTTGCCTTATCGGCTCTGTTGTGATACAATATGTTTGGTAAGCTTTTTTGCCGGTATTTATGTTTTTTATGAGCAAAATATGTGGTATATTGAAATGAGCGATATTGAGCGCATGCCTCAGGGTATGACCTCATACCTCAGAGTATAACCTCATGCCGTCTATGGCATGATCACAATGGAAAGGAGTAACTCATGCCTGAGTTTAAGATACATTCAGAATACAAAATGACCGGTGACCAGCCTCAGGCTGTAGAGGCTCTGGCGCAGGGGGTCCTTGAAGGCAAGCGGGCCCAGACCCTGATGGGCGTCACCGGCTCCGGCAAGACCTTCACCATGGCCAACATCATCGAAAAGGTGCAGAAGCCTACATTGGTGATTTCCCACAACAAGACCCTGGCGGCACAGCTTCACGGCGAGTTCAAGGAGTTCTTCCCCGAGAACGCAGTGGAATATTTTGTCTCCTATTATGATTATTATCAGCCGGAAGCTTATGTTCCGTCCACCGATACGTATATAGAAAAGGACTCGCAGATAAACGATGAAATAGATAAGCTGCGCCACTCAGCAACTGCAGCTTTGGCAGAGCGCCGAGACGTTATAATCGTTGCCAGCGTTTCGTGCATATACGGACTTGGAAGCCCTATTGATTACGAGACTCAAACCTTATCCTTAAGGCCCGGCATGGAAAAGAGCAGACAAGATATACTGCGCCGGCTGGTAGATATTCAGTACAGCAGGAACGACTTGGCCTTTGAACGGGGCAGCTTCAGAGCAAGAGGAGATGTAATAGACATATATCCTGCAGGCGGCGAGTCAGCAGTCAGGGTTGAACTGTTTGGAGATGAAGTAGAGTCAATTAAAGAAATGAATCCTGTTACAGGCGAAATAACAGGCTCCCGTGACCATATACTGATATTTCCGGCATCTCATTACGTTACTTCACCGGAAAAAATGGAGCATGCTATCAAGACTATCGATGAAGAACTGGAAGAGAGAGTCCAGTGGTTTAAAGATAGGGGAAAGCTTTTGGAGGCTCAGCGCATAGAACAGCGCACAAGATATGACCTTGAGATGCTCAGAGAAATCGGGACTTGCAAAGGTATAGAGAACTATTCAAGACACTTGAACGGGTTGCCTGCCGGCACCAGACCTTATACCCTCATAGACTATTTCCCGGAGGATTTCCTGATAATAATAGATGAATCCCACGTAATGCTGCCTCAGCTGAGAGCCATGTATGAGGGAGACAGGTCGAGAAAAATGTCTCTGGTGGAATACGGCTTCAGACTTCCGTCAGCCTTGGACAACAGACCTCTGAAATTTGATGAATTTAATGGATTGGTAAATCAAATACTGTATGTAAGCGCTACTCCGGCCCCTTATGAAAGAGAGCAGTCGGGAGGCATAAGCGCAGAACAGATAATCAGACCTACAGGACTTTTAGATCCGCCTATAGAAGTTCATAAAACGGATGGACAGATAGACCATTTGATAGGCGAGATAAAGAAGACGACGGACAAAGGCCAGAGAGTTTTTGTCACGACTCTGACTAAAAAGATGGCGGAAAGCTTGACCGATTACCTTAAAGGTGTGGGAATTAAGGTCAGGTATTTGCATTCAGAGATAGATACCCTTGAACGGCTGGAGATAATAAGAGACCTGAGAATGGGCGCGTTTGACGTGCTTGTAGGCATCAATCTGCTCAGAGAAGGCCTGGACATACCTGAAGTTTCACTTGTGGCCATACTGGATGCCGATAAAGAGGGATTCCTGCGTACCGAGACGTCTCTTATCCAGACCATAGGAAGAGCAGCCAGAAACGTGGACGGCAGAGTAATAATGTATGCCGACGGAATAAGCAAGGCAATGAAAGCTGCTATAGATGAGACCGACAGAAGACGAAATATCCAACAGGAATACAATGAAAAGCATGGAATAACACCTAAGTCCGTCAGCAAGTCGATACGCTCTGTAATAGAGGCGACCCATGTGGCAGAAGATGAAGACTCTTATAAAGGAAAGAGCCCATTGGAGCTGACCAAAAAGGAATTGAAAGATTATATAAAGACATTGGAAGCGGAAATGAAGCAGGCTGCTTCAGATTTGCAGTTTGAAAGAGCAGCACAGCTCCGCGATAAAATATTTGAATACAAGGTCAGACTGTAATCAGGCCATGATACGGGCTTTTGCATAGCGCTCGCCTGATATAAGTCTGATAAAGGAGAAAAAAATGGCAAAAGATATAGTAATAAAAGGTGCTAACGAAAATAATCTGCAAAATCTCTCGGTAACCATACCGAGAGATAAGTTTGTGGTATTGACCGGCCTTTCCGGTTCGGGCAAATCATCTTTGGCATTTGATACCATATATGCGGAAGGGCAGAGAAGATATATGGAAAGCCTTTCCTCCTATGCCCGCCAGTTTCTCGGGCAAATGGAAAAACCGGACGTAGAATATATAGAAGGCTTGTCTCCTGCCATCTCCATAGATCAGAAAACTACCAGCAGGAACCCGCGCTCAACGGTGGGAACGGTGACAGAAATACATGATTACCTCAGGCTTTTGTATGCCAGAATAGGCAAACCTCACTGCCCGGTATGCGGCAAATTGATAACCAGTCAGTCTGTGGACCAGATGGTGGATACCATAATGGAATTTCCCGAAGGAACGAAACTTATGGTATTGGCTCCCGTGATAAGGGGAAGAAAAGGCGAGCATGAAAAGATCTTAGAGAGAATTGCTAAAGAAGGCTTTACCAGAGTAAGGGTAGATGGGGAGATAAAGCTAATCAATGAAGAAGAAATCAAACTGGAAAAAACCTTCAAGCATAACATAGAGATTGTAGTAGACAGAATTGTGGTAAAACCCGGTCAAGAAGGCCGAATTTCTGAGGCATGCGAGCTGGCCATGGCTCATGGCGAAGGCCTCGTTAACGTCATAGGAGACTACTATGACCACCACTATGAAAAGACGTTCAGCAGCAAGCTGGCTTGTCCGGAACACGGCGTGAGCATTGAAGAACTGGAGCCGAGAATGTTTTCCTTCAACGCGCCCTTTGGTGCCTGCCCTACATGTAACGGGCTGGGATTTACGCAAAAGTTAAATCCGGACAGAGTGATTAATTATGACTTAAGCATACCTGACGGGGCGCTTAATCTGATATTTGGTTCAATGGAGTTCAGCGGTTTTTACCGCCAGATGGTCAACGCGTTGACTAAAGATAACGGAGTGGACATCAACAAGCCTCTCAAAGAACAGCCTAAAAAGTTTATAAACGAGTTGCTTTACGGTACCGGCGACAGGCACATTCAATATTATTACGTGAGCAACAATACAGGAGCCAAATCATTCCAAGACAGACCTTTCGAAGGGGTAATCAATAATATTGAGCGGAGATACAGGGAAACTTCTTCTGAGTATTTCAAAAATAAGATGGAAGAATACATGAAAATAGACCTTTGCCCTGAATGCCACGGCAAGAGACTTAAACCTGAAATTTTAGCAGTAACCGTGGGCGATAAGAACATAGCCGAGCTTTCAGACATGTCCATCAGAGAGGCTCTCGACTTTATCAACGGGCTTGCGCTCTCGGAAAAGGACGCTAAGATTGCTCATCAAGTATTGAAAGAAATTAAGGCAAGGCTGAGCTTTTTGATAGATGTGGGCCTTGACTACTTGACATTGAGCAGAGCGGCAGGCACCCTGTCGGGCGGAGAATCCCAGAGAATAAGATTGGCTACGCAGATAGGCTCCAGCTTAGTAGGCGTATTGTACATCCTTGACGAGCCCAGCATAGGGCTGCATCAAAAGGATAATGAGAAGCTGCTTGCAACCTTAAGGCATCTTACCGATATAGGAAATACTCTCATAGTGGTAGAGCACGACGAAGATACCATGTATGCAGCGGACCATATCGTAGATATAGGCCCGGGAGCGGGAATCAACGGCGGACGCCTTGTAGCTCAGGGTACGGTGGATGATATTAAAGCTTGCAAGGAATCTCTCACAGGACAGTATCTGTCCGGCGCAAAAAAAATCGTTGTGCCTGATAAGCGCAGACCCGGCAACGGTAACATCCTTACGGTAAAAGGCGCAAGGCAGAATAATCTGAAGAACATTGACGTGGAATTTCCTCTTGGAAAGCTGATCTGCGTCACGGGAGTTTCCGGTTCCGGCAAGAGCAGCTTGGTCAATGAAATCCTCTACAAGGGCGTATCAAAGATAACTAACAGGACTTTGGAAGAAGCCGGAGAACACGACGAGATTACGGGAATAGAGAACATAGACAAAGTAATAGATATAGATCAGTCTCCTATAGGGCGGACGCCTCGTTCCAACCCGGCAACATATACAGGTATGTTTACGGGCATAAGAGATTTATTTGCGGGCCTTCCTGAAGCTAAGATGAGAGGCTACGGAAAGGGAAGATTTAGTTTTAATGTTAAAGGTGGGCGTTGCGAAGCATGTAATGGAGATGGTATAATAAAAATTGAAATGCATTTTCTCCCTGATGTATATGTACCGTGCGAAGTGTGCAAGGGTCGCAGATATAATCGTGAAACGCTGGAAGTAAAATACAAAGGAAAGAATATCTTTGATGTTTTAGACATGAGCGTAACCGAAGCGTTGGAATTCTTCAAGAATATACCGAGCATAAGCAGACAGCTTCAAACTCTTGAAGAAGTAGGTCTGGGGTATATAAAACTGGGGCAGCCTTCTACTCAGCTCTCCGGTGGAGAAGCTCAGAGAGTCAAGCTGGCCACCGAACTTTCCAAGCGCAGCACAGGAAAAACACTGTATATTCTTGACGAGCCGACAACAGGCTTGCACTTTGCGGATGTGGACAAGCTGATAGCAGTTTTGGACAAGCTGGTGGACGCAGGAAACACGGTGGTAGTCATAGAACATAATCTGGACGTCATCAAAAGGGCGGATCACATTATAGATCTGGGACCTGACGGCGGCAGCAGAGGAGGAAATATCGTTACGGTGGGCACTCCTGAGGAGGTTGCCCAGTGCAGCGAGTCATATACGGGACAATTTCTGAAGAAACTTTTATAACAGTTTTTCTAGCAAAGATACGGAGGACTCCTAATGGAAACAAAGATGAATCTGACCATGCTGACCGATTTTTATGAGCTCACCATGGCCAACGGTTATTTTGAAACAGGCATGGCGGATGATATTGCCTACTTCGATATGTTTTTCAGGAAAGTGCCTGATGGCGGAGGATACGCTATTATGGCCGGCGTTGAGCAGCTGATGGAATATCTGAAAAACCTTAAATTTACCGAAGAGGACATAGAATATCTCAGAAGCAAAGAGATGTTCTGCGAAGAATTTTTACAATATTTAAAAGATTTTAAATTCGAATGCGATGTTTGGGCAGTGCCTGAAGGCACGCCTATCTTTCCTCATGAGCCTTTGGTTACGGTGAGAGGTCCTGTTATACAGGCTCAGTTCATTGAAACCATGATACTGCTTTCCATAAACCACCAAAGCCTTATTGCTACTAAAGCCAATCGCATCGTGAGGGCAGCAAAAGGCAGAGCGGTGATGGAATTCGGCACGAGAAGAGCTCACGGAGCGGATGCGGCCATTTACGGCGCCAGAGCTGCTTATATAGCAGGATGCGCGGGGACGGCATGCGCTATAGCTGACAGAGATCACGGAATCAAAGCGCTTGGAACCATGGCTCACAGCTGGGTGCAGATGTATCCTGATGAATACTCTGCTTTTAAAAAATATGCAGAGATATATCCAGATAACTGCACGCTTTTAGTGGACACGTATAATGTGCTGAGATCAGGCGTTCCGGCTGCGATAAAAGTTTTCAAGGAAATGAAGCCTAAGAACATGGGAATAAGGATAGACTCAGGAGACGTGGCTTATCTGACTAAAAAAGCAAGAGCCATGCTGGATGCTGAGGGCTTGCAAGATTGTAAAATCGTAGTTTCCAACTCCTTGGATGAATATATCATAAGAGATGTAATTTCAGAAGGAGCTTGCATAGATTCCTTCGGAGTGGGCGAACGGCTTATAACAGCCAAATCAGAGCCTGTCTTCGGCGGCGTTTACAAATTGGTAGCGTTGGAATCAGGGGGAGAGCTGATACCAAAGATTAAAATCTCAGAAAATGTGGAGAAGATTACTAATCCCGGATTTAAGCATTTATACAGGCTTTATGACAAAGACACAGGCAAAGCCAGAGGAGATGTGATAACCGTTTCCGATGAGACTATACCTGAGGTTGAAGAATATGAAATTTTCGACCCAAATGCTGTATGGAAGCGTACAAAGATAAGGAATTACTATGTACGTAATCTGAGGGTGCAGCTCTTTGATAAGGGAAAATGTGTATATGAGAGTCCGTCGATAGAAGAAATAAGAGATTACTGCAAAGAACAAGTGGATACGCTCTGGGCAGAAACCTTAAGATTCGAAAATCCGCAGACTTATTACGTGGACTTGTCCCAGAAATTATGGGATATGAAAAACGAGCTGCTTTCGGATTATGCCAGAAAATAATAAAATATTAATAATTCCTTAAAGCTTTTTGTACAGTATTAGTGTATAATTGTAGTAACAAAGAAAGTTTGATGTATGTTTTACAGACAAAAGGGGAAAGAATGAAAAAGGTATATATACTGCTTACAAAAAGCAACACGTTTTGCTCAAAGATAATATATCAGTTTACCAAGGGAAAATACACGCATGCCTCTATATCTCTGGATGCCAACTTTGAAGAGATGTATAGCTTTGCAAGGAAATACAGATATGCAATGTTACCTGCCGGGTTTGTAAGAGAAAATTTATACAGTGGCATTATGGGTGATTCCGATGACATGAACTGTGCTGTATATGAATTGGAAGTTACCAATCTCACATATCTGAAGCTTAAAACTCTCCTTGGCACCATGGAGAGAAACAAAGACGAATACGGCTATAACATAAGAGGTTTGCTGGGATGCATATTTGATAAAAAACTTGGAAAAGAGAAAAACTTTTACTGTTCGGAATTTGTTTACTATGCGCTTGTCAAATCAGGAGCAATAAAGGAAACGGGCCAGGAGATCAAACGCATAGTTAAACCTATGGATTTAAGGGAACTGCCGGAAACAAGAGAAATCTTTAGAGGAAATATAAGCATGCTGCGAAACAGTCAGCTGGCAGTATAAAAGGATGCTCATCACGAGCATCCTTTTTTACTTCCGAGCAAAAATAAATGTGATGTTGCTGCCAATGGCTACTTTCAGCGGTTGCCACCGGTTATTATTACATAGACCCTGAAGCGTTCAACACATTTCTGATTTTATGCTGAACCATCGCTCTGATAGCGTCTCTGCCAGGCCCCAGATATTTGCGAGGATCAAATTCGGCAGGGTTTTCAGCCAGGAATTTCCGGATTTCAGCAGTCAGAGCCAGTCTGAGATCCGTATCGATGTTGACCTTACAAATACCGTATTTGGTGGACTCTCTTATCATGTCTTCAGGCACGCCCTGAGCGCCGGGGATGTTACCTCCATACTCATTGCACTTATCTACGAACTCTTTCAAAACTGTTGAAGCTCCGTGAAGCACCAAAGGTGTATCAGGTATGAGCTTGTGGATTTCTTTTAGCCTTTCAAAATCCAGATAAGGCTCTCCCTTGAACTTATATGCGCCATGACTGGTTCCTATGGCTATGGCAAGAGAATCTACGCCGGTTCTTTCTAC
The DNA here is from genome assembly GCA_900540145.1 of uncultured Eubacteriales bacterium. Lineage (GTDB taxonomy): Bacteria > Bacillota > Clostridia > Peptostreptococcales > Anaerovoracaceae > Fimisoma. Next base: position 9,735 of record UQEW01000004.1, read on the forward strand.
GAATTCGGCGGCTTCAGCAGGGTCGGTGAAAGTAGCAGAACGAGCGTCAACCCTGATGTTGTCTTCGACTCCGGCCAGCTTGCCTAATTCCGCTTCAACGCACACGCCGTGAGCATGGGCGTACTCCACTACTTCTTTGGTAAGCTTGACGTTCTCTTCAAAAGGATGTTTGGAACCGTCGATCATTACAGAAGTAAAGCCGTCATCCACGCATTTCTTACAGATATCAAAATCCTCCCCGTGATCCAGATGAAGAGCGATATCAAGGCCTGTATCTTCTATGGCAGCTTCTACCAGTTTGATTAGATAAGCAGGTTTGGCGTATTTGCGCGCTCCTGCAGAAACTTGAAGGATGAGAGCTGATTTTTCCAGCTGAGCTGCCTCTACTATTCCTTGAATTATTTCCATATTGTTTACGTTGAAAGCTCCTATAGCGTAATCAGATTTCAGAGCTTTCGCGAACATATCTTTTGTAGTTACCAGTGCCACTTTAGACCTCCTTTTGGTTTGATATAAGTATTATACACCAATCAAATTGAGATTAAAAGATGCCTTTTGCCTTTAATCGATGTAATCTTCCTCTTCATTAAAATCGCTCGTGTGATTAGAGTCGCTTCCCAAAATAGAGAGCAGCGGCGCCATGGTTTCAACCACGTTGGCCAGGTCCGGCAACGCTCGGCTTATTATTTCCGAAGGCGGAGGTAATTTAGGCCGTTCAGACGGGTTGAGCGCCATTTGACCAAGATTATCCATGTGATTCATTATGAAAGTGAGTTTGTGCAAGTCATTCAGAATGCTGCCAATTTCAATGGAAGGCAGTATTCCTCCGCGCCCCATGCTCTTTATGTTATGTGAACTTTTTCCTCCCGGTCCGTTTCGGCCGGAAGAAAATAAAGGCTCGCTATCTTCTCTTGCGGCTAGAATCAGCAGGATAGCCGCAATACCTATTACATTAGAACTTTTAGCCATAAGAATACCTCCTGTTTATATGGCATAATATGAAATTTACAGGAAGCAAGTGCATAAAATGTTATGAAACATGTGAAAGCACATCAATTTTATTGAAGGAGGTCAATTATGGAATTAAATGATAAAATGGTAGGGGATATAGCTCGCCAACTGGGAATCAGACCAGGAAGAGACAATGGCCAGGATATCCTCCGGAAGTTGGAAAACAAAAGCGATGCAGAGTTGGAAAGAGAAATCTTGAAAATAAAGGAACAATTGCGAGCAAATAATATTACTTATGAAAAGCAGATAAGCATGTTAAAGAGTTTGGCTCCCAAAATGAATGGGGCACAAAGGGCAAGACTGCAGAGAGTGATTGAGCTCTTACAAAAGTAACAGAAAAAGGGTGCCCCTTAACTTTACCTATCGTGGTTTTGGGACACCCTGAATCATATCGCTATTAATTAGAATGTTTTAATTGTATATGTTTAGCTCCAGTTGACCATGCGCGCGATGTCATTTTTTGTAGAACCCTTTTCAAATGTAAAGTTACCTGCGCTTACTTTTTGGTGGTCTATACCAAGATTGTCACAAGCTGATTGATATTCGGCGTAGTCCTCAAAGAGTCCGGCTTCTACTAATTTTTGAATAGCTGCTGTCGCACTATCTCCGGAAACCGTTACATCTACATCTCTGCTTAAAGCTCCGTCAACCCATAATTCTTGAGAACTATTAGATGACGAACTATCATCGTTATTTTGACTATCGCTGTTAGTATCGCTGCCATCGGCAGGCTGTGTTTGCTCACTGCCGCCTTCGCCGGAAGAAGACGATGTCCCTTCACCACTGTTTTCGCTGTCTGAAGGCTCCGAAACTTCTGTACCTCCGCTGCTGTCACTGATAAAATCTCTAGGATATTCCACTATAGCGCTTATGCGCCATACTATTAGGGCGGCGGCCATGGCAAGAATAGCGAAAGCTATCAATATATCATTATAATCATACAAAATATCTTTGAGCTTTTTCATAATCTCCTCCAAACTGGTTTACGGATATATTTTAACAGATAAACTCTTTTTTCTCAAGGTGTTTTGGTGTATAATATGTGATATGATAAAATTTACAGTTGGAGAAAATCAAGGAAATCAGCGACTCGATAGGTTTTTAAAAAAGTATTTTGCCAAAGCGTCACTGAGCCACATATATAAGTTGATACGCAAAGATATCAAGCTTAACGGCAAGAGAGCAAAGCCTGAAACGATTCTTTCCGTAGGTGATCAATTGACTGTATACATGTCGGAGGAAGAGGCTTCGGCGTTACAAAGGCAGAAAGAAATTCCACGTACAAAAAAGCAGTTTACTGTTGTATACGAAGATGAGAATATCTTGGCTGTTGAAAAACCTTTCGGATTATTGACCCATGGAGACGGGAGAGAAAAAAAGAATCATCTTGCCAACCAGGTGCTTGATTATCTTATTGCCAAAGGAGATTATTTACCAATGGCGGAGAAGACTTTTGTACCGTCTCCGGCCAACAGGTTGGATAGAAACACCACAGGTATAGTGCTGTTTGGTAAGACGGCAGAAGCTCTCAAAGAACTGAACGAAATGCTTAGAGAGAGGGAAGGAATTGAAAAATTTTACCTTACCATTACTGCCGGATGTATAAAAAAAGAATTGCGATTAAAAGATGAGATGATTAAAGACGAGAAAAGAAATATGACGCTTATAATCGCGAAAACAGACAGTTCAGAGAACTCAGACGGCTTAGAAAATACAAGCAGTTCATATAGCAAAAATAAAATTAAAAATCAAAACGATAAGCAAGCAAAGCTTATGGATACGGAAGTGTTTCCTGTAGCCATAAGCAGCAAAGATAGTGGGTATACTTTAGCTGAAGTCAAAATAAATACAGGAAGGACACATCAAATTCGAGCTCAGCTGGCTCAGGCGGGATTTCCGATTATCGGCGATACCAAGTATGGAAATGTGCGTACCAACCATGTGGTAAAACAACGGTATCAACTTACCACCCATTTGCTGCACGCAGGAAAGATTGTATTTAATGATTGCAGAGAAGATGGGGTACTGTCTTATTTAAACGGCAGAGAAATCACATGCCCTCCGTCTGAGATGTTTATCAGAATAAAAGAAGATATTTTTGGCAAAATTAATTTTTGGAGACAATAAATGAGAGAAGCTTATGAATGGATACGAGACATTATTATAGCACTGCTTATAGCAGGAACTATACTGTTGTTTTTTAAACCTATAGTGGTTAAGCAGGAGTCCATGCAGCCTACGTTTTATTCCAACGATTATGTCATAGTGAGCAGACAAGCGTATAATCTGTTTGGCGATGTGGAAAGAGGCGATGTGATAGTGTTCAAATCTGATTTGGTGGACGAAAATGGAGAACAGAAACACTTAATCAAGAGAGTCATCGCTGTAGGCGGAGACACTATAGAAATAAGGGACGGGTATGTATATCTCAACGGAGAAATGTTGGATGAGCCTTATGTCGCTGAAGAAGGCATATCCGGTGAAATGGGCAGTGTAACTGTAGAAGAAGGCAAGATGTTTGTCATGGGCGACAACAGAAGGGTCAGCCAGGACAGTCGCTCTCCGGAACTGGGACAGGTGGAAGAATCCTCCATTGTAGGCAAAGTAGTACTTCGGATATATCCGTTTGACAGCATAGAAACATTCTAAGCCAAGAGGTTTTAGATGAGGAAAATTTTACTTGGGATATTCAGTGGAGCTATAGGAATAATAGCTGCTGTTATTTTGCACTGCAGCTTTATGATAGTTAAGATAGACGGCAGCGATATGTTGCCTACGCTGGAGCCGGACCAACGTGTATTGGTTTTTTTGCTCGAGGATAGCTCCGAAATAAAAGAAGGCGACCTGGTAGCTTACTATCCGCCGTTTTATCAGATTGACGGAGGCAGAGGGCCTATGGTGAAACGGGTTGACAGCTTGGAAGAAGGCGAGATGAAGCTGGTCAGCGATACTGCCTTAACGGATGAAGATAAGTTTACCGTGGCTTCTGAGGATATTCTGGGGAAAGTGATTGTTTTTTAAGATTATGGGAGTATGGGATTATGCCAAAGAGAGAAAAGAAACTTGTCACAGGAAATAAAAAAGCGCGGCATGATTATTTTATAGAAGAAGTTTATGAAGTGGGCATAGTGTTGACGGGAACAGAGATAAAATCCGTAAGACAGGGAAAGGTCAGTATTAAAGAAAGCTATGCCAAGATAGAAAAAGGTGAGGTGTTCATATATGGCATGAACATAAGCCCTTATGAGCAAGGAAACAGGTTCAATGTAGATTCCCTCAGACCGAGAAAACTTCTTTTACATAAACGGGAGATAAGAAAGCTGATAGGATATACGACCATGAAAGGCTTAACTTTAGTCCCTTTAAGCATGTATATAAATGAAGACGGAAGGGCCAAGATGGAACTGGCAGTTGCCAGAGGAAAGAAGCTGTATGACAAACGTGAGTCTACAGCTAAGAGGGATGCTCAGCGCAAAGCCGAGCAGGCTATGAAACAAAAATATTGATTTAGCAATGAGGCCTGCGGTCCGTTGATTCAACAGACCGCAGGCTTGCGGTTTCTTAGGGTAAAAAGAGAGAGATCAACCCCAGGCAGACATGCAAGCCACAGCATCAAGCTTCGTAGACCACTTTGCCGTCAAGCACGGTCATGCATACTTTTATGTCTTTTATTTCTTCTTCAGGGACAGAGAAAACATCCTTATCCAACACTGCGAAGTCGGCATATTTTCCGTTCCTGATGCTGCCTTTTTTTCCTTCATCATAAGACGCGTAAGCGCCACCCATAGTATATGCATATACTGCGTCATAAACAGACATTTTTTGATCGGGAAGCCAGCCTGACTCAGGGAATCCTTTTAAATCTTTTCTGGTGACAGCACAATAAATGCCCTCCATTACATTGAAACTGATAACCGGTGCATCGGAGCCAAAGGCCACAGGCAGCCCCATATCCATCATGGTTTTCCAAGCATATGAACTTTTTTCTAACTCTTCTCCAACGTAGTCTTTTACTATATGCATATCAGAATCAATGAAAGCAGGTTGAACATGCATTACTACGTTAAGGTCTCTGCATCGTTTAAGCAGATCCAAGTCGGTAATCTGACAATGAATGAGAGCATGACGCATGTCGGCTCTTGGGTATTGTATCTGAGCGTTTTCGATAGCATTAAGGTCCATCTCCATGGCGCCGTCGCCGATGTTGTGAGGCGAAATCATCAGGCCGCTTGCTTGTGCCATCGACACTAATTTATCCAGCTCTTCCTGAGTAAAAGTTGCTATCCCTTTTGTGGAAGGATCATTTTTATATGGCTTTCTTAAGAAGGCGGTTTTTCCCCCGAGGGAGCCGTCTACCAACAGCTTGAGGGTGCCTATTCTGAACATCGGAGAACCTTCGTTAGTGTGATGCCCTTCGCTGAGGAACTTTTCCAGCAGCGGAACCGAGGCCAAAAGACATTGTTCATATATTCTTACAGGCAGGTTGCCTTCCTGTTCCAGCTGATGATAAGCATCCAGAACCTTTTGATATTCTCCGGCGGCAATGGCTTCAAAATCATCGGTGTGAACTGTTGTTATGCCGCACGATAGAACTTCTTTTGCGCCTTTTACGATCAATCGCTTTATATCTGATACCGTCAATTTCGGCAAAGCATTGTAAATCAAATCGCGGGCAGCTTCTGCAAAAATCCCGAGAGGCTCTCCGTTTATATCTTTTTCTATGCTGCCTCCCGGAACTTGAGGCGTATCCCTTGTTACACCCATTACCTCCAAGGCCTTGCTGTTTACAGAGATTATATGGGCGCAAGACCTGGTATAAAACATTGGAATTTCCGTAGTTATTTTATCAAGGTCATATCGGTTTGGATACCTTTTATCTTCCCAGTCGTCAGTATTCCAACCTCTTCCCTGCAGCCATGTAAGCCCCGGATGCTCTTTCAAGAAATCTTGGCCGAGCTTTATAAGGTCATCCATGGATTTGGCGCTGTATAGATTGACTTTTTCCAAACTGTACCCGTAACTGAGAAGGTGCATGTGACTGTCGCAAAATCCCGGAAGCATGGTTTTGCCGTCCATATCATACATGGCGGTGCTTTCAGTGCGCAATTTTAGGACATCTTCATTGGAACCGACACGAATGATAATCCCATCTTTCACCGCGACAGCTTCAGCCTTTGGAACAGCTTTGTCCATCGTGTGAATTATACCATTATAGAAAATCGCGTCCATAATAGAATCTCCTTTATAAAATTTTATATGTTTTAGTAAAATATATTATAATACGATACGGCGCTAAGTCAATCAGGTCAAGTCGGCCTTTCAAATCTGATCAGTCGTTGAAATTCCGCACTCTTGACAAATTAATTATGGCAATCTATAATGAATAATTACATAGTATAATAATGGGGGTGTAAAGGTTTCGACTGGGGTGTAGAATCGAGATAAGCGAGCGGTAGTTTGCCAGTCTACCTAAAAAAGGCACGTTAAATATAAACGCTAAAAAGAACAATAATTTCGCACCAATGGCTCTGGCTGCTTAGTCAGTCATAAGCTGTGCGTGTCGACTCCGGTTTACCTGTAGGCCGGATGTTCGGCATCGACTATACAGGAAAACTCTGCGTGAGCTCCCGGTAGCGCAGGGGAACAACGGGATAGCTGAGACGTAGCCTGTCAGTGGGCGCCGGACGAAGTGAAGATAAAAATCGCTGACTGCGCTCGGAGAAAGTCTCGTGGAAATGCTTTAGGACGTGGGTTCGATTCCCACCATCTCCACCAAAAAATAATTAATAATATTTTTATAGGGTTTTTCATACGAAGCCGGAAGCATTGTTGGCGTTCCGGCTTGCGTTTGCTTTGAGGAGAAAAATCTGATTGGATTGAAATTCCAAGGTCAAGTACAGATCCGTTAAAGGAGCTTTTTATGAATTCTACAAAAAGAAAGTCGGTATTGCTATTTTTTCAAGGGGCATTAATAGGAACAGGCGCTATTTTGCCCGGCGTCAGCGGAGGAGTTCTTTGTGTGGCTTTCGGAATTTACGAGCCTATGATGTCCTTTCTGGCGCACCCTTTTAGTTCGTTTAAAAGAAACTTTAAGATATTGCTGCCTGTTATAATAGGCGGTGCGGTGGGATTTGTTTTGCTTGCCAAGGTTGTGGAACTTTTTCTTTCTGCCTCAGCAATCGCTGCAATGTCTTTGTTTTGCGGGCTTATTTGCGGCACAGTGCCTTCCTTGGTACGAAAATCCAATGCGGCAGACCCTAACAAAGGATGGCCCCATTTTATTATTGCGTTAGCAGTATCATTTGCTTTTTTCAATATCCTTGCTAAGGGAATAGGGGGACACATTGAAGCTAATTTCGGATGGTACATATTTTGCGGTATCATATGGGGCTTAAGCATGGTTGTGCCGGGCTTGAGCTCATCTTCTATTTTACTTTTTATGGGTTTATATCAGCCTATGGCTAAGGGAATAGGCGATTTAGATTTTAATGTATTAATACCATTAATGATAGGATTTTTTGCTGCCATTGCAGCTACTGCAAAAATAGTCAATTATTTGCTGGAATGCTATTATGCCATACTTTCAAAGATTATTTTAGGCTTTGTGATATCATCGGTTTTGATGATAATCCCTGTAACTTTTAGCACGTCATATGAAATACTTCTTGCCATAGGATGTTTCGCTATAGGATTTTTTGTATCTCATTGGATGGACTGCGCCGACACAAAAGACTCTTCAAGAAGTTAATTTTTTACTCGCGTGTCCGTTATCATTTTTCTTTTGTTCTTTGAGCTGTTGCTCCCCTTTATTTGCTTGCAGGATTGATTCTTGCATTCGATCAGAACTATAGATTTTTATGCAATGAAAGCCCTTTGTTTTTTTGCAAAATAGCAAGATGTTTTAATTATATCGGTTGATTAATGCAGTGAAAAGTAATAAAATAATTAAACAAAACCGGGAAATTTTCGGGAGGGGATCTACATGAGCCAAGAAATTTTAACACTTTATTCCAAGTGTGATGGCTTGCCTTTGAGCGCGGCGATTTTTAGACCGGAGACAGAAACAAAAGGTGTTGTGCAGATATCTCATGGAATGGCAGAACACAAAGAAAGATATTTCCCTTTTATGGAATATCTCGCTTCACAAGGTTATGCCTCAGTAATCAACGATCATAGAGGGCATGGGGACAGCATAAGAGAGAAAGAAGATCTGGGATATTTTTATGACGATACAGGCACATATATAATAGAAGATTTACACCAGATAACACAATATATAAAGGAAGTTTTCCCAAAGAAACCGGTGTATCTCTTTGGCCATAGCATGGGTTCTTTAGCTGTCCGAAAATATATAAAAAAATATGATAATGCAATAGATAAACTGATAGTTTGCGGTTCACCCAGCAAGAATCCTTTAGCTGGAGTTGCGTTGACACTGGCTAAGATAGAAGAAATTTTTAAAGGCGACAAGCATAGAAGCAGTTTTATACACAATCTGGCATTCGGCGCTTATACCAAGGGAATAGAAAATCCTGTTTCAGATAACGCGTGGCTTTCTGTCAATAGGGATAATGTAATATGTTATGACAATGATCCCCTTTGCGGATATGTGTTCACTCTTAACGGATTTAGAAATCTTTTCATTTTGCTGAAAGACGTATATTCTGCCAGCGATTGGACATTGAAAAATGCAAATTTACCTGTTTTTTTCATTGCCGGCAGCGATGACCCTGTGATAGTGAGCGAACTTAAATGGAATGAAAGCTGTGAATTCTTGAAAAAAATCGGTTATAATAATGTAAAAAGAAAACTATATCAAGGGCTTAGACATGAGATTCTCAATGAAGATATAAAAGAAGAGATTTTTGATGACATAGTGAAGTTTGTGGAGGAATAAATTATTGCCCATAAGTCCAAGTCATGATATACTAAAAAAAAGAAAAAGGGGGACAAAATCATGAAGAAAAGAATTTTACCTATAGCATTAATCGTTGCAGCAGTAGCGGTACTGTGGGCTTACAAAGGTGAAGAAAGTGAGTCTGTTCAATAAAAAATCACCCTGGGAAAAGGACTGGAAAGATTTAGAAAAAAAAGAAGAGAAGTTTATCGCAAAGCGCTTGGAAGGACCTACTTTTTTATTGATCAACAAATTAGACAGGTTTATTCCTAAAAAGCTTAGCGGAACTCTGGATGCGGCTTTTGCGAAAGGTTTTGCGCTTATCTTTGAGAAGGGGACAGGTATAATAGAAAAAACCTATAACAAAGAAAAGAAAAAAGCCAGCTTTAAAATCAATACTTATGCCTCTGAGGTTATGGCGGATAAGCAAAGTGTAAGAAATTTTACGAAGCAAGCAAAATCAGCCAAAGCAACCAACCTGTTGGTTTCCAGCGTCGAAGGAATAGGTCTTGGATTGGTGGGTGCCGGTATCCCTGATATTCCGCTTTTTGCGGCAGTGGTGCTGAAAAGTGTATATGAGGTTGCTTTGAGTTATGGTTATGACTATCAGACCGATGAGGAAAAAGTATTTATACTTAAAGTAATAGAAGTTGCCATGTACGATGAAGAAAAATTCGTACAGGAAAACGATGAATTTAATGCGCTTATAGATCAGATTGTAGCCGATGGCGATACCATGGACGGATATGATGTGGATAAAGAAGCGCAGATAAATCTTACAGCCAAAGCTTTATCACATGAAATGCTATATACAAAATTTCTGCAAGGTCAACTTATAATAGGAATTGCAGGGGGAATCTTCGATCCTGTATATGTTAACCGTATAAGCAATTATGCTGTTCTTAAGTACAGAAGGAGATTTTTAAGAAACAAAGTGAGTTCGAGACCTTCCTCACTATAAACAAAACTAAAGGAGCAAATCGATGAAAGAAAAAACTCTACACTTGACAAGAGCTGCTCTTATAGCGGCTCTTTATGTTATTTTGACTTTTTTGGCTCAAATTTTCGGCTTGGCCAGCGGAGCTATTCAGTTCAGATTGTCAGAAGCTCTTACTTGCATGCCTCTTTTTTACAAAGAAGCCATACCGGGTCTTTGGATAGGCTGCATACTGGCCAATCTGCTGACAGGATGCGCTATGTGGGATATAGTGTTTGGTTCTGTAGCAACTCTGCTGGGAGCCCTTGGAACTTATTACATAGGAAGGAAAAAACCTGTGATGGGACCGGTATTTCCTATAGCGAGCAACATGTTGATAGTTCCTGCAGTATTGCAGCAAGTATATGGCTCTGCAGACAGCTATTGGTTCCTGATGGTCACGGTCGGAATCGGCGAGATAGTCTGCTGCGGCCTGCTGGGAATGTTGCTTTACAAAGCGTATAAGAAGGTGGCAGCAACACAGTAGTAATAAGCAGTGCAAAAACAATCATTTGCGGCATGAACAGTCAAGACCATTGATGATTGCCGACGCTGACAAAATCTTTTGTTTTTTGTTTTTTTGTCTGCAAATTTACGTAAAATGGAATTTTATGGACGAAAAACCCTGAAAAAATGTAAAAATCTATAAAAATGAGAAAAAATGTCTGCAAAACCGCCTCTTTTGCAGACATTTTCCATAAATTCACAAGAAAAAGTCAGCCGAGGCTGACTTTCGACAAATTTCGACGTGCAGTTGGGACCTGTTGATGTAATTTTCCCTAAAAAAATGATTTTTTGTCATCAGACACCACTCAAGCCCAGGGAAGCTATTCTATCCCTAACAGATATTTGTCTAAAAGAGCTACGGCATCTTCTATACAGCCATCGCAGGTTCTGAGGACTTTATTAGTTTCCACGCCTTTAATTTCACTGCATATCATAGAACCGTTTTTGTTTACAAAGGCTTCGGTAAGCTCTTTCATCATCTTATAGCATTCTTTTTTAGTTTTAGGGTTATCTAAATTACCATCACTCATTTTCATTCCTACCACGAGAGCCATAGCGGAGACAGCTCCACATGGGCCCATATGGCCCATGCCAAAGCCTAAAGGCTCGGCGAGTTTGAAGGTTTGTATCGGATCCGCGCCCATTACGTGACAAAATGAGCATGCCACTGATTGAGCACAATTAAAACCATTTTTATGTAACATTACTGCTTGTTCTTTTCTGTTCATATTTATGCCGCTCCTATTTAACTATGAATTTTGGATTTTTAACTTTAACATCAGGATCATACACTATGCTTTCAGGCTTGACTTCCAGCAAAGAAGGATCCTTGAAATATTTTAAAATTTCTCTGAAGCAACGACCGTAATAATGACCTTCAGCAATCCTTTCATCGGTAACTATACCTAATTCCATAAATTTGCGCTCTTCTGCTCGTTCGCCGTTTATAACAATTTTTTTGACAAGTTGGCCCATGGCAACGAAAACACCGGTAGTGCCAAATTCATAAAGATGATGATATATGGCACCGGTTCTGATAGAAGCCAAATTAGTAACAAAAAGAGAAGTGTGAAACGGACTGGCATTAATTATGCTGAAAGGAAGAGCAAAATGTTTATCTAAAAATTTGAATACAGAAACTGCCACAGTTAAAAGTCCCGGGACTCTGACAAGTTTTTTGGCCAGTTTATCCATAGAAGTCTCTTCTATAGCTGAGCTGCTTTTTTCTATAACGTCGTTAAGCTTTTGATTGACAGTAAAAATATCGTCATCCAAATTAAAATATACTTTGTTGACGGTACTCCTGTTTTTCCCCGGAATCATTGTAACAAAAGAAACACAGAAATGATTGCGTGCGTATATTCTCTTATTCATTACAAACCTGTTAAGATAAGGGTTTTGAGATACAACACGCAGATAAGCAGCGATTATGATGCTCATGTGGCTCATATTGATGCCATCTTTTCTGCATTTTATTATATATTGCTGAAGAGGAGCATAATCTATGTACTGTTTAATAGAATTGCTGGCATCGTATCGTTTATCCATAACATATGCCGCTATCTCGTACATAGGGTCATCTGTAGCTACTCTATAACCATCTGTTCTATACATAATTTCTCCTAAATTAATAATAACTTAACATTATCATAACACATACTGGCAGCTAAGACAAGGAAAACGCAGTTATGTTGCGTATTTACGCTGGTTCGTGATATAATGAACGCAAAGATTGTACCGGCTGCTGCCGCACAATGAACGCAAAGACAAAGATATGCGAGGAAAACTAATGAAATGTACTCTTTTAAAAGAAGAAGATTATACTAAAGGCCGGTGGACAGGAGGAGAATTTAAAGAGCTGGCAATCTTTCCGGCCGATTCCGATTATGTTAACAGAGATTTTCTCTGGAGGCTAAGCTTAGATACTGTCGAAAAAGAAGAAGCCCAATTTCCCAAGTTAGAAGATTATGACAGAGTTATTATGGTGCTTGAGGGAGAAACAGTGCTGAGCTATGAGGGAGAGCGAGTAACAAGATTGCAGGCCCTTGAACAGGACAGATTCGACGGAGCGTGGAAAACCACCGGCTTTGGACAGATAAAGGCATATAACCTTATAGTGAACAAGGGGATGGAAGGGTATCTTGATTTACTTTTTCCCGGAAAAGAAAAAAATATATATAAATCTAATCAGGACAGCGATAAACAAATGTCGGTGCATACACTGTTTTGCTTAGACGGCTACGCCGTGGTTTCTGTAGGAAACGAAAGCCATATGCTAAAAGCCGGTCAACAGCTTGTAATAGAAGAGGAAAATAAAGCTGAAATTTGTTATGGTTTGATGGGTGAGGGCACTATCATCAGAGGGCAGATCTTTTATAATTCGGAGGAAAGCGGTCCTGAAATCATTCCGAGAGAAAAAGCTACGTTGGATGATTTTAAGGCATGCATATACTTGGCAAACGTTCAATTTAAATGGGCCGGGTATATGGTAAAAAGCCTAAAAGAAAAATGGTTTGACGAAGAATTGAGTAAGGCTATCAGAAAAATAGAAAAATTTTATTTACCTACTGTGGTTTTCTTTCTGGGATTGGTCGTTTTAGGATGCTTGGAGGCCAATGAAATAATTCCTTCAGGAATGGTATTGATATTGGCAGTCTGCTGGATATTAGCGGATTGCCTACTGGTTTCACCTGCCATATACATGCTGTTCGTTCCCAAACCTGTCAGAAAACATATAAAAAATGTCAATAGTCTTACTCCTTATGAAAAGAAAGTGAGAGAAAGAGAGCTGTCTTCAGACCCTATGATGGAAAAAATAAAGAGAAAATATATGAAGAGAACCAGTTCTGTGAGAAAAGAGGATGAAGATGAAAGATAAAATTAAGTTGGCGCTGCTGGGCTTTGGCAACGCAGGGCAGGCTTTTGCCAAGCTGCTTTTAGAAAAGCAAGATGAAATCGAAGAAAAATATGGAAAGCGTGTAGTGGTTACCGCCATAGCCACAGGGTCTAAGGGCAACTTATCAGCCGATGAAATTGACCTTGGCGCTGCGTTGAGAGATGTGGCTGAAAAAGGGCGCTTTGCTGATGAGAGAGCATTGTGCAATCTTAAAACCATGGATATTGTCAAACATGCTGACTATGATGTGCTCATAGAGATGACGCCTTTGGATATTTTTACGGGCCAGCCTGCTATAGATCATATAGAGGGAGCTTTCAACCGAAAGAAGCATGTCATAACCGCCAACAAAGGACCGGTAGCGTGGAAGTTCAGGGCTTTAAAGGAAATAGCAGCCAGCCAGGGAGTGAAATTTTTCTACGAAACAACGGTGATGGACGGCACGCCTGTATTCAACCTGGTGGAAAAGACTCTGCAGATGGCAAAAGTTACTGAAGTTTCAGGAATATTAAACAGTACCACCAACTTTATTCTTGAAGAATTGGCTAAGGGCGCTCCGTATGATGATATTATTCTCAGAGGCAGAAATATGGGATTTATTGAAGCTGATTCGGCTATGGACATAGAAGGGTATGATGCTGCCGCCAAAATAACAGCTCTTTTAAACGTACTGATGGATGCCGATATTACGCCTGATATGGTGGAAAGAAAAGGTATAGAAGATATAACGGAGGCTGATATAACTGCCGCTGATAATAGAGGTAATGTGATAAAGCTGATATGCAAAGGAACAAGGGACGAAGACGGCAGAGTAAAGGCTTGTGTCAGACCTGAAGAAATACCTAAAGGCGATATGCTTGCTTCCATAAACAGTACTACCTCAATAGTATCAATCACAACGGACCTGATGAAAACAGTTTCTATTGTAGAACATGAGCCGGAAATACAGCAGACAGCTTACGGGATATTTGGCGACTTGTTGAGAGTTCTTGGCGAATAAAGCAAGAAGAAAGGGCGCTGCAGTCATAAAAAATTCACCCCCGCAAAACTTTGTGGAAACACCATGTTTGCGGGGGCTTTTTATTGGGTATGATTTTGTGCTGCTTACAAAGCTTCAAGTATGGCGTCTACTTCCTCTTCTTTGCTGCCCCAGTTGATAACGAGACGAATTACAGAATTATTTTCGTCATAAGGAGCCCATGTATAGAAAAAGAAATCTTTTTCCAGTTCAGCGATTTTTTCGTTGGGAACGATAACAAAGACCTGATTGGTCTGATGAGGAATCCAAAGTTTGTAACCTTTTTTCTGAACACCTTCAGCCAGTTTAATGGCTAATTGGTTTTCGTGACGTGAAAGCTGATAATAGAGGGAGTCTTCGCCTCCTTCCAACAGCGCTTTAAGCTGGACAGCTATCAGGCGGCCTTTTGCCAGCAGAGCGCAGGCTCTCTTGATCATGTAACGGAAGTGGTCATTAATCTTATCATCCATTATGATGAGAGCTTCTCCGAAAAGAGCTCCGATTTTTGTTCCGCCGATGTAAAAAGCATCCGTAAGCTGAGCCATGTCTCTAAGGGTCACATCGTTGCCCGGCCATGTGAGAGCAGTACCGATACGAGCCCCGTCAGCATATAAGTATAAATCGTGTTTTTTGCAGCAATCATGCAGAGCTTCAAGCTCAGACTTTGTATATACGCCGCCGTTTTCCGTAGGATGAGTTATGTAAACCATTTTAGGAATTACAGTGTGCTCGTCCTCATGATGCAAAAGAACCTTTTCAATGTCGGCAGGACGGAGTTTGCCGTCTTTAGTGGGGGCGGCGAAAACTCTATGACCATTGGCTTCAACCGAACCGGTTTCGTGAACGTATATATGACCTGAATCAGCAGAGATTACGCCTTCGTAAGGACGCAGTGCCGCGGCGATAGTTACTGTGTTGGTTGGAGTGCCTCCGACCATAAAATGAACATGAGCATCAGGCTTACCTATCATCTCTCTTATCATATCGGCAGTTTCAAAAGAAAACTTATCTTCCGCATAACCGTCGGTATGCTCCATGTTGGTGTCTATAAGCGCTTGCATTACCTTTGGATGGGCGCCGAGACTGTAATCACTTCTGAAATAAATCATGCTGCAAACCTCCTTCAGGGATTTTCCTTATTTATGTAACTTCATTATATTGCACAATTATGAGTTTTGCAATTGAGTGATTTAATAATTTGATGATTTTCAGCTGATAAATTTGACAAATTGCAATAAAATGATAAAGTTAAATCATAGATATTTTTTTAGGCAGGTAGCAGATGAAGCTGACATTTACAGACAAATTAGGATATGCTGCAGGGGGAATCACAGACGCAGCCAACTTCACATTTATGGGCTCTTATCTAATGTTTTTCCTGACAACCATAGCTCATATAAACCCTGCCACAGCAGGTGTTCTAATTGCTGCTGGCAGTGTTATAAGCTCATTGTGGAGCCCAATAGTAGGATTCCTTTCAGATCGCATTCGAACCAGATTTGGAAAGAGGCGTCCTTTCCTGATGGCAGCTTCATTGCCTCTGGCTATTTCTCTGATATTATGCTTTACAAAAATCCAATCAACTGACGCAATCCGCAATATATATTATGGAATAACCATAGTAATGTTTTGGTGTTCGTTTTCAACCTTTTATAGTCCATGGCTGGCGCTTGGAGCAGAATATACCACTGATTATAGCGAGCGCACCGAGTTGAGAACCGTAACATACGGAGTTACACTGATGGGCACCGTATTTGGAATAGCCGTTCCTCCTGTAATGATAGATTGGTTTGAAAGCTTGGGTATGAACCAAACCAAAGCATGGCAGATGATGGCCATATTGATAGCCATAATAGCTTTCTGTGCATTAAATATAGCTATCGCGTCTTCTTCCAAAAAAGACAAAGCATGTGCCGAAAATATCAATTCCGATTTAAAACATAGGACTAAGCTGAATATTAAAGATTTTAAGAAGCTGTTTAAAGATTACTGGGAGATCCTTCAATTAAAACCGACGAAATTTATCATAGGTGCGTGTTTGTGCCATATCACAGCCCAAAGCATTTTCTTTTCTGACAGACTGTATTTTTTTACATATAATTTGGGATTAAGCGCCATAGAGACAACTGTTGCCATGGTGGCTTTTCCCCTTTCTGGAGTTGTATTATTAACGCCTATTTTGAAGGTAAGCAAAATGCTGGATAAAAGGTCGGCGCTCATGCTTTTCATGACCATCGCATCCAGCAGCTGTCTGATTGTGGGCAACATAATTGGAATAAAAGGGCTGCCGGGGATGATTGTCATGACCTTTGCGTTTGTAATAGGAAATTCATCCTTCTGGCAATTGATGCCTGTAATGATTTATGATATATGTGAATACGATGAATACCAAAACAATAAGAGGCGGGAAGGAATCATTGTTTCCATTCAAACAGTTATGGAGACAGTATGCTCCGGTCTTGCAACTTTAGTACTTGGAGGTATTTTGGAACTTTCGGGATTCGATGAAACTGCAGCTGTGCAGACGGAAGAAGCTTTAAGTGGAGTAAGTTTTGCTCTATGTGTTGTTCCGCCTGTTTTGATGCTTGGCTGCGCTTTTATGGCATACAAGTATCCTATTACAAAGCAGGTGTTTAGCGATATTAAAGCTGCAATAAATAGCAGAAAAAATATTAATAATTAAAAAAATAGGAGATACAAGCATATGAAAAAATTAATAATCCTTCTTGCTCTTATGTTAGTTTCATTGTCCGCAGCAGGGTGTGGCAATAGTGACCAACAAGCAGATGACCCGTCTGCTGATACAGAAAGCAAAAGCGAAGCGGCAGCCGGAGAATTTGAAAGTGAAGATATCAAATTGATAAACGGCTTATACGATGAAGAACAATTGGAATTGATAAATTCCGTACAGGGCAGCATCACCCACATTGATAACGGCGGAACTTTTCCTGTGCTTGTGGCAAATGACAAAGTATATACGGAAGACTACGGTACGTTAAAAGAATTTGTTTCCATAAACGGAACACCGGACAGCGTATTATACTTCGACAACCTAGAAATAGGACAAAACATTTTATGCTTTAAAGACGGAAAAATCAGCCTCTATCCGCTTAATGAATATGGTATAAGCTTTGCTGATATTGATTTCAATGAAGAAACCGATTTCGTATCAGAAATTGGTCTGAGTTCTTTTTATAAGATTGCTCACTACGATGGCAAAAATTATATCATAGACGATTATGAAGACATGGAGGGAAACGGAGAAATTGAGTTCTATGGTCAAGACCGGGTAGAAGGATATGAAACTGCTGATTTAAATCCGATTAACGTTAAAAAAATAATTCCGCTGAAGAGCAACATGTACGGATACCGTGTTTACATAATCACTGACAACGGAGAACTATATTGTGCAGATTCCGGAAGCGTAATCCAAGGGCAAATGGCTATGGAGACATCAAATCCGATTGCAAGCAATGTAGAAAATGTATTGTCACCTTCTGACGTGGGAAATAATCTTACTTTGCCTGTTTACAGCAAAATCGGTGACACCTCTGCATTATATTCAGAAGTACCCGGGGCGGATTTGATATATACCAGTGATAATCTTGAAATATCTTTTGTGCTTCCTGACGGTCACACTGCTGCTGAAGTGAAAGATATAATTCAAGTATCAGATAAACTTGTATTTATATTTAATAACGGTGATACGTACTACACAGATGATATACAAGATGAGGAACAAACTTCGTATGAGATGAACAAATTGGATGATATTTCAAGTTTGAACAGCGAAGGAAGCATTTTGGATATGGCTGGAGCTACTGCGATGGATGATAATATTTATATTTTGATGAAAGATGGTAAATTATATTATAAAGAGCTGAGCTAATCTTTATGAAAATAAAAGCACGATTTGGAAGCCAGGGGTGCCCCCATAATCGTGCTTTTTACTTTGGAACTTTTAAAAATTATTTTTCCTTTGCGTGCTGATATTTTTCTCTTGTAGCCATGCCTCCTCTAAGATGGCGTTCGGCTTTATTGTTCTCTAAAACACTCTTAACCTCAGCGGCCAATCCTGGATTTATTTCAAGGAGTCTTTCGGTGACATCTTTGTGTACTGTGGATTTGCTGACACGAAATTTTTTTGCAGCAGCCCTTACCGTTGAATTGGTGCTGACAATGTAATGCGCCAATTCCAAAACTCTTTCTTCTATGTAATCCTTCATTGTAAGACACACGCTCCTTATTTATTCGTTAGAACAATATATGCTGTGGAAAATAAAATATGATGTTGAATTTTAAGGCTAAAACGGGCATAATGAATGCTGGAATATTTTTTAAGGGGTAACGTATGTCAGATACTTTAATTTACAGCAGAGAAATTAATATAAAAAATATGTTGGTGTTTACTGTTCCTACTATGGTAAGAATGATATTCGTCTCCATGTATTCCATAGTAGATGGAATAGTAGTTTCCAATTATGTTGGAAGCTTAGGACTTTCGGCCATAAATATAGTATATCCGGTGTTAAATGTATGTATGGCATTGGCATTCATGATGGCAGCGGGAAGCAGCGCTATTATCGGGAAAAAATTAGGAGAGGGAAGAACTCACGAAGCGAATCGATTCATGAGTTTAAGCGTTATATTAACAGTTTCAGGCATAATCGCGTTGGCTGTAATTTTCCTGCAATTTGATGAGCAGATATATATGATGCTGGGCTCAGACGAGGAAATGCTGCCTTATTGTATAGAATATGGAACTATAATGGTGGCTGGAGGTCCATTCTGGGCATTGCAGGTGATTTTTCAGAGCTACTTGGTAACTGCTGACAGACCAAGACTCGGCTTGGGGCTCTCCATATGTGCAGGACTTTTAAATATTGTCTTGGATATACTTTTGGTAGGTGTACTCGGCTGGGGAATGCAGGGAGCAGCCATTGCTTCCGTGGCTGGCATGATTATAGCAGGAACTGTTCCTTTGACAATTTTCTTCAGCAAAAAAAGTGTAATATATTTTGAAAGGCCTGAATGGAATGGAAACGAAGTTCTAAAGTCTCTGGGGAACGGCTCTTCGGAAATGGTATCCAATTTGGCAAGCGCCATTACAACTACACTTTTCAACCTTCAAATGATGGAGCTTATAGGTGAAAAAGGGGTTGCGGCTATCAGTGCTATTTTATATTTACAGTTTATATTTGTCGCTATATTTTTTGGCTTCGCTTCAGGCATAGCCCCGGTCATAAGCTATAATTACGGCGCAGAAAATAAAGATAATATAAAGAAGCTATTTAACATTTCGGCTAAAATAGTTGCAGCGTTCTCACTGTCCATGTTTATAATTGCTGAAGTTCTGAACAGACCGTTATCGATGATATTTGCTTCTCAGGATCCGATACTGCTGGAGCTTATGGTATATGGATTTAGAATAATAGCCATAAGTGTGTTGTTTTCAGGAATTACAATATTTTCTTCAGGATTTTTTACAGCACTTAATAACGGAAAAATATCAGCTGTTATTTCCATGCTGAGGACATTTGTCTTGGAAGTAGGTGCACTTTTGCTGCTGCCTGTGTTTATGGGAATTGACGGAGTGTGGTGGGCACTTCCGATAGCAGAAATTTTGGCAGCCCTGGTGGCAGTATATATGCTGATGAAATACAGAAAAGTTTATGGATATTAGGAGTAAATGAACATTTGTTATTGGATTGTATAATTTAACAAAAAAAATAAAAAAGATAGTTGACAACACACAATATTAATGGTAAACTCACACATATAAATTCAATATCAAAACCTTTGATGGAGAAGTAAAACTGATTGCAGCACTTACAGCGAGCTTGGGACGGTGTGAGCCGAGCAGAGAGCGGGTCAGAATAATGGGCTCCTGAGGGCGAGGGGAAAGGTCATGGTGCGTAAGTCAACAGGCGTGTCATGCCAAGTATCTGAGACGTGGATTCCTACGTTAGTGGAAAGGAGTGTGATGGCACTCTGCTGAGAGGGTCTGCTCAGGCAGACCAAACAAGGTGGTACCGCAGGTTAATATCCTGTCCTTGATTCCAAGGACAGGTTTTTTGTTTATCCGGCGTATTCAATGAGCAGAGACACTTCAATTAAAAATTAATTGAAAAGGAGAACAAAAAAATGAAAGACCAAAACAAAATCCCTTACAAAATCTATTTAGAAGAAAGCGAAATGCCTACTCAGTACTACAATGTGAGGGCAGATATGAAGAAAAAACCTGCGCCGCTGCTGAATCCTGCGACACTGAAACCAATGACAGCTGAAGAACTTAACCAGGTTTTCTGTGAGGAACTGGTTAAACAGGAATTAGATGATACGACAGCTGTCTCTTATATTTTGATATACCGCAGGAAATACAAGATTTCTATAAAATGTATAGACCATCTCCTCTGGTAAGAGCATACTGCTTAGAAGAAAGATTGGGAACTCCGGCAAAGATATACTATAAATTTGAAGGCAACAATACCAGCGGCAGCCATAAACTTAATTCTGCCATAACTCAAGCATATTATGCCAAAAAGCAGAACTTAAAAGGAGTAACTACAGAAACAGGTGCAGGACAATGGGGAACAGCTTTGTCTATGGCATGTGCTTATCTAAATCTGGACTGCAAAGTTTATATGGTGAAAGTTTCTTATGAGCAAAAACCATTTAGAAGAGAAGTTATGAGGACTTACGGAGCAGACGTGACGCCTTCACCATCCGATACTACAGAGGTTGGAAGAAAGATCCTTGCCGAGCATCCCGGAACAACAGGCAGTTTGGGCTGTGCTATATCTGAAGCTGTAGAAGCTGCTACTACCAGAGAAGGCTATAGGTATGTCTTGGGAAGTGTTCTTTCTCAAGTTTTACTGCACCAGAGTGTCATAGGACTAGAAACAAAAAAAGCCATGGACAAATATGGCATAAAGCCTGATGTAATTATAGGATGCGCAGGAGGCGGTTCCAACCTGGGCGGACTTATTTCTCCTTTTATGGGAGAACAGTTAAGAGGAGAAGCAAATTATCATTTCATAGCAGTAGAGCCTGCTTCATGTCCTAGCCTTACTAGAGGTAAATATGTATATGATTTCTGCGATACAGGAATGGTGTGCCCTTTGGCAAAGATGTATACTTTAGGAAGCGGATTCATTCCTTCGGCCAATCATGCCGGAGGTCTAAGGTATCACGGTATGAGTTCTATAGTGTCGGAGCTCTATGACCAGGGACTTATTGAAGCTCGCAGCGTTGAGCAGACCCAAGTATTTAAAGCAGCAGAATATTTTGCCAAAGTTGAGGGCATATTGCCTGCGCCTGAAAGCAGCCATGCAATAAAAGTCGCTATAGACGAAGCGATGAAATGCAAGGAAACCGGAGAAGAAAAAACCATTCTTTTCGGCCTTACAGGCACCGGATATTTCGACCTTAAAGCATATGAGAATTATAATAACGGAACAATGACTGACTATGTGCCTTCAGACGAAGATTTACAAAAAGGCTTTGATGGCATTCCTAAATTCCCCGGAAACGAAATAAAATGATGAACACAGATACCGGCGCGCTCCTGTTGTCGAAAAACTGCAGACGCCGGCGCGCCGCCCATGCTGACAAAATTCTCTTATTTTCGGAATTTTGTCATCGAATTTACATAAAATGGAATTTTTGGGGCATGCAAAGAGGAAAAAATGTAAAAATCCATAAAAAAAGTCAGCCGAGACGCATATTCGATAAATTTCGACACAGATTTGGTATCCGTTTATGTAAATTTTCCTGAAAATTTGATTTTTTGTCAGCAGCGCATGGAGCAATGTAGATAGCATGACTGACCTCGTCTGTAAGAGCACGGCTGGCATCCCACACCTGACCTCGCACACCTAACCGGTGAGATTGCTGCCATGCTATTTCGCAAAAATTCCATTTATATATTATATGTATACCACACTGGAATTTTTGGGTATTATATATTAGATAAAGCAGATTAGGAGGTAATATATGGAATTAACAAAAGCTATTAATGAGAGACGATCTGTGAGAGGGTATAAACAAGAACCTGTTTCTAAAGAAACGCTGGAAAAGGTACTTAAGTTAGCCGCAAGAGCAGTTTCTGCTGAAAATACACAGCCTTGGGAAATTGCCGTGATTTCAGGAGATGTCTTAAAGAAGATAGCAAAGATGAATGTGGATAGCTACTTAAATGGGGAAAAGCCTGATTATGATGAAGCTCCGTTTGAGGGAGTATACAGGCAGCGTAAGATAGATATAGCTAAAAAGCTTTTCGGAGCAATGGAGATAGCCAGAGAAGACAAAGAAAAACGTCGATGGTGGACTTCTAGGGGATTCGCTTTTTTTGATGCGCCAGCGGCTTTTATCATATACATGGACAAAAATTTAAGAGAATTGAGCAAATTCGATATCGGATGCTTTACTCAAAACGTATGTCTGGCTGCGATGGAATACGGCCTTGAGACATGTGTGGAAATACAGGCAGTTATGTATCAAGAAGGGCTTCGCAAATATTTAGATGTTCCGGAAAACAAAACCTTTGTCATGGGCATAGCTATAGGGTATCCTGATGAAGATTTCCCTGCCAACAAGGTGAGAAGCGATAGAGCTGAGCTGGACCAAATTGTCAGCTGGTACGGATTCGATTAAAAAAGACGCGCAAAGCGTCTTTTTTTAATGGTTAATGGTATATTGCACATATATTTTGCAAGCAAAAGAAAGCGCGAAGTTATCCATCAAATAACGCTGTTCCCGTCCTTCCTCATGAATATCCTCCACGTGTATGGAACCTGAAAAAACTGCGTTTACAGCTTTTTCTACCGCTTCACAGAAACGGTTATATGTCACTTGATTGTTGGGCAATCGAAGCCCTATATCTATTAGCTTGCGGATTTCTTCAGTGGAATAACAGCTTTTTAAAATGTAAACCACAACTATCATCGCCATGGAAAGCTTGCCATATTTTTTGTTGACAGGAGGGTCTATTATTCGAGCTTTCACATAATTATTTATCATGCTCTTAGTTAACGCCGGGAGACCTATTTGGTTAAAAAATTTCCCCAGCCCGGAATGGATGAACGCGATTACCTGATCCATATATAAGTCGATGTTAGGCAGTTCGTCCCAGCGGGGAATGCGAAATTCTAGTGATATGTTTTCTGCTGTAATTGTTCCTTTCGGCATATTAAACTCCTGATTTGTTTTAAAACTATTGTATCACAGAGCTCAGGGTATGTAAAGGTTGACATTGTTATTTGTACGTGATAATCTGATATTGATAACTAGATGGATAATTTTGAAAATAATTGATATAAAGGAGAATACAGAATATGGACTATACAAGCCAGAGAAAAGTAGATTTGCAGTATGCGCAAGGCGTTGTTGATATGCTCAACAACAGTACTGATAAATATGTGGTATATAAAGAAAGCAGACCGATAGCCGATTTGAAACACATGCTGGAAACCAGCGTTCAGGCTTATGGAGACAATGTGGCCTTCATGCAGAAGTTTCACAAAGATGAACCATACAAAAGCATCACTTATAAAGAAGCGTTTGAGACAGTAAATGCATTGGGGACTGCTTTGATAAATGCAGGGCTTAAGAATAAAAGAATAGCGGTAATCGGCGAAAATTGCTATCAATGGGCTACCAGTTATCTGGCAGTTATATGCGGCACAGGTGTGGTTGTACCTTTGGATAAGGAACTCGGAGCTTCGGAACTCGGCCAGCTTATAAAAGAGTCGCAAGCTTCCGCAGTAATGTTTACAGAAAAATATACGGATATTTTTAAGGAAATAAAAGAAAACGGAGACAGCCAGCTGGAAATCCTCATAAAATTAAACGGAGACAAGCAAGAAGAGAACATTTTAACTTGGAGTGGGCTGATAGCTGAGGGAAAAAAATTGCTGGAAAAGGGTGACAGGAGATTTATAGATGCTGAAATAGACCCTGATGTCATGAGTGAGCTGCTGTTTACTTCCGGAACCACAGGAATAGCTAAAGGCGTAATGCTTTCTCATAAAAATATTTGCTTCGATCTTATGATTGCACCGACCATTTTGAGAGTTCATACTTGGGATATTTTCTTCTCAGTCTTACCTATACATCATACTTACGAAGGCACAGCAGGATTTTTAATGCCTCTGTACAAGGGAGCAGCTATAGCATATTGTGAAGGCCTTAAGCATATAGTTAAAAACCTTTCAGAAGTTAGACCTACCATGTTTTTAGGCGTTCCGGCTCTTTTCGAAACTTTGTATAAGACCATAATGAAAAATATTCGCAAGCAAGGTAAGGAAGGTCTTGTAAAGAAAGTAATGGCCTTGAATAAGGTTACTAAAAAAGTCGGACTTGATTTGAATAAAAAATTGCTGAAAGATATCCTGAAAGTCTTTGGAGGCAGAATGAGGGTACTCATTTCAGGAGGAGCAGCCATAGACCCGGCTATTTTGCAGTTCTTCAATGACCTTGGGTTTATAGCTGTACAAGGATATGGACTCAGCGAATGCGCCCCTATGGGAGCTTTAAACCCTGACCAGCATAAATATATGAGAAATGCGTCAGTAGGACATATACTGCCGGGAATGGACGTTAAAATTGTAGACAAAGACGAAGACGGCATAGGAGAGATATGCCTAAAGGGCGACAACGTAATGCTGGGATATTACAATAATCCTGAAGAAACTGCCAAAGTTATAAAGGACGGATGGTTTTACACGGGAGACCAAGGATATATCGATGATGAAAAGTTCATATATATTACCGGTCGTAAGAAAAATGTTATCATCGCCTCCAACGGTAAAAACGTATTCCCTGAAGAACTGGAATACCTGCTTTCTAAGATTCCGTACGTAACGGAATCCATGGTATGGGGAGCTGAAGAAAAGGGAGATATCGTCATAGTTGCAGCCATAAGACCTGATATGGAAGAAGTGGAAGCTGTTTTAGGCAAGGACTGCGATGAGGAAGCAGTTAAGAAGCTCCTCTGGGATGAAGTCGACAAAATCAACGCCGAACTGCCTATGTTTAAGAAGATAAGAAAGATAGCCGTTCGAAACGAAGAATTTGAAAAGAATACCAGCAAGAAAATTAAAAGATTTGTAGAATCCAATAAAAAGATGTAACAGATGAATCAGAGGATGTTTCTTTCGTGCCAATCAAAGCAGATGGCAGATGTAAAAGAGACATCCTCTTTTGTATTTCTGAGAGTACTTACTCGTTGTCATAAGCTACTAAAGCTATACACTTTCCCGTAGCGTCGCAAAGTTTCTTTTCTGCCTCAGAAATAATCTTCATGTCCTTCGGGTCGATTTGAGCAAAAGTTTTCTCCATTTTATCACCTCCTTAAAGTTTATTTTTCCTGAAGATTGCAAATATTATGAAATTTTCACAGAGAATTCTTCTAAACAAATTGAAAAAAAGTAAATTTTTATATATAATGTTGTGAGAAATGTAAATGATAAGTAGTATAAGTATAATTTACATGATGTTAAATTTTTAAATATAAATAAACTGTGAAAAGGAGAAGAGAATGGGATTTGCGAATGAAGTCGGAATAGATCTGGGGACAGCCAACGTGCTGGTATATATAAAAGGAAAAGGGATAGTTCTCAATGAACCTTCAGTAGTAGCCATAAACAATGACACTGACGAAATCCTCGCTGTAGGAGAAGAAGCGAGACAGATGCTGGGCAGAACGCCGGCCAACATAGTAGCAGTGCGTCCTCTTAAAGACGGCGTGGTTTCTGATTACGATATTACAGAAAGAATGTTGAAGTATTTCATAAAAAAGACATGCGGTTCAGGCAGATTTTTTAAGCCTAGAATCATGGTGTGCGTTCCGAGCGGAGTTACTGAAGTTGAGAAGAGAGCCGTAAGAGAAGCAGCCACTCAGGCCGGAGGCAAGGATGTATATCTGATGGAAGAACCTGTAGCAGCAGCTATAGGCGCAGGCCTTGACATAAGCAAACCTGACGGGATTATGGTCATCGACATAGGCGGAGGAACTACGGATATCGCAGTTATTTCTCTGGGAGGCATAGTGGCCAGCACTTCTGTCAAGATGGCAGGTGACAAATTTGACGAAGCGATTATAACATATATGAGAAAGACTCATAAGCTTTATATAGGTGAAAGAACTGCAGAGGAACTTAAGGTAAAGATAGGAACAGCTTTCCCGAGAGAGGAAACCATAACTATGGAGTGCAGAGGAAGAGACCTGGTTACAGGTCTGCCTAAGAGCGTTGACGTGACATCGGAAGAGATGATGGAAGCTCTTGAAGAACCTCTTCACACCATATGCGAAGCAGTTCATAATGTTCTTGAAAGGACTCCGCCTGAACTATCAGCAGACATCAGCAATTCAGGAATAATAGTTACTGGCGGCGGAGCGTTGCTTTACGGAATAGATAAGAGGATAGAGGACAGAACAGGAATCAAGGTAGTGATAGCCGAAGACCCTAAGTCATGCGTGGCTATAGGAACAGGAAAAGCTCTGAATAATCTGGACGTTCTCGAAACCAATGCTCTTAACAGAAAAGCCCCTTATCTATAAGATTTGATACTATGCGTCCTCCTATGTTGGGAGGACGCTATTTTTGATTAAAAAACAGATTATATGAGGATAAACTATTTATAAAGGATAAACTATGAAGCTTGAACTTATAGCAACCGCAGCCTTTGGACTGGAGGCTGTCGTAAAAAGAGAAATAGAGGCTCTCGGATATAAAATAATCAAATCTGAAGACGGTAAGATAACATTTTCAGGAGATGAAAGAGCTATAGTCAGGGCCAACCTTTGGCTGAGAAGTGCAGACAGAGTCCTGATAAAAATGGCTGAATTTGAGGCCTTGGAATTTGAAGACTTGTTTCAGCAGGTTAAGGCGATTCCGTGGGAAGAGTGGATACCGCCTGATGGCAAATTTATCGTAAACGGCTCCTCTGTGAAATCAAAGCTGTCCAGCGTTCCGGCATGCCAGTCCGTGTCTGAGAAGGCAGTAATAGAAAGGCTGGGAGAAATCTATGCCATTGAATACTTTGAAAAGACCGGAGCACTTTATGATATCAAAGTTTCGCTTTTAAAAGACAAGGTAACCGTTACCCTTGACACCACAGGGGTGGGCCTTTATAAACGAGGATATAAAAAACATGCGGTAGCAGCTCCAATCAAGGAGACTATAGCTGCAGCCATGATCAGCCTTTCTTTTTGGAAACCGGGCAGGATTCTCGTAGATCCGTGCTGCGGCAGCGGGACCATAGCTATTGAGGCGGCATTGATGGGAAAGAATATAGCCCCCGGTCTGAGCCGAGACTTCGTTTCTCAACAGTGGGAGGCTATCCGGCAGGATCTATGGAAGGAAGAAAGAAAAAAGGCTTTTGAAGCAGCTCAGTGGGATAGGGAACTGGATATATGTGCCAGCGATATAGATCCCAAAGCAGTAGAAGCTGCCATGGAAAACGCCATAGAAGCAGGAGTAGATGATACCATATCCTTTAAGAGATTGGATGCTGCCAAACTTGATTCCGACGGACGACAGGGCGGAATCATAATAACCAATCCGCCTTACGGACAGCGAATCGGAGATAAGAAGTCCATGGAGCGTCTCTATGAAGGATTCGCCGAGTTTCTAAAGAAAAACCCGACATGGTCTATGTTCGCCATCACTGCCGATAAAAGCGCTGAACAGAAAATATTCGGACGTCCTGCTGATAGAAGGCGCAAGCTTTTCAACGGAAGAATGGAAGTGTGCTACTATCAGTATCATGGGAAAAAACCGGAGGTTAGGGAAGATGGACATAAGGATAGATAAAGGTCTTAAGATTCCTGTTTACTTACAAATCGCTTCTGCTATAAAACAGCAGATAGCGTCAGGCGCGCTGACTCAGGAAAACATTTTGCCATCAGAAAGAGCGCTGGCAAAAATGCTAAACGTACATAGAAATACTGTAGCGAAGGCTTACAGCGAGCTAAAAGGCCAAGGCCTGATAGAATCCTATCAGGGTATCGGCTATAGAGTATATGACAGCGACACTGTAAAAGAAAGCAAAGAAAAAGAAGAAAAGATCAGCAAGAGATACGGAAAGAAAGTAAACTGGCTGGACCAAATTAAAGACGAATATTTGGACATGACCGTGACTTTCGATGAGCTTTTTCAGAGATTCAGCAGGCAGGACAAGATTTCTCTGGGCAGCGGAATAGCGGCCACAGGAATTTATGATAGAGAGAAGCTGTCTCAAAGAATTTCACAGATAGTATCTCAGGAAGGAAAAAAGCAATATTTTTATACGCCTTATCAAGGCGATGAAGATTTGCGCAGGCAGGTGGTGTCTTATCTCAGCACCAAAGGCATCAAAGCTACGACAAGCCAGATACAGATATTGACTGAGACCAATCAAGCGTTGGATTTTCTCATAACGTTGCTTGTCAAGCCGGGAGACGCAGTCATAACAGAAGAACCGGTATCTCCCGATACGTACAGAGCTATAGGCTTGGCAGGAGGCAAGCTGATAACATTGCCTGTGGACAATGATGGCATGGAATGCCAATATCTGGAGCAAACCATTCAAAAATGGAATCCCAGGCTGTTATGCCTCAATTCCAGCTTTCACGACCCAACAGGTCAGCTGCTGTCGGTACAGCGCAGAAAAGAAATATTACGTTTATCCGAAAAGTACCGGCTGCCGGTTATAGAATACGATGAAGCCTCTGAACTATATTATGACGTGCCTTCCATATCACCTATGAAGGTCTTCGATAGGCTGGAAAATGTCGTATACATATATTCCTTTTCCCTGACTTTCGTGCCGGGCCTCAGCCTGGCTTTCATCGTAGCAAATTCAGACCTTATAAGGAGGCTGAGCTATTTGGTATCGGTTCGCTTAGTTGCCATGGACTGGATGACGCAGAGGCTGCTTGCGGACTATCTTGAAGAGGGAATATATTACAGAAAACTGTCAGAATACAGAAGCGAATATAAGAAAAAACGCGACTTGGTATGCGCCAAGCTGGATGAGATGAAATCGTTGGGTATCGAATATTCCAAACCCAAGGGAGGCATATACGTATGGTGCAGACTTCCCATGGGAGTAGACAGCAAAGAGCTTAACGCAAAAGCTTATAGCAATGGCATAAGCGTTTTACCGGGATACGTATTTTATCCTTCTAAGAACGGCGGAAGAGAATACATAAGAATAAATTTCTCTTATGAGTCTGCAGAAAGATTGAGCAAGGGAATGGATATATTGAAAAAGTCCATACAGGAGTGTCAAAGCTCTAATACTTGTAAGCCCATTTCTTCACCAGCACTTGAATAATGCCGGCTACAGGTACCGCCAGCAGCATGCCTAATATTCCTCCGAAATGACCTAATACAGTGAGGGAAATAAGGACAAACAATGGATGCAGCCCCACTGAATCCCCAACGATTTTTGGGTATATGAAGTTGCTGTCCAATTGCTGTATGAGGAAAAGAACCAGCACTGCCAGAACACCGCTGGCCAGACCTTTTGAAAAAAAGGCTACCAGGAAGGCCGGAACCATGCCGAAAAACGGCCCGAAATAAGGGATTATGTTCAAAATCCCACCAATAAGGCCGATGATTACAGAAAATTTTATGTTCAGTGCTGAGAGGGCTACAGACGATAGAAGAGCAACGATCATACTGTCCACCAAAGCGCCCTTAATAAACGTAGTTACCACACGATTAATTTCACTTAGCGTTTCATTTACCTGACCGTGAATATTTTGTTTTAATATAAGCGAAAGAAATTTCTGCCATAAGGACAAGAAAAATTCTTTGTCCTTAATGAGGTATATGCTGGCCACAAGGCCCACGAAAAAGTTGACGATGCCGCCGATAAAAGATGAGATGCTGCTTACCAGCTTTTCTAATGAAAAGTGGGATTCAATCCACTGGGAAGCGATAGCCGCAGGGTCAAAGTCATCTGCATTCATACCGGAAGGTACGTATTTTGAGATAAAGCTTTTTATATCTTTAGACGCCGAGTCGAAATATTCATAAACTTGTTGGAGCGTACTGTAAAATCCGCCTTCAGGAAGAGCTCCTAAAATAAGAATCAGGAAAGCGTAAATTACCAAACCCAAAACAAGAGCGGCCATCGTATATGAAATTATTATAGAAAGAATTCTGCCTCTAGGACTGTCTTCGGAAAGAATTTCTTCTTCTTGCGAAAATAATTTCCTCCTTATCCACTCAGAAGGGCCGTTGAAGAGATAAGCCAATATAAGACCTATTATTAACGGTGAAAAAGCTTTAAGAACTGTGGCGACCATTTGCCAAAGCCCTGCAAATATTTCGACAAAAAAATTCTCCATGTTGCTCATACCCCCAAAGAATAGTATTATATAAAAGGACTAAAAATATGAGGAAGCCTTATGAAAAGATGTGAATTGCTCATTCCGGCAGGCGGAAAAAAACAATTTATAGCTGCAGTTGAAAACGGAGCTGACGCTGTGTATGTAGGCGGCAGAGATTTTAACGCACGCATAAATGCCGAGAACTTTTCCGTTGAGGAACTGGAAAAAGCTGTAGATTACGGGCATCTCAAGGGTGTAAAAACCTATGTGACTATGAATACTCTGCTGGATGACGAGCAACTCGAGCCGGCTCTTCTTAAGGCTGCCCAGTACTATAACATAGGCGTAGACGGAATAATCATACAAGATATGGGCCTTGGCCTTTTGATAAAGGAGAACGTGCCTAAGCTTCCGATACATCTATCTACCCAAGCAGGGACATACGATGCGGAAGGAGTAGAGGCTGCGGCCGGCCTTGGATATGAAAGGGTAGTATTAGCCAGAGAGCTTTCATTAGAAGAGATAAAACGAGCTGTGAAAACCGGGATTGAAATTGAAGTATTCATTCACGGGGCTCTTTGCATGTGCTATTCCGGCCAATGCCAGCTGAGCAGATATATCGGCGGCAGGTCGGGGAACAAGGGGGCCTGCGCACAGCCGTGCAGACTGCCGTATACGGGAATGAATAACCATAACTATCAGCAAACTTATCCGCTCAGTCCTAAAGACCTGTGCCTTATTGAGGATATAGGCGCATTGGCAGAAGCTGGAGTCGCTTCTCTTAAAGTGGAGGGAAGGATGAAATCGCCCGAATATGTTGCAATCGTCACCTCCATATACAGAAAATATATAGATTTGTGGTATGAAAAAGGATACTATCAAGTAAAAAGTGAGGATTTAGCCGCACTAAAACAGATATTCAACAGAGGAGGCTTTACTAAAGGTTATCTATACGGAGATCCGGGCCATAAGCTTATGTCACCTCAAGTATCGAAAAATACAGGAATCTATGTGGGAAAAACTCAAGGTGACAGCAAGGGTCCTTTGATAAAAATAAAGGCTGAAGGCGATATATCCAAGGGAGACTATATAGAAATAAGAGGAAAAGAAACGGTATCAGCTCTTGTAACTTATAAAAAAAATGTGGGAAACGGAAGTTTGGAAATAGGAGACGTTAAGTCCAAGATACAAAAAGGTTCGTCGGTTTACCGGCTGGTGTCCGGAAACCTGATGGAAAAAGCCAGAAAGACTTTTGAAAACGTAGATTACGATACAGGCAGGCACAGCAGGAAAATGCCGATTTATATGAAGTTGACCATCATATCCGGAAAACCCATGGAATTGGAAGCTTCTTGCCGGATAAATGCTGGCGGAGCGGATACAGTCATTACAGTTAAAAAATATGGAGCAGCGGCAGAGGAGGCGCGTAATGGTACGGGTTGCAGAGAAATGGCAAAGAGACAGCTGTCTAAAACAGGCGGTACTCCATTTGTCCCGCAAGAGACAGAGGTCGTTGAAAACCAACCTTGTCATGTCCCGGTCTCCCTTTTGAATGACCTTAGAAGAGAGACTTTGAAAGAACTAGAGGAGAAAATAAAGGCGTGCTACAAAAATGAATGCAGTTTTGGGCATACATCATTAGATGAAGAGCACGAAGCTTTAAGCACTGATGAGTTCAGTAAACATACAGATGAGCCGCTATTGGAGCTGCTTTTTTACAACATAGGCGGTTTTACCAACTGTGATATGAAAGAGCTTTCGAAACTACTGATAGAAAACGGAAAGCTAAGTATCGGAAGCAAGGTTAGAGCAATGGTTCCTATCCATCAGTTTACAGAAGCTTTGCAAAAAGAGATGCCGCAAGACAAACTTAATGTTGAAATTTCTCCATACATTCAAGGGATCAACAAGGGCAGCGCAGACAGATGGATAGAAGAAAATTTTGAAAGCATAGTCCAAGTCATCAGAGACAACGGAAATAACATATACGTAGGCAATATCAGATGGATAAAGCCTTTTGCCGATGCCGGAATAAATGTAATAGGTGACAGCGGATTAAACATAACTAACTGCTATAGCAAAAAAGCCTATCGCATGCTGGGCGTAAGCCAATTCAGAGACTCTCTTGAAAAACAGCAAAAAGGAACTGGAGCATTTCCTCTGATGATAATGGAGCATAAATTTGATGATGCCATCATAACTGACAGAAAAGGACAAGAGTATAGATTGGCCTTTGACGATTTTAGCCATAAGACTTTACTTATTAAAGAAAATGAGTCTATAGAGTGGGACCTGGTCAGAAGAATTGTTGCAGAAGGCAAAACGCCGCTGAGACTGTATATTACAACGCATGGAAACAGGACAAGCTATTAAATGATATGAGGGATTTTGTCTAAATGCTTAACAGGAATATTTTGCCAAAATGCTTTGCAAGAGTACAGCATGAGTTAAAGCTCCATACTGTTTAAGAAACAAGCAATTGTGGTAAAAATTAATGGAAATATACAAGAAGCAACAAGGGATGCGAAAAAGCCGTGAAAAGAAAGCTCTACAGCTTGAAAAATAGGGGATTAAGCCTCTATTTATGTATTGAAAAAAGTGCATAATAAATAGAAAAAAATAATTGACAGGCGCCTTGTATACAGCATAACATCGAATTGTAATTGAATACAATATACATTTAAAAACAATTTAACAGGAGGAAGCTTTATTATGAGAAAAGAATGGGAAGGATTCGTTGAAGGCAGCTGGGTAGACAACATAGATGTAGAGGATTTTATCCATCTCAACTATACGCCTTATGATGGGGATGCCAGCTTTTTAGCAGGACCTACTGAGAGGACTAAAGAGTGTCTCGCAAGAGTTCAGGAGTTGCTTATCGAAGAGAGAAAAGCCGGAGGAACTCTCAAAGTTGACGCCAGCAGAATAATGAGGATAAACGCTTTTGGGCCTGGGTACATAGTTCCCGGCAAAGATATCATCGTTGGACTGCAGACGGACGAGCCGCTGAAGAGAGGTATCTGTCCTTTCGGCGGAATTAAAATGGTAAGAGAAGAAGTAGCTGAATTCGGAGAAAAGCTTCCTGAAGAAATAGATAGAATGTTTGATTACATCACCACTCATAACGATGGTGTATTTAAAGCTTACTCAAAAGAAATGAAGCAAGTAAGACATCTGGGATTCATTACGGGACTTCCTGATGCTTACGGCAGAGGAAGAATCATAGGCGACTACAGAAGAGCAGCGCTTTATGGAATAGACCATTTGATTGAAGAAAAAGAAAAAGATCATGAAATGATAGCGTCTCGTGCCGTAATGAGCGAAGAGAATATCAGAACATCAGAAGAGATATTTAATCAGATAAAGTCCCTCAAGGAAATCAAAAAGATGGCTGAAAGCTATGGCTTTGATATATCCGGGCCGGCTAAAGACGTCAAAGAAGCTATCCAATGGACTTACTTCGCTTACCTGGCAGGTATCAAGGAAGAAAACGGAGCGGCCATGTCCATAGGAAGAACCTCTACATTTATAGACATCTATGCTGAAAGAGACCTGGCTAGAGGAACTTATACAGAAGAACAGATACAAGAATTTATCGATGATTATATCTTGAAGCTGAGAGTGGCAAGACATCTGAGAACCAACGAATATAATGAACTTTTCGGTGGAGACCCGATGTGGATTACAGAAGGTATAGCAGGAGTAGGTGTTGACGGACGCCATAAGGTAACCAAGAACTCCTTTAGATTCCTCCAGACTCTGTACAATCTGGGACCTGCTCCGGAGCCGAATCTTACAGTGCTGTGGTCTAAAGATCTGCCGGAACCTTTCAAGAAATTCTGCGCTCAGGTTTCAATAGATACAGATTCTGTTCAATATGAGAACGATGATAAGATGAGACCTACTTACGGAGAAGACTACTCCATCGCTTGCTGCGTATCAGCGATTCAGATGGGCCAGCAGATACAATTCTTCGGCGCTAGATGCAACTTGGCCAAAATACTGCTTTTAGGTCTTAACGGCGGTATCGATGAAAGAACGGGAGAACATGTAGGTCCTCAGATGGAACAGGTAGGAGACGGTCCTATAGACTTTGATGACGCATGGAAGAGATTTAATATATATCTTGAATGGCTCTGCGGATTATATGTAAACATCATGAACATTATCCATTTCATGCATGATAAGTACGATTATGAAAGCTCGCAGATGGCGTTCCTCGATTCTGAACTTAAGAGACTTATGGCTTTCGGCGTAGCAGGATTTTCCGTAGCTGCCGATTCCCTGTCAGCTATCAAATATGCCAAGGTTTATCCTATAAGAGATGAAAACGGCGTTATCGTAGACTTTAGAACAGAGGGTGATTTCCCTAAATACGGCAATGACGATGATAGAGTGGACGAAATAGCTGTAAAGATTTCCGAAAGAACCATAGAAGAACTGAGAAAACATCCTACTTACAGAAATTCCGTACACACTTTATCGGTATTGACCATTACTTCCAACGTAATGTACGGAAAGAAAACAGGCAATACTCCTGATGGAAGAAGAGCAGGAACACCTTTTGCTCCGGGAGCAAATCCTATGCACGAGAGAGACAACCATGGGGCTATAGCTTCCCTCAACTCAGTATCCAAGATAGACTGGGATACATGTCAGGACGGCGTATCAAATACATTCTCCATTACGCCTGAGGCCCTTGGCAAGGAAAGAGATGACCAGATAAACACTTTAGTAGGGCTGCTGGGAGGATACTTTGACAGAGGAGCGCATCACCTCAACGTAAACGTGCTCAACAGAAGCTTGCTTGAAGACGCTTATGAAAATCCTGAAAAATACCCTAACCTGACCGTTAGAGTATCAGGATATGCGGTAAGATTTAACGCTCTTTCTAAGAATCATCAAAAGGAAGTAATAGCAAGAACGTTCCACAGCCACGTATAAAAATTCAACTATTATGATAAGGAAGGCAGAGTACCGGTGAAAGGCAGATTACATTCTATAGAAACTTTTGGAGCAGTAGATGGCCCCGGCATAAGGACAGTGTTTTTTATGCAAGGCTGTCCTGCCAGATGTCTATATTGCCATAATCCTGATTCTTGGGATGAAAAAGGCGGAAGGGACATTGAAATAGAAGAAATCGTCCACTGGGCTGAAAGAGGCCGACCTTACTACGGCGACAAAGGAGGAGTGACTTTTTCCGGCGGGGAACCTCTGCTGCAAGGTGAATTCCTCATACAAGCAATCAATGCGCTGAAAGAAACAGGAATAGATTCAGCCATTGATGCCAGCGGAACTTATGTGGATGAGTTTACTGAAGATGCTGTACGTGCCAGTGAGCTCGTATTGCTGGATATAAAACATCCTATAGCCGAGCGGTTTGAGATAATAACCGGAAGAAAACAAGAATCCCTTTTCAAGCTGATAGATATAATAAACAGAAACGGCAAACATGTTTGGGTAAGGAATGTTGTAGTGCCGGATATCAATGACACCGAAGAAGACATAGAAGCGCTCAACGATTTTATGAAGAACATAAGATATATTGATAAGGTAGAACTTCTTGGATATCATACCATGGCCGTAAACAAATATGGCAAATTGGGAATAACATACCGGCTTAAGGGTGTTCCGCCTATGGATGGACAGCGTTTAAATCAGTTAAAGAAACTAGTTTCCATTCCTCAGACAGATGCAGTCAGCCAGATGGAAATTGAGCAACATTAAAACTTAATAATTAGATAAAACCGGCACAAGCCAACAAAAGAGCTGCCTCAAAATGAAGCGACTGAGGCAGCTCATATTTTTTTCTTCAGTTGTCTGAATAATTTTTTTAAGCATGAACAGTGGCTAGGCTTCCATAGCTTTTAATGCCGTATCCTTTTCAGCTTCTCTGTCATCTAAAATTTTTTGATATTCTTCTTCAGAAATTTTAGTCATAGAAATTCCGGTAAAACCATAAAACATAGACACAATAGGGTTAATCCAATTAAGAATAGCAAAAGGAGCATATCCGCCTGGTCCCCATTGAGGACATTGCAAGAAAGTGCTCATAGTTGCTCCACATGTATTCCAAGGAACGAAGTTTGATGTAAGCGTACCGGAATCTTCCAGACATCTGGAAAGATTTTTTGGAGCAAGTCTTAAATCCTCAAAAGCTTCTTTGTACATTCTCCCCGGAAGAATAATTGCCAGGTACTGGTCTGAACAAAGGATGTTAACCATTATGCACGACATGATAGTGACAGCTACAAGACCTCCTCTGGTACCTCTGGCTAATTTTAACAAAGCTTTTGTTATGGTGCCCATGATCCCGGTGCAATCAACTATACCTCCAAACACCATAGCGCAGAGAATTAATGAAATAGTCCACATCATACCTTGCATTCCTGATGTGGACAGCAGACTGCCGACTTCTTGTATTATTGCGCTTGAGCCTTCTGGTACCTCTACGCTGACTCCGTAATTAAGAAAGTAAGCAGCGCCCGGAATGCCTTCTGCGCCGTTACCGATAATACTGTTGCCTTGCATTTCGAAAAAAGGAAGGCCCAGCAATACACCGCCAAGCAACGCCGGCAATACCGGGAGCTTAAAGGCTACGGCAAGAATAACGAAAACAGGAGGTATTAGACAAACTATGCTTATCTTGTAATTATCAGTTATAAAGTTTAAGATTTCATTAATCGCAGATAAATCAGCATTGCTATTTTGTTGACCAAGCATACCTATCAAGAGATAAGCGATCAAAGCCACAACCAAGGATGGACCGGTAGTCCATATCATATGCTTGACATGATCAAAAAGAGTAGAGCCTGCAACGGCAGGTGCCAAATTAGTAGTATCAGATAAAGGCGACATTTTATCACCGAAATATGCACCTGAAACTACTGCTCCGGCAGTCATATAAACAGGAAAGCCTAAAGCTGTCCCCACACCTATGAGCGCGACACCCATAGAACCGGCTGTAGACCATGAGGAGCCTGTTGCCAAAGATACGATGGAGCAGAGCAAACATGCGGTAAATAAAAAAACACTTGGCGCGATAATTTTAATACCATAATACATCATTGAAGGGATAACGCCGCTAGCCATCCATGAGCCCAACATAGCTTCTACCACTGCAAGAATTAAAATCGCTTGCATTGTTCTGTTTATAGCAGCTAATATGCCTTGCTCCATATAAGCCCATTTCCATCCGTTGATGGCAGCAATAATTGCGGCAAACCCACCGGCGATAATTAATGCGATGTGCGCCTCGCCGGCTTTTGTATCAACCATGACACCCCAAAAAATAAGGGCAACAAGAACAACCATCACCAGAAGACATTGCCACATAGGAATTTTTTTCCCCATAAATAAGCCCTCCTTCAACAAAACATGAAAATAGACACACTGATGTAACAATTATACAATACATACAAGATATAATAATTATATAAATCTGTTGTTTTTTTGTCAATTAATGAAGAAATGTTTTCGCATAAGGAATTGTTAAAAACGCGTAAAAAGGATTTGATACATAAGAGTGTGGTTTCAGAATGCTTGGCAACAGAGACTGTATATAAAAACTTGTATATCTAACAGTACATATTATATAAAATATGAAACGCATGGTGGAGATTTAAAGAGGAAAAATAAAAATATCAAAAAAAGTAAAAAAAGTGCTTGACAAGAGATGGGTAAGGATGGTAAGATAACCAAGCTGCCAGATGAAAACAGGCAGCAGAGACATCAAAAAGGGAAAAGAAAAGACAAGAAAAACTTGTAAAAAAAGTTAAAAAACTTGTTGACAATGAAAGCCCTTTGTGCTAAGATGTTAAATGTTCGACAAAAGGTCGAACGGCGGCTTAAAAAGCCGTAAGAACCTTGAAAACTTCATAGTATGGAAATTAAGTCGAAAAGACAAACCGCTGTGAGAAATCACAGCAGAGTGGGTCAAAAGTACAATTTCTAAGAGACAATAATTCTAAAGAATTATGCAAAAGCGCAATAAGCGCGTTTATCCTAAAAAGGGAAACTTTTAGATGATAGTAAAGGCGAAAGCCTTTAATATACCATTAAACCAAGAGTTTGATCCTGGCTCAGGATGAACGCTGGCGGCGTGCCTAACACATGCAAGTCGA
>UQEW01000005.1 GCA_900540145.1 uncultured Eubacteriales bacterium
GTTTTAGATAAAAGGCTGGAAGAGAAATCCGGCAAGCCTGTAAAAAACGGAAAGCTGGTAATCGGTCCGGCAGGCGAAAATCTAGTGCTGTATTCAGCTATTGTCAGCAACGAAAGGGTTGCCGGCAGAGGCGGAACAGGCGCTGTGATGGGCTGGAAAAACATCAAAGCCATAACAGCTTGCGGAAATCATCAGGTCAAAGTATTTTCTCCTGATAAAATGAAGGATTTAAATAAAAAATGGTTCAAATATCTGCGCAATCATCCTCTGACCGGAGATCAGCTTCCCAGACTTGGAACTGCCGGATTGGTTTCCACCATGCAGATGCGCGGCCAGCTGTCTACAAAAAATTATAATTACGGGCAGTACGATGATTTCGAAAAGGTCAGCGGAGAAGCTCTGGCCGACGATTTTAATATAGTAAACAAAGGCTGCCTGACCTGTCCAATAAAATGCGCCAGAACCGTCGAAGTGGACGGCAAAGCGGTAAAAGGGCCTGAGCTGGAAACTTTGGGTCTTCTCGGCGGAGGCATATTAAACAATGACCTTAAATCCATTCTAAAATGGAATTATGAGCTGGATGAACTGGGCATGGACACCATATCGGCAGCAAGCACTTTGGCTTATGCCATGGAGGCTAACGAAAAAGGCCTTTGGGACAACGGGCTGGTTTTCGGCCAAACAGAAGAAATATCTCAAATATGGCAAGACATAGCCTATCGAAAAGGCGTGGGTGATGAGTTGGCCAACGGCAGCAGATGGCTTTCAGAAAAATACGGCGGCAAAGAGTTTGCTATCAACTCAAAAGGACTGGAATTAGCTGCCTACGAGCCGCGGCGCACAGTAGGCCTTGGTCTTGGATATGCAGTTTCCAACAGAGGCGGCTGCCATCTCAACGGAGGATATATGGTTTTGGTGGAAGGATTAAGCCTTAATGTTGACCAGCAGACTCCTCACGGCAAGCCTGATATGACCATTATGTTTCAGGACTTGATGGAAACCGTATCGGCTGCCGGCCAATGTCTGTTCACTACTTATGCCTTTTTCCCACCGCCCCTCATAAGCAAACCTCATGCATGGTATACCAAAGCTTTCTGTAAAGCAGTGCCACTGCTGGGCCCTGTTCTCAGAATATTGAACAGATTCCCGGGAATGCTGTGTTTCAACATTCCTGTGATTTTCAATCAATCAAAAGCATTTAAATATGCTACAGGCATACCGATGAATTTCGGAAAGTTTTTCAAAGCGGGCAAACGCTCATACACTCTCGAACGTCATATAAACACACGGTTTGGCATAAGGCGTAAGGACGATTCCCTGCCGGCAAGACTTACGGATGTAGCCCAAATCCAGGGAGATGAGACCACAAAAGTTCCGTTGGAGAGGATGAAATCCGTATACTACAGAGCCAGGGGCTGGACCCAAGATGCCGTTCCTACTCCTAAAACCCTCAAGAGGCTTGGACTTTCGGGCTTGGCCAGCTATGAAGAGACTTGCAGAGATTTTCAAAAAGCAAAGAATGCAATATAGAACATACAACATTCATAAAACCGTAGGAAACGGAGGTGTTCAGCGTGGTGACCATCAAACTTTTCGGCTCGATGAGATTAAAAACAGGTTTTAAAGAAATGGAAGCATACGCCTCTTCAGTATCTGAAGCATGCGGCCTTTTAGCCAGAGCAACAGGCCACGATAAAAATGAATTTAAAAACTGTCTGTTCGTCATCAACGGTAAGCAGGCCAAATATTCATCATCTTTGAACGACGGTGATGAATTGATATTTATGTCTCCTTCCGGCGGAGGATGACGACTCACATACCATAAGCTCAAATGCGGTCAAACCCTTATACGAGCAAAACTTTGTCAAGGAGAAAATCATGTCACATATGATCACTGACGCGTGTATAGGATGTCATATATGCGCAAAAAATTGTCCGGTCAATGCTATTACCGGCAATATAAAAGAAATTCATGTAATAGACGAAAACATATGCATCGACTGCAGTTTATGCGGCAGGCTATGTCCGAAAAGCGCCATAACCGACGGTTTCGGCAACACGGTAGCAAAGGTTCCGAAAGGACAATGGGATAAGCCTGTAATAGACCAAGACATTTGTGCCGGCTGTTCTGTCTGCGTAGAAAACTGCCCCTCCGATTGTTTGGAGATTTCAGAGCCGAAATTCCACGGCGATATACGCACAATCGCGGTTCTCGTTCATCCGGAAGATTGCATAGGCTGTCATATATGCGGAAATGTTTGTCCTATAGATGCGATACATTATTGATACATTATTAAATAATGGAGGAAAGTCATGGGTAAGATTTATGCAAAAATATATCAAGGCGTTTTTAAAATCGGTATGTATGTCATACCATGGGGGATGCCCCAAACGCTGGAAGGCGCAGGATGTATTACAAAACTTCCTGCCTTAATCAAAGAGAAAGGTTACAAAAAAGTACTTGTAGTAACAGATAAAGTTCTCATGGGACTGGGACTTTTGGACAGCTTGTTTAAAGCCATGGATGAAGAGGGAGTAGAATACGTCGTATATGACGGCGTACAGCCAAACCCAACCGATATCAATGTAAACGAGGGGCTTAAACTGTTCAAAGAAAACAACTGCGAGGCCATGGTGGCTTTCGGAGGCGGTTCTCCTATGGACTGCTGCAAAGGCATCGGCGCCGTAGCAGTAAAGAAGGGAAAAACGGTAGAACAACTGCAGGGGCTTTTCAGAGTTCTCAAAAGAATTCCTACCATTTTCGCTGTTCCTACCACTGCCGGCACAGGGTCAGAGACAACTGTTGCAGCAGTAATAACGGACCATGCGACACGCCATAAAGCTTCCATGAACGATACCAGCCTGATGCCTAAATTTGCCGTTTTAGACCCTGAGCTTACTGTAGGTCTGCCTCCTAAGGTAACGTCAACCACAGGCATGGACGCCCTCTGCCATGCGGTAGAAGCATATACCAACCATACTTACAACTCCAAGCTGGAAAACAAATTGGCAGAAGATGCCGTGAGACTGATATACAATAATCTATATAAGGCATATTGTGACGGTTCCGATATCGAAGCCCGCCAGAACATGCAAAAAGCCGCTTTTTATGCCGGCCGAGCTTTCACGAGAGGATGCGTTGGCTACGTGCATGCCGTAGGCCATACGTTGGGAGGGCTGTATGGCACTCCTCACGGCCTGGCAATGTCTGTAATTTTGCCTCACGTTATGCGCCAGTTCGGCTCTGCCGCTCACGAAAGACTGGCCCGTCTGGCAGAAGTATGCCAGATGACAGGAAAGAATGACGCTGAAAAGGCAGAAAAATTCATAAGCTGGATAGAGGAGCTTAAGGAGAAGATGAATATACCCGTAGGCTTGGATGTGATAAAAGATGAGGACATACCTCAAATCATAAGCTGGGCCATGAAAGAAGCCAACCCTCTTTATCCTACTCCTGTGTACTGGACCGAGCCTGATTTCAGAAAGCTTCTGGAAACTATAAGACAATAGTCCGGTAACTATAAAATTTTCAATAAAGAGCCGTCTCAAAAGGAAGTAATCATGAGGCGGCTCTCGGTGTAAAAGACTATAAACTCTTGTCGTCTTGCCGCGCTTGTATAGGTTTGCATGAGCTTGAATAAATATGAATAAGCTTTGGCCTCAAATTCCACGAATTATTGAAATTTTGGTTGTTCTATAGGAGCGACCCCTATAAATTTGCTCAAATGAAAAAATTTATAGGAGTGATGATGTGAAGAGCTTCAAAATCCGGCACATTACTAAGAGTCTCTATTGACACAATGAGACATATTTTCGCATATTCTGACATTATAACTTCAAAATCGACAATTTTATAGCTAAGAAAAGTTTTAATCAGCTTAAATGTTTATGCGTTTTACAAATTAAAGACTTTCCTCCCTTGGCAGAATCCCTATAAAACTACAAAAAACAAAGATTTTATAGGAGATGCCCCTATAAATCAAAGAAAAGATGGCTTCTATATAGGAGCCGGCCAAAGCCCGACAGGGCAGAGGTAAGGCAAGAACCAAGGAACGGTAAGTCTGCCGTATCCCTTTTCTTCGTATCCCTTTTCTTCGTGCCCCTTTCCTGACTTTGTCCCTTTCTTGCCCGATTAAACAAAGCTTTCCTCAGATTTGGCTATGCTCATTATGGCATCATAATAAATTCTGAAATTGGTAAGCAAGTCATCTATTTTTATACACTCGTTTTCCTCGTGGCAGGTGTCTTCCATGCCGGGCAAAATCGGCCCCCACGATACCATTCTTTTCATCACTTTGGCATAAGACCCTCCATAAGCTAGCGAAAACTCATTAGAAAAATCAGTCTGATCTTCATAAGCTTTTGCCAGTTTTTCAAGATAGGGTTCATGCCTGTCAACGTATATAGCAGGAAGGGATGTGCATGAGTCTACATAGCCTCCCTCTTCATCGCAAAGCTTCTCTATGGCTGCTATGATTTCCTCGGCAGTAGATTCATAAGAAAACCTTACATTAAGTGTAAGTTCCAAATATCCCTTTTCCGTTCGTATCATCGTAGGCGAAACGACATTCCTGTGGATATATTCTCCGTTATAATACTCATTTTTGCTGTATATTCCTATGCCACTTCCGTAAATGTCGTGAAAGCGCTTTTGTATCATTACCATTTTTTCAGCTATGGTATCGCCTGAAAATTCTTCGGAGGCGATTTTTTCTGCCATAAGCAAAATAGCGTTCTTTCCTCTCTCAGGTCTTGAGGAATGAGCAGCCTTTCCAAAAGTCTGTATCTGCCTTCCGTTGGACATCCATACTTTGCAGCTGCCGGGAATAACATTGGGCGCTGTGCCGGCTATCGCCTTAAAAAATTGTTTCTTTGTATATTCTGTCAAATCTTCGGAATTAAATCTGGCCATTCCCGGTC
Source organism: uncultured Eubacteriales bacterium (assembly GCA_900540145.1). GTDB lineage: Bacteria > Bacillota > Clostridia > Peptostreptococcales > Anaerovoracaceae > Fimisoma. The sequence continues at coordinate 4,921 of UQEW01000005.1, forward strand.
CATGAAAAGTCATGAGATTTGAAAACTTATTCATAGCTAAATGTAATGATGTAATGTCGCTGAATCCTGTGAATATCTTGGGACTTTTTTTAATAGCCTCGTAATCTATCTTATCGAGTATCTGTGCGGAACCATATCCGCCTTGGGTTACAAATACGGCATCTATCCCGTCGTTTTTAAACATATAATTCAAGTCCCAAGCACGCTCATCTTCGCTGGCTGCCACAAAGCCTTTCTGTTTGTTGACATTTTTTCCAATGACGACTTTATATCCCATATCTTCCAGAGTCTCTTGTGCTCTTATGATTTCACTTTTTGATTCTGAAGGGCTGGCCGGAGATATAACTCCTATGGTATCGCCTTTTTTTAAAACCGGAGGCTTAATCATTTTTCCTATCCTTTCGCTATTATTTACAAGCACTTTTCAGCCTGTTCATAATGTGAACAAATGTTTCTTATTTTGAATTTTTCGTATTGTACCGTCAAAATTTTCTGTTGTCAACAAAATAAGAAAAAATTCCGCATTTTGGACTATTTTTTCATATTATGAACAGGAGTTTGCGCACAAAGGAATTTTTACTGTGTACGTACGCCTTTCTCAGTTCATTTTTAGTCTCAGTTCTTACATAGGTTCAGCACTTATATATAAATTCGTTGACAGATAAGGAAGATTTTGATATCATAAACTGCAGAAAATAATACTATTTGCCGCCGGGTAAACCAGAATGTTGGATTTTGTATCAGTAGGCCGTTGGAGATACAAAGTGCCGGCATTTTTTTATTGACTGTATTCAGCCGGAGCCTTTTCCTTAGCCTGCTCTGATTGAATTGTTTTCTCCCGGTGCACAAGGAGGTTTTTTATGGCTTGGATTTTTCTATTTATCGCCGGAGGATTGGAGGTCTTCTGGTCAGTCTGTCTCAAGCTCTCAGAAGGATTTACGGTGCTCAAGTTTACTATTCCTACTATCATAGGGATGATACTCAGCTTTGTTTTCTTGTCACAGGCTACCAAAACTCTGCCCCTGGGAACGTCATATGCCATATGGACAGGTATCGGCGCGCTGGGTGCAGTCATAGTGGGTATCATATTATTCAAGGAACCTGCCACTGCAGCCAGAATATTCTTTGCTTGCCTATTGCTGGTGGGCATAGTCGGTCTTAAAATCACTTCACCGGAGCAGTAGTCAAAGAGCTCTGACAACTCTGCAGAAAAAGAGTTTTGCAGAAAAAGAGCTCAGAATAGAGCACTAAAAAAAGAGACCATTGAAATATGGTCTCTCGGTACTTTGCATAAAACACCTCAACGTGATGGTTGGCGCTGACAAAATCCTTTATTTTTTATAACGATGTAAAAATTTTAAAGAACTGATTTTTTGTCAGCAGGCTTTTCCATAACGATCTTCTGCGAAGCGGTCTTCTGCTCTCCACACATAACAAAAGCCCAGTTCAAACTGGGCTCAGCCATCGGGCTTCGTTTTATTATTCGATTTCGCCTTCTTCTATGTATCCCTCATTGACCATGCACGTGATTATCTGCTGTCGTCTCTGTTCTGCCAGATCAGGATTAACATTTAAATCATATACCGACGGGGCGTTGGGTATGCCGGCCAGCATTGTGGCCTCGTAGTCAGAAAGGGCTGAAGGCTCTTTACCAAAATAACCTTGGCTGGCATCGTATATATTATAATAGCCGGACCCGAAATAAATAGTGTTTACATATAACTCTAAAATTTCATCTTTGTCGTATTTGTCCTCTATCTCAAAAGCCACAAATACCTCAGCTATCTTGCGGGCAAGGTCTTTGTCCTGGTCAAAATACATGTTGCGCGCCAGCTGCTGAGTTATAGTGCTGCCCCCTTGTATCATCTCTCCTGCTTTTATGTTTTGCAATACCGCCCTTCCGGTGGCAATAATGTCAAATCCGCCGTGGTCTCTGAAGCGTTTATCCTCCCCTGCTATTACTGCTTGTACATAAGTTTCCGGCAGTTCCTCATATTCAGTATAATGCTGCTGAGAGCGGATGTCCTCAACTTTCTGCTCAACAGAAACTTCATCGGTCACATCCTTGTACAAGCTCCATCCTTTATATACTGTATATCCCGCTGCCAATACCGCTAAGACAAGTAATAACGTGATTGTTTTTTTAATAAATCTCATCCTTATCCCCTGCTTTATTTTTTCTGCGTGTTTTGAAAAATCTTTTCTCCTTCATCGATAACAAATTGTTTGAGTTTTTTCACATGTTCCCCTGCTGCTACTCTAGCCTTCTCATAATCCCCACTGAGAATAGCTTCTTCTATTTCCCTGTGCTCCATTGGCATTCTTTCATATCTGGAAAAATCGTCATAGTAAAGATATCTGAATCTGAGCGCCAATTCCTGCACCTGTGAAAACAGCTGAATCAGCGTTTTGTTGCCGCTGTAATTGACTATAAGCTGATGAAATTTTTCATCGCACCTTATTATATCCTCCGTACGTTCAGATTCAACAGCTTCTTTATATTCCATAGTTGCTTCTATTAAAGCCTGTTTTTCATCTTTATTCACCTTTTGTGCGGCCATGGCTGCGGCCATAGCTTCCAAATCCTCACGTACTTCCAAGACATCTACCATATCCTTTATGGATACATCCGATGCATATGCTCCTTTTCTCGGTTCAATTGTAACGAGACCTTCTTTTTCCAGTTTCCTTATGGCCTCTCTTACCGGTGTCCTACTCACACCCATCTCATCTGCAAGCTCGATCTCCATCATCCTGGTACCCGGTGCGATTTCGCCTACGAGAATTTCTCTTTTCAGTTCTTCGTATACTATTTCTCGCAGTGGTCTGTGATTTTGTAGGTCAAAGTTTATCATCTGTCTCCTCCATTTCTCCTGCACTTGCTATAAAGTCCTCGCCCAATAAGCTTCATAACCTTTTTTTCTCATATACAAACAAGCTTTCTTGGTCTCACCTATGTTTGGAAAAAAAGCAAAAACCGTAGGCCCGCTGCCAGTCATAAGAACTTTTTCCGCAGAAGTTTCTTCTTCCACTGTTTTCTCAATAAATTGTACTTCTGTATATTTGTTCAGCGTATAAAGCTCCAATATATTTATCATTTGAGAATATATATCTTCCTTATCTCCCTGCTTGAGAGCTTCCATCAATCTCTTTGTATCCGGTCTTTTTTTAATATCGCAATTGTCTATGCCCTGATATACTTCTTTTGTAGATACTCCAAATGCCGGTTTGACCAGCAAAACGAATTTCCTGAATCTGGATTTTATTACTGTTAAATCTGCTCCGGTACCGCTTCCCAAAGCACATCCATATTGACTGTTTTGAGTGAGCAAACAAAACGGTACATCTGCCCCCAGGTCTGCGCCCAGCTTGCACATGTTCTTTGTGCTTAATCCTATTTTCCACAGACGGTTTAGAGCAGTCATTACCGCGGCGCCATTGCCGCTTCCTCCGGCCAGGCCTGCTGACACAGGTATATGTTTATTAAGATAAATTTTCAATTTTCCTCCGCCTACATTGTTTCCAAACCTTTCGGCCATTAATGATGCCGCTTTGTAGGCAATATTTCTGCCATCTACAGGAAGAAACGGTTTGTTGCTGTCAAGGCAAATAACAATTTCTTCTCCGTTATCAGGAATCCAGTCGACAGAAACTTCATCAAAAAGAGATATTTTCTGCATGACAGTTTCAACTGTGTGATATCCATCTTGCCTTACACCGCTTATATCCAATGACAGATTTATTTTAGCGCAGGACCTTACTATTTCTTTTGCCATCTTTTCACCTTAGCAAAAATGAGAGGTGAGCCTCTCATTTTTATTTAACTGCTGGTTTATTTCTTTTTCCTTTTTTTCTTAGCAGCGGCTTTTCTCTTGGCCTCTATAGCTGCTGCTTTGGCTCTTTCTTCTTCAGCAGCGGCACGTCTTTCTGCTACATATTTGCTTCCTGCTTCTGATGCGGAATGTCTGCGTTTTACTTTATAATTATCGTTGTCTTCGTATTCATCCTCTTCCTCAGCAGCTTTTTTAGCAGCTTTTTCAGCCTCTTTAGCCTTTCTCTTCTGATCCTTTTCGACTATTTCTTCTACAGATTTTCCTGTCTTTTTGGCTTCTTTATACGGATTAACCTTGTTTTGTTTCTTTCTCTCTTCTTCTACCTGTTTTTTAGCGGCTTTGGATGTTGCTGCTATCATAACTACAAACATGACTACCATCATGCCGACGCTGATCATGGTGTTGGTGGTTTGATTGAGAGTCCTGAAGGTTATCTCCTGGTCTTCGCCCAGCTGTTTGCCGTTGTCGTCTACCAGTTCTCCTGAAATCTTAAGTGTATATTCGCTGTTGCTTTGTACCGTAACCTTTTCTTCGGCATTCATATCCAAAAGGACCAGAACTACTCCCTGCTCATCGGAATTATAGATTACTCTGGTAGGCAGCTCCTTGCCCTCGCTGTCATATAACTGAAATACGCCGTCATTGGTTTTTCCGGCTTTTTCTTCAGACATGTCACCGTCAAAATAAAGCTTAACCCCGAGATTTTCTATGGAAGCTCCTGTTGAGCCGTCTCTCGGGTATGAGTCATTAAGCACCAGCTGACCGCTGTCAGCAAAGCACACAGATATTGACATGACCAATACAAGTGCTGCTAGAGTAAAAATCGCACCGATTTTTTTCATCGTTCTACGTCCTCCGATTTCTGTTCTTTTGTTTTTCTAAGGGCTTTGAAGAAATCCTTCAAAATCATGCTGCATTCTTCCTGCATAAGCCCTGTGTGTATATTTACTCTATGATTGAGTCGCTCTTCCTGCGGTATGTTGAATACTGAGCCACATGCCCCGGCTTTGGGGTCCATGGTTCCTATGTACAACGTCTCTATTCTGGCCCAGACAATAGCCCCGGCACACATGGCGCACGGTTCTGCTGTCACATACATTTGGCTGCCAAAAAGTCTCCATCCTCCTAAAGCAGCTGCCGCCTGTCTTATTGCCAATATCTCAGCGTGAGCGGTGGGATCCTTGGCTGACTCAGTCAAATTATGACCTCTTCCTATTATCACGCCATCCTTGACTATGACAGCTCCTATGGGAACTTCTCCCTTGTCTCTGGCCTTTTCTGCTTCTTTCAGAGCCTCCAACATAAACTTTTCCATACATTTCATAAGTTTATCATATTTTATATCGGAATTCAACTGCATTTTGAATACAAGGTACATTACTCCTGTAGGTTTACAAGGTACATTACTCCCAAATCCTATTGGCCTTTTTTAGCGTGATTACCGAAAAATTTTTTAATCAAGATATAAAGGCCGATTCCCATTATCCCGCCGACTGTATTGGTAATAACATCAGTCGTATCGGCAGCTCCCCATCCGGTTATAAACTGTATAATCTCAAATGCCACGCTGGTACAAAAAACAGGGGCAACCTTTTTAAATAAGGACCATTCACTTCTCAGGAGACTTACAAAAATGCCAAAAGGCATGAAGATTATAATGTTGCCCATGATATCCCTGAGATGAAATCCAAATCCGACATATTGATTATAATAAAAAGGAATCCAATTGATACTTCTTGCGCAAACCAACTCTTCCAGACTGATGCACATCTTAAATATTATTATCCAGATTAATATGACTAGATAAACTATAAAAGCAAAGACAATTAAACTTCTGTTTTTTTTATGCTTTATCATGTTTTATTTTTCCTCTTTAATTTTTATTACGACCAAGGGATAAAATTGCGTCTTTCTTTTTATAACAGTATAACATTTATAAGAATATTTACAAAGCTTTTACCCAAACATAAGAATAGATTTTACATATTTTAGATACAATGAGTTTATTGAAAAGAAAGGATGTAAAGCATGTATTTAGTTATTGATATAGGTTCAAATACTATTAGAGCGGTGGTTTTTCATCTGGAAGGGGAAAAGCTCACACCGGTTTTAAACAAAAAATATTCTGCCGGGCTGGCAGGCTATGTTCAGCCGGATGGTACTCTGAGCAGAGAAGGCATAGACCTTTGTATCGATATTTTATCTGAAATTCGTATACTCATAGATACTTTTAATTTTAACGGTATCTATCCTTTTGCTACTGCATCTCTGAGAAACATCAGTAATTCCAGTCAGGTACTGGAAAAAATTCAAGAACGCTGCGGATTGCAGATTCAGGTTCTCACCGGAAAAGAAGAAGCTTTCTTTGACTACTACGGCGCCTCCTGTCAACTGACAAACATAGATGGCGTTTTGGTAGACATCGGCGGCGGCAGCACGGAAATCCTGATTTACAAAAATGGAAAGCCACAAGCTGCTGAATCCATCAACATAGGCTCTCTTAATTTATATAATAATTATGTAAAAGAGCTGCTGCCTACAAGAGAAGAGATTAAGGAAATTTCGTTGGATGTAAAAAAACAAGTGAGCGCTCTGGGCTTTGAAGAATATGACAAGAAAAGAGATAAGCGACCGGTCATCTGCGCTGTCGGCGGTTCTGCCAGAGCAGCGCTAAAGCTTTATAACAGTCTATATCAGAAAGAAAAAAATAATGCTTCGTATAAACGATATTTCTTAAAAAGTTTATTGACTTCAAGATATGAAAAAGAGCAATTAACACAGCTGATATTAAAAACTGCCCCTGAAAGAATTCATACATTATTGCCCGGAGTCGTGGTTTTATATACTGTCTCCAAATATTTCGGCGGCAAGGATATAGTAACCAGCAGCTGTGGTGTCAGAGAGGGCTATTTATATTATCAATTGCAGAAAGCAGGTGTTCTTAATGGTTAGAGAATATACGCAGAACAGAGAATTGTCCTGGCTTAAGTTTAATGAAAGAGTTCTGGACGAAGCCTCAGATGAAACAGTGCCGCTTTTGGAGAGACTTAAATTTGTTTCCATCTTCACCAGCAATTTAGATGAATTTTTTATGATACGAGTCGGAAGTTTAACGGAACTTATGAATCTTAAAGAAAGCTCTGTTGACAATAAATCCGGTATGAATGCAGAACAACAGCTGGCAGCCATTTATGATGCAGTAGGCGTTCTTTATGAAAAAAGGGAGCGTATATATGAAGACCTGGAAAAGCAGCTGAGAGTGCATGGTATTTATAACCTTTCATACAAAGAACTGGAAGAAAGCGAAAAGAAACAACTGAAAAAATATTTCAGCGAATACATAGAACCGGTGCTATCCCCTCAAATAGTGGATGAACACCACCCTTTTCCGCATCTGGCCAATAAAACCGTTCATATCGGCGCTATGCTGGATGCAAAAAATCACGATGTGTTTGCTGTAATACCAGTACCTGCCATCGTACCACCCATATTGTACTTAAAAGGCGATGATTGCAGATACATTCGCACTGAAGAAGTAATCGCTGAACACCTTGGAGAAATTTTCTCCAATTACAGAATTAAAGAGAAAGTCAGTTTTTGTGTTACAAGAAATGCCGATATTAATCCCGGAGACGAGGAATTTGATTTTGGCGCGGATTTCCGAAAAAAAATGAAAAAAGTTCTAAAACAGAGAGCCCGTTTAGGCGCTGTGCGATTAGAGCTTTCTAATAATGTAAGCAATAGATTTTTGCATTATCTTATAGAAAAAATCGGCATACTCCCGAAACAAGTATATATTACAAGACTGCCATTTAAGATGGACTATGTTTTCGGTCTGGAAGGTCAGCTTACTGAAGATAAGGCTCTGGCTTTATCCTATAGTCACTTCACACCGCAAAAAAGCCCTCAGCTTGATATGTCTCAAAGCATAATGAAGCAAATTCATCAAAAAGATGTGGTGCTTTCTTATCCATATCAATCTATGGATCCCTTTGTACAGCTTTTGAAAGAAGCTTCTGTAAACTCATCGGTAGTTTCCATAAAAATAACGATTTATAGGCTGGCAAGTCATGCTAAAATAGTGGAATACCTTTGTCAAGCTGCAGAAAACGGCAAAGACGTGACAGTAATCATTGAGCTGAGAGCCAGATTTGACGAGCAGAACAATATCGACTGGTCAGAAAGGCTGGAGGAAGCCGGTTGCAGGGTAATATACGGTTTTGAGGATTATAAAGTGCATTCTAAGGTCTGCCAAATCACTCTCCATGATAAGACAGGAATTCACTACATTACCCAAATAGGTACAGGTAATTACAACGAAAAAACAGCAAAACAATATACAGACATTTCTTTGATTACTGCCAATCAATCCATAGGAAGTGACGCTGCTCTGTTTTTCAAGAATATGGCCATAGGTCAACCAAGCGACAGATATGAGCATTTTTTGGTTTCTCCCAAATACTTAAAATCATCCATAATCGAACTCATAAACAAAGAAATCGCCAAAGGCGCCGAAGGCCGTATTCTCCTTAAGCTAAACTCCATTACGGATATAGATATCATCGAAAAGCTTAAACAGGCGTCTTGTGCCGGCGTGAAGATACAGATGATTGTAAGAGGTATCTGCTGCATACTTCCGGGCATACCGGGAAAGACAGAAAACATAACTATAAAAAGCATAGTCGGCAGATTTCTGGAGCATTCAAGAGTTTATTGTTTCGGCAGCGGCGATGAGGAAAAAATGTATATTTCTTCTGCAGACTTTATGACGAGAAATACCGAACGTCGAATCGAAGGGGCTTGTCCGGTCTTCGATGCTGAATGTAAGAAAAAAATCAGAGAAATTCTTGACGCTTGTCTTGCAGATAACACAAAAGGGCGTCAACTTGAGGCAGACGGTACTTATTCGGAAATAGAAGTCTCCGATGGTCAAAAGAAGATCGACTGTCAGCAGCTTTTGATGACGAAAGCCATCGAAGAAGCATCAAACAGCCATGCAATTCCGCAGAATCACAAGCTTTTCAAGGAGCGTTTTGAAGAATTGCTGCATAAGATATTCAAATAAAATTCCCGACAAATCCCAAGGATAAAACAAGGCCTTGGGATTTATCGTTATGTTGCGATTTGCCATTGAACCGGCAATCCCGTTTTACGCTTCACTTATTTTTAAAGTGTTATTATCTATACACGCAATCCAATATCCATAGACCAATTCAGCCGTTTCATCGTCCATTTCATCCAAACTATCATACATTTCTTCTCCACCTCTAAGAGGCTGCCACAAAGTAAACCCGGTGGTGCCTCCTGCAGGCTGTTCGTCCTTCATAAACCTTCCCGGGATTCCTATATAACTTTTATTCTGACTGTTTCCTATGATAAAATGGCCGTACTTTTGCGCCATGGGATATCCCTCTCTGCAAAATCTCTTCAGTATTTCAATATTAGTTTCCTTATGCCATCTGCTGCATGTCTCATCGTGAGCGAATATACCCTGATTGTTTTTTTTCATAAGCTGATTTAAAAGCTGCATAAAATACTGTCCGTTCATATCGTACCTCCCCTGGTAAAATAATATGAAATAAAATCTTTTGCTATGCTTGATATAAAAAGGTAACTAATTATTGTGTATTTTTTTTAATTTTAGGGTTTAAATACACAATATATGTGTGTATAATAAATCTAGTCGTTTAAAAAAGGAGTGTGAAATTATGAGTATACAAATTACAGGAAATGCGCCTGCAGCAGAGAGTCAGGCATACGTAGAGTATCTGGAAGGCAAATATAACAGAAAGTTAAAATCTCTGGACATTAATATTGATGGTGACTTCGCAGACTTAAATTACGAGTTTGAGCACGTTCCTTTTGAGAGGATCCGCAGAATCACAGGCTATCTGGTTGGCACTATGGATCAGTGGAACAGCGCCAAAGCAGCAGAAGAACACGACAGAGTTAAGCACGATATAAATTCCGGCATGGAAAGATTATAATTTATTGCGGTATTATCAACGTGCAGATAATGGCAAATTTTTTAGAGTTTACAAAAATGGGGCTGTCTTGCGACAGCCCTTTTAGGTCGTATACAACCCCCGGACAGATTGTATGAATGTCCGGGGGTTTCTTTTACTTTTTTTTCGTACGTTGCAGGCGTGAAAAGAAGCAGATCTTCCGATGATGATAAAATTTGAATATTTTTGAAATTTTGTCAGTAAATTTCCATAAAATTGGATTTCGAGCGGTGAGCAATACCTCAAAAATGTAAAAAATAGAGAAAATCAGGAAAAATGTCAGAAAAACCGATGATTTGACTGACATTTTTTCAAGATTTACAAGAAAAAGTCAGCCGAGACTGGATTTCGACGAAATTCGACACGGATTTAGACGCTGCAGATGTAATTTTTTTAAAAATCACGATTTTTTTACAGCAGCTCATTGCGCACACCATATCAAACAATCACGTATGCTCCGGGCATACTGGCGAAGAGGGTTTGTCTACGGTCTGAGGAGGCTGGCTCAGTTAGAAACAACCTCCCTCGCTTTTCTCTAACCTATTCCGCCCCAAATGGTTCCCATTATCAAAACGACTATGGTTAATCCGCAGAATACGTATTTGCTGGCCCATTCATACCAGCTTCCCAGCTTCCTTTGAGCCCCCTGGTCTATCTGTTCTCTTACAAAATCTTCTCCGCATATCCAATAGAACATTATTCCCGCCAGCAGAGCGCCTATAGGGCAAAGATATATAGAGCATACATCCATCCAGCCTGAAACTATTCCTTCTATACACAAAGCAACCACGCTTCCTATAATTCCTATGACAACAACGGCCTTTTTCCTGGAAAGGTTCAATTTGCCCTGCAAAGCCTCAACCGGTGTCTCAAAGAGATTGACCAGGGAAGTGAGCCCTGCGAAAGCTACAGCAACGAAAAAGATAATGCTTACGACCCTTCCGCCCGGCATTTCCAGGAATACATTAGGGAGATAAATAAACATCAGCCCTGGACCGCCTTCAGTTAATTCCTGTCCCGCTGTTGCCATAGCAGGTATTATAGTAATAGCTGCCACCATGGCCGCCATAGTATCCCATATGGCTACGTTTCTGGCGCAGAAAGGAATGTCCTCAGTCTTTTTTAAATATGAGCCATATACCAGCGTACCTGAGCCTGCAAGAGACAAGGAGAAGAATGCCTGGCCCAAAGCGTATACCCAGGTCTCAGGTTGGGCAAGCACGCTCCAATCAGGATTTGCCAAATATCTATAGCCTTCTGAAGCTCCAGGCAAAGTAGCTATATATACAGCCATACCTATGAACATCAAAAAGAACAGAGGCATCATAATCTTGTTGGCCTTTTCTATTCCTGATGCTATACCGTATATCATTATGACGAAAGTTATTATAAGAACAATTACATGCCATCCCACATTGCCAAAAGACGATGACACGCTGCCAAAGGTTCCTGCCAATTCCTCCACACCTGCAGCATCAAACAGATTGCCGTTGATAGACATGAATATATACTTAAAACTCCATCCGACTACAACAGAGTATCCTATAGCAAGAGCAAAGCTTCCAAGAACAGGAACCATCGCCAGCGCTTCTCCTACAGACTTGCTTTTACCACGCGTCTGCATGGCCTTCCCGAAAGCTCCCATGGGACCTGATCCCATAGCACGTCCAAAAGCCATCTCACCAATTACTCCTGTGAATCCCAAAAAGGCTACGCATATAAAATACGGTATCAAAAATGCTGCTCCGCCATAAGCCGAAACCCTAGCCGGAAACAGCCATATGTTACCCATTCCGACAGCAGAGCCTATACATGCTATTATAAAGCCCCGCCTGCTTCTGAAGCTATCTCTTTCCATCTCTTTTCTCCTTGAAAAATATCTTCTCAAGATAGAATACTTTATTTCCCGATTTTATTCAATATTTTTAATTGTAAAATCTCCTTTGCCTTGAAAAGTAAATTGGCGGAATATATAATAAAGTTGTATTTCCAAAATCGGGAAAGGAGATAAAATTATAATGTACAAAAACGCTTTAAGACCTGCATGGGCAGAGATCAATTTGAACAATCTGGATTTTAACATTAAAAATATAAAGGCCAAAATAGGTCAGAGGGAGCTTATAGGCGTCATAAAAGCCGACGCTTACGGCCATGGCAGTATCAAAGTCGCTGAAGTATTGAGAGAAAACGGCTGTAAGACTTTTGCAGTAGCCACTCTCCATGAAGCTATCACCCTCCGTGACGCAGGAGCAAAAGAAGAAATCATTATTTTAGGACTTACACCAAGTATTTACGCAGATACATTGGTTACATACGATCTGACTCCTGTAGTGTGCGACTACGAAAACGCCGCAGCCATAGACGCTCAGGCCAGGGCTGCAGGCAAGACCATACAAGGCCTCATCGCAGTAGATACGGGTATGGGAAGAATAGGCTATCTGGCAGACGAAATAGATGAAGCGGTACAAGATATAAAAAAGATCGCCTCTCTTTCTAATTTTAAAATCAAGGGCATGTTTTCTCACATGTCTACGGCAGATGCAGCTGATAAAACTTTTTCTCACCTGCAAGAAGAGAAATATAACAAATTCTATAAAGCCGTCGTCTCTGCTGGTATCGACATTCCTATGAGAACTCTTGCCAACAGCGCCTCAATTATGGAACTGCCGACGGTACATTTCGACGCATGCCGTCCCGGCATCATACTTTACGGATGCTATCCATCAGACGAAGTAGACATAAATAAACTGGCTATAAAACCTGTTATGTCAGTAAAAGCTAACATAATTCATCTGAAAGACGTCCCTGAAGGATTTTCAGTAGGCTACGGAAGAAAGTTCATCTCAGAAAGGCCAAGCAAAATAGCAACCCTTGCTCTCGGATATGCCGACGGCTATCCTCGACCTTACTCTCAATACGCAAAAGTTTTGGTGAACGGCTGCGTTGCACCTGTCGCCGGAAACATTTGCATGGACCAATGCATGGTAGATGTTACAGATGTGCCTGATGTGAAGGTCGGCGATGAGGTCATTATCATGGGCAGCGACGGAAAAAACACCATATCAGCCGAGGATATCGCCAAGGCCACCGGCACCATAAGTTATGAAATAGTATGTGCCTTCGGTCAAAGGCTTCCTAAGGTATACGTAAAATAGTTCCAATAAATTCCAAAAACCTCTGTCGAAGCTAAATTCAAGGCTCAACAGAGGTTTTTTATCAGTTGTTTTTATAAAAATCTGCTCATTTTTTATGGGGCTTATTCATCATCCTTCTGGCAGCCTCATCGTTATACATTTCATGATCCATCTGTTTCATAACTTTTGTATAAATAAAAGTAGTTATAGCAAAAGTACATACATCAGCGCAAGCCTGAGCGATCTGAATACCAAACAAATCTAAGAAAAGCGGCAGAATCAACAGTGCCGGTATAAAAAACAAGCCTTGACGCGATGCCGCCAGTATGGTGGCATAGAAGGTTTTTCCAATGGTCTGCATCATCATATTGTTCAACGTAATCCAACCGGTAAGCGCAAAAGTAGCGCACTGACAGCACAGTGCCACTTGGCCTATTGCAACCACTTCCGGGTCCTTACGAAATATCTCAATTAACTGTTCTGAGAATATAGCTCCGAGGACAGAAACTATCACAAGAAATACTGTCGAGAACTTAACGCAAAACCAAAAGGCTTCTTTTACACGATCATATTTTTTTGCGCCGTAATTAAATCCGCATACAGGCTGAAAACCTTGCCCAAACCCTATAACGGCAGAATTGGCAAACATGGTTATACGGGATACTACCGACATGGCTGCGATAGCTGCGTCTCCATACGGGTTGGCCGCTATGTTAAGCGTCATAGTAGCAAGACTGCCCAGCCCCTGGCGAAACAGCGAAGGCAGCCCGCCTCCTGTGATTTCACGAAGTCTATAGAAAGAAAAGCGTACATTTTTTATGCGAATAGGTATGCAACCTGAAATTTTCACTCCTATCAAAAGCAGTATAAAGCTGACCAGCTGACTCAAAATAGTTGCCCAAGCCGCACCGGCTATACCCATGTCAAAGACAAATATAAATAATGGATCCAGCGCTATGTTCAAAACCGCACCGGCAGAAATGCCTATCATCGAATAAAATGCATTTCCTTGAAAACGAATCTGATTATTTAGCACCAGTTGAGAAGTCATATATGGAGCGCCTATTAATATGATTCCCAGGTATTCTTTTGTATACGGCAGAATAGTCTGAGTGGAGCCAAGCAAAAGAGATAGCGGATTGAGAAAAATCAACCCGAATATCATTACCACCGTGCCCAGCAGCAGAGCAGCGAAAAAACCTGTGGCAGCAAGTTCCTCTGCAGATTTGGTATCCTTTGAACCAAGCTTTCGAGAAATGGAATTACCTGAACCATGGCCGCAAAAGAATCCCAACGCCTGGATTATAGCCATTACAGGGAAAACTATGCCTACTGCTGCAGTTGCGCTGGTGTCTATTTTGCCTACAAAAAAAGTGTCGGCCATATTATAAAAAGAAGTGACCATCATGCTTATAATAGTAGGCACTGAAAGTCGCCCTATCAGAGCAGGTATGGGCGTTTGAGTCATCATCTGATATTTCTCATCCTGAGACATTGAATTGTGCAATGAAAATCACCTTCTATCTTAAAACATGAAAATAGGCTAAATTATCATGTCCGCAGCCTTATCAGGCTTAAGTTCATTAAAATACTTTTCCTCCAGCGGTATCCAACGCTGATTAAAAACCGCCAGTCCGGAATCGCCGTTTCTGTTCAATATCCTTTGCTGCTGAACATCACGCTCCACCGTCATGAAGATTTTAAAGTCATAAATATCTCTAAATTCAGGGCGAAGTGAATATGCACCTTCTACTATTACAAATCCGTTATTGCTTATATGTCTTTTCTCCACCACTGCCATCTGCCTACAACTGAACACACCATAGTCAAAGGACTCCTCATTTCTCAAGCAACCCGCCACTTCAGCAGAGAACCTCTCGTAATGAACGTTTCCTCCCGGTTCTTCCAGCCTTTCCGCCGTCCTCAGCTCCATGGGAAGAAAAAAATCATCCATATGAATTACTTCTCCGCCAAGCTCTTCCGCAAGTTTACAGGCCAAAGTACTTTTCCCTGAGGCGGCCATACCGTCTATGGCCAACTTCATCCTGCCGTTTTCCTTCAAGCATCTATGTATTATTTCTTTTATTTTTTGTATTTTCTCCGTCTGCTCTTTTTTCTCCATCATTTCTTGAGAAGTCCCCCTACTAAAACAAAATATGAAGGAACTTTGCCTTCTGTGACCCATTCCAGCTCTATACCCATAAGCTTGCTGACAGTCAACCCCACATTGCCTCCCAGCGACTCTATGGAATATCTCATCAGCTCAGGATGCCTGCATGGCTGATTAGACTTGCGAGTGCATCCCATATCTCTGCAAAGGCTGCAGCTTCCGGCGCTTAAGCTCACTGAATCGGGATAACACTTTTCCATGTCATAAAGCCTTTTACTTATTTGCTCTTTAACTTCTGACATGATCCGCTTGCTCTCGTCTTCGTCCACTTCAGACACAAAATTTATTTTAGTGGCTGTTATATAAAAAGTAGAAAATTGCGACCAATAACGGTAAGGATCAAAGTCATACGGAGGGCATGACCATACATTTCCGTAATTGGGGCATTCTCTGCAATATTGTATGAATTCCTCCACGTTTACATAATTTTTCAGATATTCGTCTATGCGGACTTCTTTTTCAAAATGTTCTGTAGTGTACATAAAGTTTCTCCTTTTTGTTAAATTTAAGTATATCATATTGCATTTTTTTATGGTAATATATTTTTAAAGACAGTTTTAAACTTATGCAGGAGGATAAAGTATGGCATTTGGCTTTTTCAAAAAAAATCTTGCTGCAGACCTGGTTCTGAAAAACGGAAAAATAATCACGCAAGATGCCAATCTTCCGCAAGCGGAAGCTGTTGCATGTAAAGATGGAAAAATCGCGGCAGTTGGCAGCTGCGAGGATATTGAAATTTTTATAAATAAAGAAACACAAGTAATAGATCTGCAAGGCAAATATGCAGTTCCGGGCTTTACTTCGTTGTGGGACTCTCCTGCGTTGAAAGTCTTCCGGGATAAATACTTGGACCTTACAGGCTGCAATTCTAAAGATGAGCTTTTGTCCCTAATATCCTCATGGAAAGCTCTTCACGAAGACAGCGACATTATCTTTGGATTTGGATACAATGAGGGAATATTTGAAGAAGATCTTCTTCATGATATAAGCGCCATGTCCGGTTTTCTGGATTTGGCTTGCCCTGATAAACCTGCTGTTTTTCTTTGTCGCAACAACATATCTTGTATCTATAACTCTCAGGCAGCCCAAATCATAAATCAGACTGCTGAAGAAGAGATGGTTCAATATATAACCACACCTTATATATTAAATTTGCTCATACCTTTCGATTTTGAAGAAATAGAGCAGTATGTTTCTGAATCGATGATGAAAAACGCGCAACGAGGTATAACGTCTGTTCTCAGTCTGGGCGCGCCCGATTATTTTGAATCCATATACAGGGACTGCCTTATAAGTCTTTATAACGAAAATTTATTGTGCCAAAGATTTTTCAGTTCCTACTATATCAACAGGCCTGTTCTTCCGAAAAATCTCATTCACCAGCTTATGCAGATGAAAACCACATGTAATGAAATCGGCGATTTTTTCAACGCCAAACTGCTGCTGGTAATCTTGGACGGCGAAAGCTGCCCTATGGATTTTTCTCAAAAAGCGCTTAATACAATATTGGAACAGGTTGCTGATAAGGGATTTGACATTTATCTGCAAGCTAAAGATAAAATAGATTTAGAAAAAGCATATATGGCTTGCGAACATGTCCGAGGAAAATGATATAGAGTAATGCTTGCCGTTGAATCTTCAGACAATTTGCCGGATGATATGAAAAAAGAGCTTATGTATTCTGACAGCATATTCTGTATATCCCGGGAATTTAAAGACGAGCAATGGCAAAACGCTTCGTTGATTATAAATTGCTCTGATAAGCTGGGGACGATTGAAATAGGAAAGTTCGCAGATATTGCCGTATTTGAATCAAATCCTTACCAACATACATGCGACGGGCTCCCCGAAGAAAAAGCTGTAATGACAATCATTGACGGCATTGTTGTTTATCAATAGGAGGTAATAATGAAAAAAGTTTTATCGGTTTTATGTGTTTTTATTCTTTCCTTTGCTCTGGTTTCATGTTCCGGCGAGCCAAAAGATACCGGCAACGAGGATATAGTGAATCCTATCGACGTTTCAATTTCATTCTCCGACAGCGAAAACGACGATGTTGAAGCTGCGGATTTTGAGGCTATCGAAGAAACTGAATTTACAGTAGAGGAAGGAACTTCAGTTTTAGAAGCCACCCAAATATTTTGTGTCGCCAACGAGCTGGATATAACCATAGACTCAGCAGGAGGATACATCACCGGAATGCTTGGGCTTAACGAAGGAGACTATGCGGATACTACCGGGTGGATATATACTATCAACGGAGAATCCGTTTCTGTAGGCGCCGATGAACAAATTTTGCAAGAAGGCGATAAAATTGCATGGGAATTTGTTGACTTTTCCACTTATACGTGGTAATATAGTTATGCTAATAATATTAATATTAACATTAATATTATTAATAACTTAGCAAACTTTCCTTCTTTTATTGAATACACACACACTTTCAGAAAAGACCCATCCATTCGGATGGGTCTTTTCGTTGTGCCGTTCCATTTCACTTGTAAATTACTGAATAGAGTCTACCTCTCCTACGTATTTGGCCTGCAATACATATCGCTTATAATCATCGCTGTCTTCCGTGCAGGTGGAAAGAGTCAATATATTCTCGCCATCGGCAGGAGGCTCAGTATTGCTATAGAGATTCTTCTCTTCACAGAGAGACAGATATTTATCGTATTCTTGCTGGCTATCACTGAAAACGGTAAAAGTACCGTCATCTATATCTGCGATATATGAAGAAAAAATTTCATACCTGTGCCATGTTCCATCCGGAAGCAAAATATGAACATACGGATGCTCGTCTCTGTATTCTTCTTCCATAAACTTATCTAAGCTGCCGAACATTGAACCGTTATGCATGTTATGTCCATAAACTATGGTATGGCTGTCGCTAAAATCTTTTTGGTTGGAAGAATCCAGGAAAATGCTTCCGGCTACCAGGTAATTTTTTTCGTAGTCCCGAAACAAGTAATAATCATTGGATGGACCCTGCAGTATAGGATAACTGATATCAGTATCTTTAAGGTATATCCATCCCGAAACATCATCGTTTATTTCTCTCAATTGCTGAAAATCTACATTTATTTTCTGTCCGTCATCTTCTATGGTGACAAACTCTTCATTGGCTTTGTCGTAATAATCGTCAATAGCTTTGTAATCCATGATGATAGTTACCACTTTGTATAAAGCAAACAAAAATACCACTACGCATATCAACATCAAGACAGTATATATTTGTTTTTTCTTTGGTTTATTTTTTTTATCTTCCATAGGTATTCCTTTCTTCAAAGGCATTATGCCCTAAAGGGCTCCCAGAACGTTCGTATAAATCTTTTCAGCTAATGCCTCCGCTTCTCGTATCATTCCGTCGACCGTTTCAAAACGGCGCTTTATTTCTTGTTCCTTTATCCCCGGCAGGTTTATTTTTACGTTGAGATAAGCGCTTTTAACTGCTGCTAAAAAATTTAATGCCGCAACACCTAAGTCCGATGAAACATTGGGATTGGAATTTCCTACAGCATCGGCAGTTATCTTAAGCCCCGAAAGGCACAGCTCCATAATTTCATAAGGCGCTTCCGTAGCTGCAATTGTCGCCTCCTGTATGGCTATATTCCTGGCTGCCTTTTCTGTTTCACTTCCTTTTGGCATCTTTAACGCGGAAGAAAGACTGCCGAATGCCTCTGCGTCTTTATCTATGCCTGTAACCAGTTTTTGATATATTTTTAAAATATCATCTCTGATAGCAATACATGTTTCTCTATATTTGCTGTATTTTTCCTTAGGAATAGTAAGTTCGCACACCATGGACACCAACGCCGCCCCTTGAGCTCCTGTAAGAGCGCTCACAGCGCCGCCTCCCGGCGCAGGGGAGTCAGACTTCAAAATATCCATGTAATTTTCCAACGTCATGTCCTTTATCTTCATATTACACTAAAAATCCTTTCTTTACAATCCATATCATCGCCATAGCCATAATCTTACTTTGCTGTTAATATTTCTTTTGCCTTTTTATATTTTTCTCTTCTCTTTATTTTTTGCTGCCGGCAAAACGCTTCGTCACCTTGTGTACTTAATACTTCTATTTCGCACGTTCGTGTTTCATCCAAATTATGTTCAATATCTGCCAATTTGACCTTTTTAGCCAAAGGGTCGGATTTAACGGCTTTGATATAATCAAAATAATCGACGTCCCTGCTGTGAGTCAAAAGCTTTAGCGCATTTACAACTTCCGGCGGAAAAATCTCCGCAAGCTTGTCTATGGTTACCTCTGTATCCTCTGCTACATCGTGAAGCAACGCAATGCAGGTAGTAATTTCATCTTCCATCTGTTCTGCAAGATGAATGGGATGAAATATGTAAGGCACTCCTCCTTTGTCCTCCTGCCCATGGTGGGCGTAATATGCTATACGCATGGCTTTTTTAGTTAAAGGCGTGTATATCATCCTCGTTACCTTCCTATACTTTCAATCTTTCATTGGCAAATTGTTTTTCTGTAAGCACTAAAATCCAAGTCCGCTACCTAAAAGCTGTATTAAGAATGCTGCTGCCCAAGCTATGGCACATTGCCAAATCACAATGCCCAAAGCCCATTTGCCGCCCAGTTCCCGTTTTATGGAGGCTATGGCCGCCACACAAGGAGTATAAAGCAGGCAGAATACCAGCAAAGAGGCTGCATCTAAAGGCGTCAGTGTAGCCAGCAGGCTTTCCGTTCCGCCAAACAAGACTGTCAATGTGGATACAACGCTTTCTTTAGCCATAAATCCGGCTATCAACGCTGTAGATATCCTCCAATTGCCGAAGCCCAGAGGCACAAACAAAGGCGCTATGAATCCGGCTATCACCGCTAACATGCTGTCTTTGGAGTCAGTAACTATATTCAATCCAAAGTCAAAGGTTTTCAAAAACCATATTATTATCGAAGCTATAAAGATGACGGTAAAAGCTCTCTGGAGAAAGTCTTTCGCTTTGTCCCAAAGCAAGTGACCGACATTCTTGGCTCCTGGCATTCTGTAATTAGGCAGTTCCATAACAAAAGGCACTGCTTCTCCTTTAAAGAGGGTACGCTTAAAAAGAAGCGCACATAAAATGCCCACAACAATTCCTAGAACATACAGTGTTATCATGACCACAGCTCCATGTCCCGGGAAAAAAGCTGCTGTAAAAAAGCCATATATAGGCAATTTAGCAGTACAACTCATAAACGGAGTGAGCATTATGGTCATTTTCCTGTCACGCTCAGAAGGCAAAGTTCGGCTGGCCATAACTCCTGGCACGGTACATCCGAATCCTATAAGCATGGGCACTATACTTCTTCCCGAAAGGCCTATCTTTCTCAGCAGTTTATCCATTACAAAGGCTACTCTTGCCATATATCCGCTGTCTTCAAGCAGAGACAGGAAAAAGAACAGTATTACTATGAGAGGTATAAAGCTCAGAACGCTGCCGACACCTGCAAAAATACCGTCTATGATGAGGGAATGAAGCACGGTGTTGACTCCTGCATCTGTAAGAAATCCGTCTGTGAGCGCCGCCAAATAGTCTATTCCCTCTTCTAAAAGCCCCTGGAGCCATGCTCCGATAACATTAAACGTAAGCCAAAATACCAGAGCCATTATCCCTATAAATACCGGAATTGCCGTATATTTGCCGGTAAATATCTTATCTATCTTGCGGCTTCTCTCGTGCTCCTTGCTTTCCTTTGGTTTTACTACAGTCTCTGCTGCCAGCTTTTCTATGAAAGAAAATCTCATATCAGCAATGGCGGCTGCCCTGTCAAGGCCTCTTTCCTGCTCCATCTGAGATATGATGTGTTCCATCATTTCTTTTTCATTATCGGAAAGTTTAAGAGCCTCTGTCACCATTCCGTCGCCTTCAATCAGCTTTCCTGCAGCAAACCTTATCGGAATGCCTGCTGCTGCAGCATGGTCCTCTATCAGATGCATTATGCCGTGGATACACCTGTGTACGGCTCCGCCGTTTTCATCTTTATTACAAAAGTCGTTTCTGCTGGGTTTCTCCTGATACTGAGCCACGTGCAACGCATGGCTTACCAATTCATCTATTCCTTCATTTTTCGCGGCAGAGATAGGCACCACCGGGATACCCAGCATTTCTTCCATTTCATTTATATGTATAGTTCCGCCGTTATTTCTGACCTCATCCATCATATTGAGGGCCAAGACCATAGGAATATCCAGTTCTATCAGCTGCATAGTCAGATAGAGGTTTCTCTCTATGTTGGTGGCGTCTACTATGTTGATAATGCCTGTAGGCTTTTCCTCCAAGATAAACCTCCGCGAAACCAGTTCTTCACTGCTGTAAGGCGACAGGGAATAAATGCCGGGCAAGTCCGTCACCAGAGTGTCGCTGTGGCCTTTGATGCTGCCGCTTTTTTGGTCTACAGTTACTCCCGGGAAATTGCCTACATGCTGATTGGCGCCTGTCAGCTGGTTGAACAGCGTAGTCTTGCCGCAATTCTGGTTGCCTGCCAAAGCGAATGTGAGAGTTGTACCTTTTGGAAGAGGATGCTCGTCTTTTTTTTCATGATACTTCCCTCCCTCACCCAGGCCGGGATGAGCTTTGCTCTTATTTGTTGCATATTCTTTATTTTTATTTTCGATATAGTCCTTATTTATCATATCGCCTAACGGCGATTCTTGCTTTTTATCAATCAGGTCACGAGAAATTTGAATTTTTTCAGCATCTTCAAGCCTTAATGTCAATTCATACCCATGAATTCGCAATTCCATAGGGTCTCCCATCGGAGCATACTTAATCAGTGTTACTTCAGCGCCGGGGATAACGCCCATGTCAAGAAAATGCTGCCTCAGCGCACCTTCTCCTCCAACAGATGTTATCCTGGCGGTCTGCCCGATTTCCAGCTCTTTAAGCGTCATATTTTCTCCTTCCAAACTATTTCTTACCTTGAAATATAAATATGCTTAAAACCCTATCGTTCTTTTAACACGATAGGGTTTTCAATACTCGTCCGCTTTATTTAGGCACATCCGCCAGCTTTTGTGTACCGTCGTCTTTCTTTGCGGCAAAGTTGACTCCTGTAGCGCCTATCAATATCATTGCAGTAGCTAGAGCCTGAAGCCATGTAAATGGCTCGTGTAAGTATAATACCCCTGCAACTACCGTTATAACCGTTGACACAGCTGCAAACGCAGATCTTCTTGTAGCTCCGATGATGGAGATAGCATAATTGGAGCAGAGAAAAGCTATGATATTGCAGCCTATGGCCAAATATAAAACGCAAATCAAAAATCCCGTATCGGAAAACGGCAAGGTGACAAATTCCTTAATTGTTCCTTGAGTTCCGTTTTGTATAAAAGCGCATATAGTGAATACTATTGTACCCGAAACACACATAGCATAAGTTTTTTCAGCGCTCGTAAAATCTTTAAGCTTCTGAGATGTTATAGAATACGCCGAATCACTGCATACAGCCAAAATCAAGATAAAATATCCCAAAAGATTACTTGATGTCTGCAGCCCTCCTATACCTGCAACGATGACTGCACCGGCCACGGTAAGCACCATGAAAAGAGCTTGAAGCCTGGTAGGCTTATCTTTTAAAAATATTATACTGAATATCATTGTCATTATAGGAATGCATGCAATGATTATTCCGCTTTCTGAAGCTGTGGTCATCTTAACGCCCAAGGCTTCAAATATGTAATACAATATGGGTTGAAAAAGACTGAGTAAAAGCAACAGTTTCAAATCCTTACCCTTTAGATGGATATCAAGGATTCCTACAGCGGCGCATATCGTCATAGCTATTAGGGCTATCACGTTTCTCCACGCCAACATTGAGAACAACGGAATTTCATCCACGACCAGCTTTATAAATATAAAACTCAGCCCAAAAAAAGAAGATGTTATAAGACATGCTCCTACAGCTCTGATAGTTTTTGGCATAAATATTCAAGGTCCCTTCTCTAAAAGTAATATACTCTATTATTTTAAACATTCTGTATAATATTTTCAATATGAAATTTGCTATTTTACACAAATGATGATATTATGAAAATTAATTCGAAAGTATGAAAACGCAAATACAAAGACATGCGAGGTGAGTAGAAAATGAAGCACAGATTTATCTCAAAGAGATTTTGGAAAGACTATAGCACAGCCATGAGCAGTTCTTATGACTTGGCAAGAAAATTCGATGATTGTATAAATTTGAGCCTTGGAGACCCTGATCTCATCACTGATAGCCGAATAATCAAAGCTGCCATGGAAGACGCTCTGGCAGGTCATACAAAATATACCGATTTTCGCGGTGATCCTGAACTAAGAAAAGCTATCGCAGATTATTACAGGGATGATTTGGGAATCACCATAAAAGATGAAGAAATCATGGTTTCCTGTGCCTGCCTGGCTATGAATCTATCTCTGCAGGCCATTCTGGACCCGGGAGATGAGGTCATTATCCATGCGCCTTACTATACTCAGTATCCGCAGCAGATTCAGCTGGCCGGCGGCGTGCCTGTGGTTCTTCCTACTTTTGAGGAAGAAGATTTTCAAATAAACGTAGATAGGCTAAAATCGCTTATTACAGAGCGTACAAAAGCTATAGTGATAAATTCGCCTAACAATCCTACAGGAAGTTGTTTCACCAAAGAAACTATGGAAAATATCGCAAAAATAGCCATAGAAAATGATTTGGTAATAATTTCAGATGAAATATACAGCCTTTATTCCTTCCAAAATCCTTTCATGTCCATGCTTCAAATCGCCGAAGTCAAAGACAGAACCATCGTAATAAACAGCTTTTCAAAAGACTACACTATGACAGGATGGAGGATAGGACATATAATAGCTCCGGAATTTCTGGTGAACGTAATCCGTCAAATAAGCGAAAAGCTGGTGTTCACTTACCCTTCAATTTCTCAGAGGGCTGCTTTGTACGCTATGGAACACCGCCATCAAATACAGCCCGCTATGAGGGAAGAATATAAAAACAGGGTGTTTTATGCAGCCAAAAGGATTAACCGCATTCCAAACATGTCTGTGCCGGACCCGAAAGGTACCTTCTACCTGTTTTTCAACATAAAGAAAACGGGCTTGACGTCTGCTGAAGTTTCCGACTTAATATTGAAAGAAGCCCATGTTCTCACTCTTCCCGGCAACGCTTTCGGCGATTGCGGCGAAGGATACATAAGAATTGCTTGTACCGTCAGAATCGACAAATTGGCGGAAGCCTTTGACCGAATAGAAAAGATGGATATTTTTAAATGATTTTACATAATATTAACCAGGCCGCGATAGTTTGCTGCCTGGTTTTTTTATATCATAATGACTATGAACGGTATTATTATTTACGGAAGCAAATACGGAAGTACTAAATATTACGCTGAAAAGCTGTCAGAAAGAACAGGCTTGCCTGCCGTCAGCTACAATAAACATCCTGAGTTTAAGGATCGAAACATCATAATATACATGGGCGGACTTTATGCCGGCGGCGTGTTAGGACTGTCTTCGACGTTTCGAAACTTCACGCTGTCGGATAAACAAAAATTGATAATTGTAACCGTGGGCGTATCCGACCCAAATCAGCAATCGGTAATAAGCGATATTCAAAATTCCATGAAAAATCAGATTTCAGACCAATTGTTCAGAAAGGCTGAAATTTATCACCTTCGCGGAAAGATAGATTATCGGAATCTGTCCCTCTCCCATCGAGCGATGATGGCGCTGATGCACAAGTCCCTCAAAAGCGTCCCTTATGAAAATCAAACGGCAGAAAATCAAGCTTTTCTGGACACTTATGGCAAAGAAGCGGACTTTACTGATTTGGCTTTTCTAAACCCTATTATCGAGGAAATCAATAGAAACTAAAATGAGTATGAAATTGAAAACCTTATCAAAAATTATGTTTATAGGCTTGATGACCACTGCAGCTCGAATATTGGGGCAGATGGCTATACCGCCGGCATCGCAAAGCGCTCTGCCTCCCAGCTTTCTGGCGGAAAACGGAATCATGCCGCTTGCTTTTACAATATATGGTTTTTTTGCGTATTCGGCCATCTGTTCTATGTTCCTTCTCATAAGGAAGCGGCTTTACGGAAATCGAATAATCCAAGGACTCCAATACGGCTTTTGCTGCTGCGCCATTTGGGTTGTCTATCTGTTGGAACCGCTGCCCCACGTGGCACCGGTTGACCAATTAACCTATCCTCTGGCAGACAGTTTCGCTCTTGTCGTAATGGGAATTTTAACAGGCTTGCTTTTAGGCAAAACGCAGGCTGAAACTTCCAGAAGAAAAAACAAGAACACTGTATTGCCTGTATTGGCGATTGCTGCCTGCTTTGTATCTTGGCGAACTATTCAATATCTGGTGATAGATATTTACTCTTCTTTTGATATTGAACCTGTGCAGACCATGGCATGGTGCTTTCTGGCCGGACTGGTTATTGCGCTTATAATGGCATGGATTAATATGTATATAGACGCTGAATGCCGTATAAAGCAGTCTCTTATTTTAGGCGGCCTCCTGTTCGGGCTCAATCTGCTGCTGTTTAATTTTTTTATGCCTCTTGTGTTTGCTGTAGATGTAATCGACCTCATAATTCGTACCTGCGTCGATATTGCAGCGGTAACTATAGGCTGCCTTACTTTCAACAGCTACAGGCATCTGGTCAAAGCGAAAGAAGCATTGGTTAAATAGCCGAAGCAGCTCTGATTAGGTTCAGGCGACAGACAGCCATGAGAACAAGGTGCATGATGCCAGCCTATTTAAGATGACAAATCATCAAAATCTCCCAAATCAGTTAGCTTGATTTCAGACGCATCGACACCGGCGTCCATATAAAGCTGCTGCTGCAAAGTGGATGGAAAATATCCCTCCAACTGGCCTCTTACGCTTTCGGCTCGCAAAAGGCAAACGCTTTTCAAAGTGTCTACCGCAAGCTTATGATCTTCATATGAACAAAATGACGTAGGATCCTTTTGAACATAAGGCGCTATCATCTGCTCTGTCTGAGCCAATGTCTCCTCAAATCTTCCGCTTTCAAAATATTCAGAAATAAACATATCAAAATGCTCATGATAGCGGGCAAAATATTTGTCATTCTGCATCAGATTATGATACAGAGGTCTATTCATCATGATCTCGCCTTCAGCCGGAGTATTTATCGGATAATTGATAATTATATTCGGGTCGTCAATAGGGTTGGTCATTCCCAGAGCATATGTGCCAAAAGCCAGGTTATAATCCCACGGAATGATGCTAAGTAAGCCGTCTTCTTCGTATAAAAAATAATTATGGCCTGTGTATCCTAAATAGCTGTCCCAGTTCATAACGAAAACTTGAACAGTAAAATACCTTAAAACCTCTTCTACATCGACAGCCGTGTCCAAAGCTTCTCCGGAATCTAAAACCTCCAGCGCTTTGATTAAACGCTTCTTATCTTCCTCTGATGTATCAAATTTGGCATTTTCAAAGATATTTGGATAGCTTTCCGCATTATCGTCAACGTACTTTAACGCCACATCGTTATTTTCATCATCCAATGAGCGATAGTCAGGTTTGTAAAGCTGCCCGTAATCCCTGCCGAAATTTCTAAGAGCAAAAGACTCTTCCGGCTCCTCAACTGCCAGGAACAAACCCCAATCCTTGCCGTTTACCTGCACCCATACATAACTGCATAGCGGAGCAGGCACTTCCATAAAGCTCATCATATCATACGCCATATATGTTTTCAGATAACTGTTATCCTGAAAAGACGCATCTAACGAAAATTTATCCAGGCCGTAATAATTTCCGCCGTCTACAAACTGGTCGAACTCCAGCTTTAGACTATACCTGCATAGCCCGTATTCCTCCGTCAGACTTAAGGAATTGTTGCCCTTTGCTCTGATACCTACATTGCGGAAGTCTTCACCGTCAATGTTAACATCGCAAAGAACATACTCTTCTTTTTCAGCTTGTTCTATGAAGTCGTCCCACCGGTCAATCTGAATGTTGATCGTATGCACGCGGCTGTCGTCAAACAATCTGGATACATATCCGGGATTCCGGCTGGCCTTAGGTATGCCCAGTTTATCGCCAAATATCAGAATCACTGTAATCGCCAGAGCCAACAATGCAGCCGCAATGCAAATCTTATCAATATGCTTGCTGTTTAACATGTCTTTATCCCATATAATCCCCGTTGTATGAAACAAGCACTACTCTGGAAACGCCTTCCATAGCTTCAAGTTCATTGACAAAATCACAGTCGTCATTTTGCAAGCGCACTTCGTAGTTCAGTTCAACTTGGCCGCCTGTCACACTTTTACTTTTTACGTTAATTCTTTTAACATGAGCTTTTACAAATTCTTTGGTCTGTTTTTCTATTTGTCCGTTTTCACAATGTACTATTAATATATATGGCGAATCCACCGTCTTTTTTTGAGCGAATATCAGAAGCACTACGCCGATAAAAACGCTGCCTGCTACCGCCAGCAAAATCAAACCTGCTGCCAGCACTATACCTACAGCGATAGCCCAAAATAGGAAGGCAATGTCCATAGGCTCTTTAATGGCCGCACGGAATCTTACAATAGACAGCGCGCCCACCATGCCCAGCGACAGCACCACATTGCTGGCAACCGTCATAATCAAAATAGTGGTGATAAGAGAAAGGGCTATGAGAGTCACTCCGAAGCTGGCAGAATACATCACTCCGCTGTAACTTTTTTTGTAAATGAAAAATATAAACAGCCCCATCAAAAAAGCCAGAACAAGTGCGATAGCCATATCCAGAACAGACACGCTGGCTATATTTTCGATAAAGCCCGATTTAAAAATATCTTGAAATGTCATTTATATGTTCCTCCCGGCGGATAATCATTATCATACGTACGGACGTGACGCCTTTCGTCTAATCCCATTGACGGCACAAGGCATATTTGGAACAGGCCATAGATTTTCTCCCGTCCACTTGCACTGCCATTCTTACAATTTCAGGCAAAAATCTGTCATATTTTACTTCCAGCACTGTGACATCTCCCAATACATTTAGGCAAGACGCAGTTGGATTTAAAAACTCCGCAACGTTGAAAGCCGTCTCAATGTTCCTGTCCAAAGTAATTCTCACATTTCCCGGGTCATAACAAAAAGCTTCCCTGCTATAACTTACAACGGTTTTAGGCCGCAAAGCTTTTCCCTGCAGCTTGCTGTAAAACTCCGCGAGAAGCGGCTCTTCCGCATCAAGTAAAAACTCATATTCTCCCGAAAGGAGCTTTTGAACTTGTGTGGGTGTCAACAATGCGCTGCGCTTGCCGCAAAGACCGTTTTCTTTGTATTTCTTTTCCACTCGAATGAATGAAATATCGTCTCCGTAATAGCGAAGCCGGAATTTTTCTCTTCTGTTTACTCCGTTGAGCTTTTCTCTCAAGGCATCATCATAAGGAGTGTCAAAGTAAAGGCTGGTAACCTTATAGGTGCCATCTGCCCCTGCGTTTTTATCATGAGGAAAGATTTTTCTAAGACGTTGGGAAAGCACCAGGTCTTCCCTAAGGTTAATCTGGTGCTTTAATTCATGCCGCATAGCATCTGACGCTTTATGATTAATCATCATTGTCATCATCGTCGTCGTCATCGTCATCGCTGTAATTGCTGCCTCCGTCATCATAATTGGTATTACCGTTATCGTCGTAATTAGTGCTGCCGTTGTCATCGTAGTTGGTATTGCCGCTGTAATTGGTGTTACCGTTGTCATCGTAGTTAGTATTGCCGTTGTAATTAGAGTTGCCGTTATGGCTGTTGCTGCTTGCGGTGCTGCCGCTGCTTGAGCTAGCACCGCTGTTGTTATTGCTGATATAGCTGTTGTCGTTATAGTCAGTCACGCCATCATTGCCAGGGCCGTAATCTGTATTGTTAGATACAGTGCTGCCGCTGCCGCTTGCGTTGTTTCTTATAGTCTCATGCTCGGCTTTTATAACTTTGCCTGTAACCGCATGGACATCATATTCGTATTTGTTTCCATTAGCGGTAAATTCCAGCTCGAAGACAGGTGTGCCGTCGTCATGGTCGAACTCTTTATCTTCAAATACAGCGTCAGATGCGCTGACGTTGGCCTGCAGCAGGGCTATTTCCTGTGCTTTTTGCAAAGTAATGTAAGGAGAAGGCTGGTTATCCTTGGCATAAGCCTGGTCGTAATCATCATCATCTATGGTAACTATTCCTGAAGACAGGCTGAGACCTTTAACGGCGTCCTGCGCGCTTGTGCTCATGTTAATGAGGAAATCGTCATCAGGAAGCACAGAGCCCGGTTCCAGCTTCAGTACTATGTTTTTCTTATGTCCATCTATATCATCTACGAAATAACCTGACTCGTTGATTTTTACAACCAGTTCTCTCAAAACTTCCTCACAGTCTTTGCCGATATAATCTTGATACGCTTCAACAATTTTAATTCCATCTTCATTTTGTCCTGTCAGGGCTAAGACTTTTCCGTCTTTGTCATATTCGATTTGGATTTCCGGATTTACACTTAAAGTAAGTATTCCTTTCTCAGATATAGCCGACTCTTCTGCTGCAGGGGCACTGCATCCGGACAGAAGTACTGCCGTCATAACGGTCAGTGAAGAAACCGCAACTAATATCTTTCTTCTTAATTTCATGCTTATTGCTCCTTTCATCTTCTATAAAACTTTCTTATCTTATCTTTGTATTAACAGATTACGAATGACTTTACCAAAAATCGGGGTATCAAATAAAATTTTTTTAATCATCGTAATTGCTTTGCCCGTTGTCATCATCACTGTCGTCACTATCGCTGTAATTGCTGCCTCCATCATCATAATTGGTATCATTGCCATAGTTGCTCTGATTACCGGCTCCCGTGTTGCTGTTTTGAGGCGGTGTTTCAGGTTGCTGAGTGACCGATGCCTGACTGTCTCCGCTGCTCTGGCTGCTTCCGCCGCTCTGATTATTTCCGCTGCTATTCCCTTTTCCGCTGCTGCTCTGACCGTAATCTGAATTGCCATAGTCCGAAGAGGACGATGCGGAGCTGCTTGAATCAGATGTGCCGGATGGTTTTTGCGGAGATTGGACATCCTGAGAAGCGGCCAAGTCCGATCCTGATTCACTCTTATCTGCATTGCTTCCTTTTTTGTAATCGATGATTTCGATTTCAACGGTAATACGCCCTTTCAAATGCTCTGTTACCTCCTGGCGAAGTTCCGTACCGTATTGCTGAAACAGCGCGTCTTCAGGACAATCGATGGAAAAAGAAATTTGTCCTCCTTCCGACAAGAATCCCATGTCAATAGCTCTGTCAATCAATTCATCTGCTACTATTGCTTTATCTTTCCTTTCAGCGTCATAACCTTCAAGCAGCGTCATTCCATCCTGGTTGGTGCCGACCAATTCCACCACTTCTCCTTGCCGGTTGAGCTCCATCCGCACTTGCGGATTTATGGCAAGATATACGGAAGAATAAACTTCAATATAATTATGGTAGTAGTTGATTCCAAAGAACAAAAGGAAACATGCCGCCGCTGCCAAGATACCGCTCTTAAGCAATAGCTTTCCGTGTTTTTTCTCAGAAGGATTATCCTTTACAAATATTGGGTCGTATACGGTCTGCCCAACCTCATATCTCAAGTTGGCGGCTTTTAAAAATCTCCCCTCTTCATCCAATAAAATCGCATATCCGGGGTGACATTCCATAACCATATAGCTCATTATCTTGCCATTCCTTTCATCACTTGTTTTAAGTGCCCTCGTATGATTTCATAACCATTGGTATGAATCAGCAACAAAGCCACCATATATTTGCGATGCCTTTCCAATGTTTTTATTTCTATGCCGCACCCTGCAGACAGCTTGCTTATCGGCAATCTTTTTGTCTTTAAAAGTTCTTCCAAAAGTTCAGGGTTCTCTTGGGCGTACTGCAACGCTTTATGACAAGCATAAAGGGTTCTTTGCTGTTTCGGGCAGTTATCCGCTACGTCGCTTAAATTGACTTTAAAATCTTCCATCTGCCGAGTCAGCTCCACTATTTCCGAACGTGTAGATTCTTTTAATTCTACCGTTTCGTGATGGTCTTTGCTATCAGAGATACGATCGATTAAAGGGTTCTCCTCTTCAGATGCAGAATCTAAAGATATATTGCCTTCATGCCGTTTTTCTCTGCGTGCATAATCTATGAGACGGCTTCGTATAATCATGGCCGCATATTTGAAGAATGCTCCACGAGTCTTGGAGTAGCCATTGATTGCTTCATAAAAAGCCATCATAGCTATGCTGAGCTCATCGTCATGGGCCTCAAAGGGCGGTCTTTTCAAAAATTTCGCGGTTTCTGCTTTAATGAAAGGCATATATGTACTGATAAGAAGGTCTGCTTCTTTAACATCCTCTTTCGCCGCATATACTTGCCGAATGATTTTATGTTGTTCTTCCATGAAAGCGATTTCCTTCCTTATATATAATACGTAACGTTATTTAAAAAAACGGGGTGAAAAATTAAATTTAAGTATAATCCAGTATAAAATTACATTTTCTGGATATATGTTGGTATCTTATAATATAAGATTCTGCTGACAAGTGAAACCGCCTACGCATTAAATGTTTGTAAAATACATGTAAAGTAAATCAAAAAGGACTGTTCAAAAACGTTGATACAGTCCTTTCATCGCATATATAGTGTATTTAATAAATATCCGGCGTTATCATATGAGCCCCTGCACCAGTATGATAACTATAAGCACAGGTAGAACTATTTGGAAATAATATTTAAATTTTCTGGACATCTTAAGTCCGGTTCCCTTGTTGGCTTCTTCGATATAATTGTCAAAGCCCCAACCCCATTTGGTAACACAGAACAGCAGATATATCAAAGACCCTATAGGCAGCAGCAAATTGCTTA
Source organism: uncultured Eubacteriales bacterium (assembly GCA_900540145.1). Lineage (GTDB taxonomy): Bacteria > Bacillota > Clostridia > Peptostreptococcales > Anaerovoracaceae > Fimisoma. The sequence goes on from UQEW01000005.1 coordinate 36,931, forward strand.
CCAAGAAATCTTCAGTATCAAGCACGTTTCTTCCGCCTATCAGCTGAAGGTCGCTCCACACATTATATCCAAGCACGCAAGGCAGGCTGGCTGCAAGTACCAATATCAAATTGATGATTACCGCCTTTTTGCGCGTCCATCCGAAGTTGTCCATGCAGCTGGCCAGCAAATTCTCAAACACGGCGATAACCGTAGTGAAACTGGCGAATGTCATGAACAGGAAAAATAGCGCTCCCCAAAGTCTTCCTCCGGCCATATCTACAAATACGTTAGGCAACGTAACGAAAATAAGCGGAGGGCCCGAATCCGGCTGCACTCCGAAAGAAAAGCATGCAGGGAAGATTATCATTCCCGACATAACTGCCACGAAAGTATCCAGTCCGCATATGCGAACTGCTTCTCCCGTAAGGGTATTCTTTCTGGACATATAGCTTCCAAATATCTCCATTGCGCCGATTCCAAGGCTCAATGTAAAGAACGACTGATTCATCGCCGCCATCATGACCTGGCCTATGCCTACTTCAGAAGCTCTTTCAAAGTCAGGAAGCAAATAGAACTTAACTCCCTCAATAGCGCCTTCCAGCGTTACGCTGTTTATGGCCAAAACAACTATCAGAATAAGCAAAGCCACCATCATAAACTTGGATATGCGCTCCAGACCTTTCTGCAGTCCAAAGCTGCATACGATAAAGCCTACCAGCACTGTAGCCGCCATCCAAAAGCCCATTTCTCCGGGGCTTGCAAGCATATCCTGAAATACATTTCCCACCTCTTCAGAACTCATCCCTGAAGAAAAATCACCTGCGACAAACTTTGCAAAATAACTTGTCATCCAGCCTGATACCGTGGTGTAATACATCATCAGAAGGTAGCAGCCCAACATGCAAAACCATCCGTGAATATGCCATTTGCTTCCTTTTGGCTCCAGGCTTTTATATCCGTTGACCGCGCTTTTTCTGCTGGCACGGCCCACAGCCAATTCCATCGTAAGTACAGGTACTCCCATGACAAGCAGGAAAAGCAGGTAAAACAACACAAACACACCGCCCCCGTTTTCGCCTGCCACATAAGGAAATCTCCACACATTTCCTATTCCGATGGCACATCCGGCGCTTACCAGTAGGAACCCCAGCCTAGACTGGAAATTTTCTCTACTCATTATAAAGGTTCCTCCCATTTCACATTAGTTTCCATTTTCACACGCTTGTTTATTATATACTTGTAAATTTAATAATTCAATGATTTCTTTCTTTGGAACTCTTTCAGTGATATAATAAGCAGGTAATATAACAGATATCTGAAAACATGATTCTTTATCAAAGTATCCTGGGAGGAACGACAAAATGAAATACAATTTTGATGAGATAGTCGACAGAAAAAATACCAATTCTCAAAACGTAGAAGGCTGGCGCTCTTATATATTCAAATGCGGGCCTGACAAAAAATTTCCATACGCCGATGATGAATTCATCAGAATGTGGATTGCCGATATGGAATTTGCGGTAGCTCCCGAAATAAGGCAAGCCATTAAAGACCGAGTGGATAAGAAAATTTTAGGCTATACAGGTGTATATGGTTCTGATTATTACAACGCTTTTCATAAATGGTGTCTAGATAATTACGGATGGGGCTTTCCTAAAGAAGAGCTGACCTTTTCCCAGGGCATAATCCCCGCCCTTTATCAGCTGATTGAAGACCTGGTAAAGCCATATAACGGAAAGGTTCTCACCATGACGCCGGCATACAGCCACTTTCTTCACGCCTGTAAATACAACCAAGTGGAGCTGGTTTGTTCGCCTTTGCAGAAAAAAGATTCCGGATTTGAAATAGATTTTGACGATTTTGACAAAAAAGCTTCCGATCCTGATGTGAAAATGCTGATGTTGTGCAATCCTCACAATCCAACCGGCCGCCTTTGGACAGAAGCCGAGCTCCAACACATAGCTCAAACATGTGAAAAACACGGTCTTTGGATAGTATCAGATGAAATCCACTGCGACCTTCTGCGCACCGGTTTGAAACATATTCCTATGGGCAAAATCATGCCTGATTACGACCGCCTTGTAACTTGCATGTCAGCAAGCAAAACTTTCAATCTGGCCGGACTATGCTTCTCAGACATCATAATCAGAAACGCCGAAGAACGAAAAAGATTCATATCTCGCGATAAGACTCGCAGCGCTATCAATCCTTTGTCTCTGGCAGCCCACCAAGCTGCTTATCAGGAAGGGGCTCAGTGGTTAAGCGAGCTGAAAGCTTATATCGATGGTAATCTCAATTTTGTTAAAGAGTTTCTTGAAGTAAATATACCGTCGGCCTCGTTCCGAATGCCTGAAGCCACCTATTTTGCGTGGGTGGATTTTAGTAAAACTCTGCCTGGCGCTGGCGATCTGTCTCTTTTCTTCGCTAACAACGCTGGCGTTCTGCTGGAAGGAGGCAATTCTCTATTTGTCGGCAATGCCGAAGGCTATGTCCGCCTAAATTTAGCCATGCCAAAAGCTATGGTCAAATTAGGTATGGAGCGCATAGCTGAAGCTGTTTCTTCCTCTTGACTTAAAATAAATCGTATATGCAGGTCACGGCTTTCCTACGGTCAAGATCTGCAATGCAATAGTAAAATCTTTTAATGTAGCATGAACCTTGCAACACTGACAAAATTTTTAATTTTTTGTGATTTTGTCAGTAAATCTATAGAAAATGGCTTTTGCCAGACGTCCAAGCAAGTGAGATGTTGTAATTATTTCCAGAAGCAAAAAAATATACAACATTTTTTGAAAAAAGTTGTATATTTTGAGAAAATTATAAAAAAATGCAACATCCTGCCCCTTTACCACCCGTTTAGGCCCGATTTTTTACATAAATGTTGTAATATTTTTAAATTCTTAAAAATATTACAACATTTTAATTGAGGCTAAAGTGTCCGTTTAAATCAATGTTTTTCTATTTGCAGTTTCCTGCGCCTCATGGAAGGCGACAAAAATCTGCTTTCATAGCAGCGATTTTCTCTTCATCACTGAATATCTTCGCTATCTGCCATGATATTATACGTGCAGCTGTCACTATAGATTGATGAGCCTTGTCAGTTTTCATGGCTCTCTCAAACTCCCTTGTATGTATGGTTGCATTATCTATCACCTGCAAACATGGCTGGAAAGCAGGGCAAACATAACTTACGTTGCCTATATCTGAAGACGCAAAAATAGCTCCTTCCGGGTAATTCTCCACAAGACACAGCTCATCGAAGACCTCCCTCAACGCGTCCGCGCCCGTTTTATTATCGCGAAGGTTCAGATAATAATGATACTTTTGAGGAATTTTTTTAAATGTGGTCTGCGTAGCAATGGCAGCGCCCCGCGCGCAGTCATCCACCAGCCCTATAAGCTCCTCCAGATATTCCTTTCCATCGGCCCTGACAAAAAGTTTAAGCGAGCTTTTTTCCGGCACGATATTGGGCGCTGCCCCTCCATAGGAAACTATGCCATGGAACTGTGCCTCAGGCCTTGTATGCTGTCTCAGCATATCAATAGCGTGCATCATAAGCTGGACTCCGTTTAACGCGTTGCGGCCTTCCCATGGCGCTGCCGAAGCGTGAGCAGCTTTTCCCTCAAACTCATATATGAACTCATCTACTGCTTTAAGTTTCGGCATGATCCAATTACTGTTATACATATGAACCATGATGGACATGTCGTATTTATCAAAAATCCCTTGATTGCACATTACGCATTTATATCCTCTGTGCTCCTCATCCGGAGTTCCGATAATGTGGATATCTGCATTCAAATCGTCTTGCAAGTCTTTAAGAGATAACGCCGCCAATACCGATGCCGCGCATGAAAGGCAGTGTCCGCATGCATGTCCCAGCTCAGGCAGCGCGTCATATTCAGCCAATATGGCTATTTTATACTTGTGCTTATCAGCTCCGAAAACGCCTCTGAAAGCTGAATTGCTGCCAGCAAACGGATATTCTACATTATATCCGTGTTCTCGCAACAAGGAAACTACTTTTTTCGATGTTTCAAATTCTTGTCCAGGAAGCTCAGGATTGTCAGCTATACAGTCACTGAGCTTTATCATCTCACCCTTGTAGTTTCCCATTGCCTGATTTATTTTAGCTTTCATTTGAGCATACTTTTCAAAATACGCCCTCTTTTTTTCTTCTGTCATTTCCTCTGTTGCCTCTTAATTTTTAATCAATCCATGCGCTCAAATACAAGGTTGCAAACGGTACGGTCTCCTCCGCCCAAGCCTGTTGATCCTGATGTGGATTGAGCAAATGTATGCAAGCGATATCCTTCTGCATACTGCTCATTGCAAAGGTCTTCTATTTCACGAAAATTTTTTGAACCCTTTCCAACGAATTTTTCTCTTAAAACGATCTGCATTACGCGATACTTTCCTGAATTTTTGCTAATTTTACCTTCTTCGTCATTAAATGAATCTAAAAATCCCATACTATCCTTCCTTTCTTGCTGAGCAATTTTGCCTGCGCTTATAAGTCATTGTTTTTTATGATAATATTATATCACTTGTGAAGTGAATTTGTATAGTTCTCCCGGTTAAATTGTCCCGCCTACTCCCTTATATTTTTCCACAAAAGCAGATATTTTTTCAAACACTCGCTGCTTCTTTCCATGATATTGTGGATTGAGAGGACTCATTTTAGGCAGGGTCTCATTCAGACCCGTTCCGTTTTCGCTGGCGTATCCCTTTTTTAATGAAGCAAGAATATATCGTTTAGCGGCTTCCGTGTTAAGTTGCTCATCAACTATCAGTGATTCTGCTTCTTTCTTCTGTTCTTTTTGAGCAAATTGGAAAAATGCATCGATAACACCTGCTTTGTCCTGTATTTCATCTAAATCTGTTTGATTTATAAAGTCTACAATCAGACTTTCTTTGGCGCGATTGCCCGTGCCGGAACGAATTATGCGTCGGATTTCTTCGATAAGGGCGCTTTTATCCTTCGTATTTTGATGCTTCTCAAAGATTAACTCAAGGATGTAATCTAAATTAATCTCCTGAGATTTTAATAGTTCTACTTCAAATACAACATCATGCCAATCAATTTTTGATTTTTCTTTATCTCTCTCATCCTTCTCACGATAGAGCCACTCTCGAATATCGTTATATACAGAGCGATAATCCTGAATGGTTCTTTCTTTCAATACATCTATTGATTGCATAGCTCTGATATCTTCATCGCTGACGAAATACGTAGCCTTGAATTCCCGTACAGCCTCAGAATCGTTTAGGTCCACTTTTTGCAATTCTTTTAAGCAGGTAAACTCGTCATAGTTTTGCAAAATATTTTCTATCTTCAAATATTCGCTAAATAATTTAACAAATTCTTTCTTATCATGTTCTGTGACAATTTCCTCAACTTCTGCAAAACGTGAATTCAAGTCATTTACTATATCCACATAGCCACGACATTCTACGCCTGTAACAATATCCTTGAATCCGTCCATGTATTCTTTATAGCTTTTTTCCAAAACTATGTTTCTTGTGTTATCATCGCCAAAACACTTTATTGCATCGATTGTCGCTTGCTCAAGATTTCTAAATGTAACAATGTTGCCGAAAGTCTTTGTGGAATCATAAATACGATTAGTTCTGGAAAATGCTTGCATAAGTCCATGATAGCGGAGATTTTTATCTACAAACAGCGTATTCAGTGTCGGCGCATCAAACCCCGTCAAAAACATGCCAACAACTATCAAAAGGTCTATTTCTTGATTCTTCATGCGATTAGAAAGATCTCTGTAATAATTTTGGAATTCTTTGCTTTCAACACTAAAATTGGTTTTAAACATTTTGTTATAGTCATTAATAGCCAATGCCAGAAATTCCTTTGCGCTGCTTTCCATTGCCGTGGGCTCAAAATTTTCATCAGGAATTTCCCCTACAGCACTCTGCGCTTCATTGGCCGCAAAAGAAAATATTGTTGCAATTTTCAGCGGCCTTTCGCTCTCCCTTTGCATACTGTTGAGCGATTCATAATAAAGCTTTGCCGCATCGACACTGCTTACAGCAAACATAGCGTTAAACCCCTTGGCGCCAAGATGCGTACGGTGCGTTTTCACTCCAAAGTTATCTAAAATATACTGCGAAATCTCCCTTATTCTTTGCGGATGCAATAACGCTTCTTTCGTCTCCGCCGCTGTCAACTTTTTCTCATCCTGCTCCATCTCAATTGATTTGAATTTGGGACGAACATCATTATAATCAACTTTAAATTTCAGTACTTTTTCGTCTCTGATCGCATCGGTTATAACATACGAATGCAGCTCTCTTCCGAATACTGACTCAGTTGTTTCTGTGCCTAAGGCGTTTTCAGGAAATATAGGAGTACCTGTAAATCCAAATTGATAATACTTCTTAAACTTTTTCTTGATATTTTTTTGCGCTTCTCCGAATTGCGAACGGTGGGCCTCGTCAAAAATAAAAACGACCTGCTTATTGTAGATTTCCAAATCGGGTTCGGCTTTTAAGAGATTATTCAATTTTTGAATAGTAGTGACGATAATTTTATTATCCTTTTTCTCAATATTGCGTTTCAGTCCCGCAGTACTTTCCGATCCATTGACACTGTCTGGTGAAAAGCGCTGATACTCTTTCATTGTCTGATAATCTAAATCTTTACGGTCTACTACAAAGAAAACTTTGTCTATAAAGTCAAGTTCTGTAGCCAATCTGGCAGCTTTAAAGCTGGTCAGCGTTTTCCCGGAACCTGTTGTATGCCAAACATATCCGCCGCTTTCGGTGGTTGCCCATTTCTTTGCATAGTAAGAACTTTTTATTTTCCAGAGAATCCTCTCGGTGGCGGCAATCTGATAAGGACGCATTATCAATAAATTGTCATTTACATCCAGGACAGAATAAATCAGCAATATTTTTAATATTGTGTTCTTTTGAAAAAAAGTCGCGGTGAAATCTTTTAGATCTTTAATCAGGACATTTTTTGATGTTGCCCAATTCATAGTAAAATCGAAACTGTTTTTATCCCGTTTTGTTGTATTGGCAAAATAACGGCTGTCCGTGCCGTTGGAAATCACAAATATTTGTAAATACTTGTACAAAGAGTTTTCTGAATTAAAGCTCTCTTTGCTATACCTGTTTATCTGGTTAAATGCCTCCCGTATGGCTATTCCTCTTTTCTTAAGCTCTATTTGAATAAGTGGCAGACCATTGATCAAAATCGTAACATCATATCGATTGGCGTAAGTCCCTGTTTGTTCAAACTGAGAAATAACTTGCATCTTGTTTTTTACTATATCTTTTTCTTCCTTCTTTACAAGATATATATTCTTTATATGTCCATCATCAAATACGAAATCATAAATATAATCATTATGGATTTTACGGGTTTTGTCTATATGGCTATCGCCTGCTTTGTCTAAATATTCTTCGCAAAATCTTTCCCATTCCGAGTCAGTAAACTGAACGTCGTTAAGCGTCTGTAGCTGTACTCGTGCATTCTCAAACATTGCTTCTGGGGATCTCAAATCCGGAAGATATTCGTACCCTTGGTTCACTAAATCTTGTATGAATTCCTTTTCAAGCGACGCCTCTGTCTGATATGTACTTGTTTCACGTACACGTGACGCATACTTTTCGTACTTGTCCAAAACTATGAAATTGTTTGATTCCGCTATCGGATTATATTCATACATCAGTCTGACTCCTTCCAAAATTTTGCGTTATCGATCAGATGATTGAATAATAGTTTCACCGTTTGTTTTTCTGCTTCCGTAGGCTCTTTAACTTCTTCATTCAATAAGGTTCTGTGACTGTAGAAATTCATAACGCGTTTTGCATACACTTCTTTATCGTCGGGCAATAAATCCGACCATTTTTCATAACCGAGAAAGTTTGATGCTTTTTCATATAAATTACGTAACAGAGTAAAATGATATTTTTCAATCTTGTTTTCTTCTATCGCTCGTTTAATTATACCTATCAAGTGGTGATGATAAGAAAAGTTTTCATTTGAATCACCAAACTTAGTATCTAAATCATAGCTGCCGTCTTCATTTTTTATTAGCATGTATCCATTTCTTCTGATTTTCAATTGATTGTACAGTACGTTATAAAACAAAGCGCTATGTGTGGTAATAATAAACTTTAAATTGGACTCACTGCTTCTAATCACTTCTGCAAGATTTACGGCCATCTGTATCAAATGATTGTCATCCAAAGATGTTACCGGGTCATCAATAAATATATATTCTAATTGATTCAATCTGTCCGTCTCTCTATCGCTTTCTTCCGGCACATTTAATACTGCTACTACTTGTTCCAGCAAGCTATAGAAAACGCTCCAGACAAAATTGCTTTCCTCGCCTTTGGATATCTTAATGTTTTCGGTATCTTCGTCATTTCCTCTTCTTAAAGAAAATGTAACCTCTGAAAAATCTTCATTGAATTTCGGCATTAACGCTTCGTTGTTGATATAAGTCTGAAAATTGCTTATTACGTTTTGCTCTTGTCCCTGTTCCACAAACACCCATTCTGTAAATTCGTTTGGATGAATTTTCAATTTTATATCAATATCATTGCCTAAATCATTATCCCAATAAAACAAATCCTCCGTATAAGCGTTATAATAAAGTATTTTCTTGCTTGCCAGTCCTGCATTCTCTTCATCTGATTCGTTTTTAGGGGCAATTAATTCTTTAAATGCTCTTGAAAGCCGTGTTTTACCCGTGCCATTAAATGCATATATCAATTGTACTTTTTTATCGCTTTTTCTGAGCTCGCCTGTAATTTCTTCTAAGGTTTTTCCCATATTTGTACCTCTGGTTTTTCTTTAAAACGATAGCAATTTATCCCTGTAATATTCGTATTGTTTCTGTCTCAATTCAATCTCTGCCGGAATGCCCGAAGAGATTGAATTGCATAGGACGTCAAATCTATCTAGAATATCTGCAATTCTGTTTTGTTCATCTATTGGCGGCAACGGAACAATTATATCATTAAGGTTATCCGGGGTTACCTCTATTACCTTTGTACCGTGGGCGTATTTCCTCTTTTGTTTAAAAAACATATCTGTATGAAAATAATATGATAAATACCTTGCGTTTTGATTATGATGAATAATGGCTGTATGTCCGCTTACCGCAATTTTTTCATCTCCAAGCCATGCCACACATTTGCACACATCCTCAATATTTTCACTCGTAACTGCCATTATAATGTCGTTAGGCTTTGCAAACTTAGACTTGTTTGCAGCACTTTGCGTAATCGCTGCAATTGTTTTTTCAGTGCCGATCCCATAATGAGTATATATTTGTCCGTAATGAATGCACGGAACCCCATCTTTACAAAAGTCTTTCTTCTGGAAATTTCCTCCTCTTGTAATCACGGCGATATCGCTGATTTTTACAAACGCAACCCCAAAAATATACTGCAAAAGCTTAATTAGATTCTGTCTGTCTGTCTGTCTGTCTGTCTGTCTGTCTGTCTGTCTGTCTGTCTGTCTGTCT
>UQEW01000006.1 GCA_900540145.1 uncultured Eubacteriales bacterium
CAATATCGTGGGTTTTTGCTTTTTTGTTTCTCATCTTATGATTCATATGAGAAGAAGGCTGTCTCAGTAGCGAAAGGCGATCACGGAAGGCGTGATCATTAATGAGGCAGCCCCTTAACGTATTATAGGCGGTTATTTTACGGTTACACCTCTTTGTTTTAACTGTTCTGTAACATATTCTCTGCTTTCACGGATTTCATCCATGATAAATCTAATATCTTCTTCCGTAGCACTTGTCATATTGTAATTTTTAACGCAGTTTTTGATATATGATTCTTTAGCATGCTCTAAATCATAATCTCTGGCTTTGATCCGTCCCGGATTTTCCGGAAATACCAATGACTTACCCGGCACTTCGGTATCAGGATCTCCGAATTTGATCTCTATGCCGTTTTTCCTTGCAAAAGTCATCTGTGGCATTACATGCTTGCCTGCTCCTGTGTATTCTGTTTCCTGAACTATCAAAACCTGGTCTTCATCCATCTCTTGAGCCAAGGCGAATGCTGCCGTCAAAGAGGTGTTCCCAGCAGGGCCTCTTTCGTAGCCTTCCAATACGGCCAAAGCCTGAGTGATGTAGAACACCTCACCTTGTTTTACAGTGACCAATCTATCCATATATCTCAAAGTTCTGGCTGCGTTTCTTGGACAGTCAGAGCGGTCCGGCCAAGTTACGAACGGCAAACCGAATCCGGTATGACCAGTAGTGCAGGATTTTTTATTAAAGTCTTTGTCGGAAGCCATATGCAATCCGCTCAAGTCTATGCAAGCTCCATACACTTTCGTATCCATAGCTCCACCTTCGCGCAAACCTCTTGCTGTACCAGTCAGGTTGCCGCCCCCGGCATCGGTACACACCACTACGTCAGGATCTTTTCCTAACATTTCTCTGCATTGCTGTACAATTTCGTAGCCTAGTGTTTCAACTCCGGCAATTCCAAACGGAGTATACAAAGAGGCATTGAAATATCCCGTATCTTCCAGCAAACTCAAGTGTGTAGTAAACAATTCCGGTCCTACAGTAAGCTGTACAACTTCCGCACCATAAGCTTCGCAAATTCTCTGTTTTTCTAGAATTTCCGGCTGTCCGACCTTTCTGTCGTCATAACATTCCTGTACAACTATGCATTTCAATCCATGCATGGCTGCTTGTGAAGCAACTGCTGCACCATAGTTTCCGGAAGTGGCGGCGATAACGCCTTTATACCCCAGCTTCTTTGCATGATGAACAGAAATAGATGCCCTTCTGGCTTTGAAGCTTCCGGAAGCATTGGCTGTCTCATCTTTGATAAATATTCTGGCTCCTTTTCCGGCGGGCGCATATTTCCTTGCCAGCGCCGTCAAGTTCTTCAGTTCAATTAACGGTGTGTTTCCTACGCCATGCTCCAATTGGATTTTTCGCATTTCCTCCATGGAGTATCCGACTTTTTTCATCATGCCTTCATAATCGAAGCCGATTCCTTCATATTCAAATTCATCGTAATCGATTCGCATAGCGTTTTTGATGATTTCATGTTTGCGGGCGTTAATTGCTTCGTAAGATTTATCCAATGCCATTATTTGTCACCTCCAAACAATAACTCCTTCAGCTGAAGTTCCACATGTAAAAGCTCTGGCTGAAAGTCACCGTAATCGTGTACATATCTTGGGTTTATCTCACAAAGCGTGCCTTTTGCTATTCTGCCAGTCACAGTCTTTATTTCCACTTCATCTCCGATTTTGCCATCTTCCTGCAAGATACCTTTCACCCAAAGTTTAAGGTCGCATTTTTGTGTGTCTTCCGGCACTTGCGGAGCTCTATGTCCGGCAGGCAGTACGATTTCTTCAATCTGCACCCAATCGCCTTTTTTTGCAGTTTCCATTGCAGACTCTCCTTTCACCTTATCTCAGATTTTATCTTCTTATTTGTCTTCCCAACCGGCATATTCCTTACGTACTTCCGGAGGCAGTTTATCCATAAGGTCATATCTGCCTGTACCGGTGAAAATACTTACTGTCATTACTACCAACATACAGAACGAATAGAATACACATGGCATTATATCGATTGCGGCTAAAGGCGCATTACTGTCGGCTGCAAATCCCAAAGTATATACCATGGCCGGTGTCCAAGGCAAACAATAAACCAAAGTGTTAGATTGCGCATCCATTAAGTTAGCTGTTCTGTAAGGGCTGATTCCATATTTCTTTGAAAGAGGCTTAGCAAATGAGGCTCCAACTGTAAGTATTGCCGGTGCATTAAGTCCCATAATAGCGGAAAGCACTATTATCATTACAGAAATTGTACCTTCTGCCGATTTTGGACCTCTGGCGATTTTGCCTAAGCAACGGAGTAACAGAATGTCGCCCTGTCCCTCACGCATTACGCTGATTGATCCAAAGAGCAGCAATGCCAGTATACATACCTGAAGCATACCGCTGATACCGGTATAAAGCACTCCGTCTACTACACGTTCCAAAGCATCTGCGTCACCGTGAACTCCCAATACCGCAGGCACTGTAGAATCTGAATCAATATGTACCAGATCAAAAAGTCCGCAAAGGCAAGCAGTAATAATACCAAGTACTGTACCAAAAGTAGTAGCAATTATAATATCTCCTGTTTTAATGGCGATAATAACCGTTATTACTACCGGTATTAACATCATCAATGTCATAGGATCATATTCATAGTTTAATACTTCTTGACTTACCTCGCCATGATTCAAAGTGCCGTATACAATGATACAAATAATAGTAAGGATTCCTGCTGCTGCTGCATATTTCACTCTGGACCTTACAACACCCGGAACGTCTACGCCTTGAGAAGTAGCAGAACATATAGTAGTATCTGATACCGGTGCCAGATTGTCTCCGAAGGCTCCGCCGGAGATAACAGCTCCTGCCAATAGAGCAGGGTCGGCTCCCAGCGCGACTCCGGCAGGATAAAGAACTCCCATACCAGCGGCTATGGTACCGAAACCTGTACCTGATGCGGTAGCAAACAAAGCTGAGCCGATGAAAGTAATAACCGCAAAAGTTGTAGGTCCAACACCCATACCGGCAGCCACACCTGCAATACCGCTGGCGAGCCCGGAATCACGTAAAATGCGCGAAAAAACTCCGGCAAATATCCAGCAAACCACCGGTATTATGGCTTCTCTGCTGGCCATACCATCAATTACAGCATCCGCATAATGTTTTTTGTCTTTCGCAAAGAAAAACGGAATAATAATGGCAGCAAATGCCGGAACCCAGAGTGCTCCATCAGATATGGATCTCCACATGAATGTGGTTACGATAATAAGAGCGATAAAAATGATGAATGGCAAAAACGACATCCATGTACCGCCATAAAATTCCAGTTTCTTTTTTGTTTCCATAGATATACCTCCCATCTTTAAATCTATCGGCTTTCCACTAGCCGGAAAATATGATAACGATAATAAGTACAGCAATTACCGTACCAAGTTTATTTTTGAAGATTCTATGTCGATTCCTGTTGAAAAAAAGGCGTTTCTGAGAAATAAAGATGTCTTCATGGCTCTGTATGCGAAAAAAATTGCCAGGCAAAATATTTCCATGTAGAAATATTTTGCCTGGCAGATTAGGTTTTATTTCAATTATGTTTTTCAATAGACTTATCAATACCTAACTCACTTATCTTATTAAATAACTGTCTCCTGCTCATGCCAATAGCCTCTGCTGTGCGAGTTATATTCCCATCGTGTTCTTCCAAAGACCTGGATAAGTACCCCCTTTCAAACTGCTGTTTGGCATCGCGATAAGATAGATTTGTTTCATTTTCTCTATCCGCAGCTTTATTTTTTTCTTCCGGATAACATTTTTCCAGCGAGAGTATACCTTCCGGTCCGGAAAGAATAGCCATGCGCTCAATAATATTCTTCAGTTCACGAACGTTTCCAACGTACTTGTTGTTTAACAAAAACTTCATGGTCTGCGGCTCTATCCCCTTTATCTCCCGTCCTGTTTCCTCCATGTATTTATTGACGAAAAATTTTATTAAATCAGGCAAATCTTCTCGTCTCTCTCTAAGCGCAGGTAAATGAATCTCTATCGTATTTATTCGATAAAAGAAATCTTTGCGAAAGGTTCCCTTATTGATAGCTTCTTCCAAATTCTTATTTGTAGCAGTTATCAAGCGAAAATCTACCGAAAGAGGTTTATTCCCTCCTAATCTTTCAATTTCTCGGTTTTCCAGAGTTCTGAGCAATTTTACCTGTATTTCCATAGCCATATCGCCTATTTCATCCAGGAAAACGGTACCTCCTGCAGCTTGCTCCAGCTTGCCCACATGGCGGCTTAAGGCTCCTGTAAAGGCTCCCTTTTCATGTCCGAAAAGCTCAGACTCAATTAACTCTCTGGGATATTGTGAGCAGTTAACGGCTATGAAAGGTTTTTCTCTTCTATTGCTATGATAATGTATCCACTGAGCTATAATCTCTTTGCCGGTTCCTGACTCGCCGGTGATAAGAATATTTGCTTTAGAATCTGCAACAGTTTCTGCCATTTTCCATACTTCGCACATTTGTGGATTTTTACTGGTAAAAAGAGCTTCCGGACGTGAAGAATCGGCCAGAATGCGCATATTCTTAGTGTTCCACTTTTCAGCAGCTTTTTGTATTTCAAGTAACAGTTCTTCCGGGTCATGACTTTTTATAAAATATCCGAAAGCACCTTGCTTCATGGCTTCTACCGCCGTTTCCACGCTTCCGTAGCCTGTTACCATTATAACTTCACCGATATCCGAGGATTTTTTCTTCAAGTCTTTTAGCAATGCTATTCCGTCTTTTTCCGGCATCATAATATCTGTTAATATCACATGGTATATTTCTTCCTCTATCATTGCCTCAGCCTCCATGGCTGAGGCGGCGGTTCTGACTTGATATCCTTGGCTTTCCAACAACATTTGAAAAGTATCACGACTGTCTTTTTCATCATCAATCACTAATATTTTTATATAAGTGTCCATTTGCTGCTCCTATCCTAAAGGAATTGTTACTGTAAAAAAAGTGCCTTCTCCCACTTTACTTTTAACATCAAGATTCCCTCCAATCCGTTCCACTTCGGAGTAAACTATAAAAAGCCCCAATCCAGTTCCTTTACCTGGTTCTTTGGTAGTAAAAAAAGGATTAAATAAGTATTGCATATTTTCATCAGGTATACCGCAACCGGTATCGTGACAGCTGAGTACTATTCTCTCGGCTTCCTTGACGCCCTCCAGAGTCAAAGTTCCTCCCTTTTCCATAGCATCTATGCCATTCGTGACTAAATTCAGCATTATATGTTTCAGAGCTTCTTCATCAACATTGATTATCAAATCATCGTCACAATTTATTATTGTATTGATAGCCTTCTTTGTTATTTCATCTGCTTGAAGTAAAATAACTGAATTAAGAAATTCTTTCAAGTTGATCTGGCGAGTTTCTTCTTTTGAAACACGCCAGTAATTCATAACGTTATCAATGATTTCGCTGGCACGTTTGACACTGTCATCGATATAATTTAAGGATTTAGAAATCTGTGTCTGGCTTTCGCTGCTCTTTCTAAGGATATAGCTTTGATTGCGGATAATGCCGAGCGGATTGCGAATTTGATGAGCCATTCCCGCTGCCAGCTGCCCAATAGCAGCCATTTTAGAGGAAAGCAACAGCTGTTTGCTGTTAGCCTCATCCATAGTGATATCTCGCACTACAACCAACACAGCTTTATCTTCCTCACTGCCTCCGCCCAAGTCGGCCGGAACGCCTCGTATTTCATATACTTTATTACCTTGTTCCTGTTTTTGGAGAAGTTCTCGGTCTTCTCTGAGGCAGCACTTTACCAAGCATTCTTCTTCTGTCTGACATTTTTCACATCCGCAAACGCTCCCCAGCAGATCTGAACAATTGCATGTGTTCTCGTCTTTTTTATTTTCTCGGGATTGGAAATAGCTGTAATTGCTGCTCAAGACAAGCCTGTCTTTATTGACCAAGGCAAGCCCCTCCGGTATTTTGTCCATGACCAATTGAAGCTCATTCTTTCGCACTTCTAATTCATGAGTACGCCGTACTACCTGTTTTTTCAGCGTTTTTCCGTTAACGTATGAAAACGCGGTAATCAATAAAATTATACAAAGACCGATTAAAACTATTTTTATCGTCTGTACGCCACTCTTATTTATAATTAACGGAGTTGAAATTCCAAACCATTTTTGCTGTATTTTTTCCAGCTGTCCCTTTTCTTCAATAGACCTAATCGCATCGTTTATCAACGGTATGAGCGCACTGTTCTTTTTTGGCATTGCTAATACTACCGGAGCTTCATAAATTGAAGGTTCTAATATATGTATTTCGTCTTCACAATTGAGCTCATCTATATAGTAAAGAGCTACAGGCTCGTCGCCTATTATACCGTCTACCTCACCTGCCAGCAGCATTTCTAATCCCTCTCCCACATCATGTACGTATACTTGCTGAGCGTCCGGATAATTTTCTCTCAAGAACTCATTGGCATAGTCGCCTTTTTGAGTCGCTATTGTCATAGCGTTTACGTCCTCTAATTGGTAATCTTCGCCCTCTCTAACGGCTACCACTACTCTAAGTGTATATATGGAATCGGTAAATACGTAGTCTTTGCTTCGTTCTTCGCTGGCAAACATATCGCAAAGGTCTGTTTCGCCATTTTTCAAAGCTTCCAGCCCTTCCTCCCATTTATAAGGTACCGTTTGTATTTCTATCCCAAGCTCCAGCGACAGCAAATTCATATAATCTACCACTACTCCTTTATATACACCGTCATCATCTACAAAACGAACCGGCGGTGCGCTGTCATCGGCTCCATAAACAAGACGTCCGTCCGGAGCCAGCTGCTTGAGAATATCAGCGTTTTTATCTTTATGTTGATTGCCAATAAATATAGCTCCGCACAAAACAAGTATTAGCGCTAATATTCCTATTAAAATTGTTTTTAAGTTTTTCCTCGTAAATGTTAGCAGTTTTTTTATCATGTCTCGATTAACTATTGATTAGTGCATATAGGTGTTATGGTTATTTGTATAATATGGTTTGATATGGCTCGCGGCCAATTCTTACTCTTCCATCAGCTTTATCCCAAGGTCCTCGTATTCATACTCCACTTCCCACGAGCGCAGCCCTCGATCCTCAAACTCGGCCTCGCCGCACTGATTGTCGTACGGGTCTATCCTCCAGTGCTTTTTCGGAGGGTCAAAACTTTTCTGGAATCCATCATTGATAGGTATTCTGAACGGGTCTATATTTCCAAAGAAAAAGTTCCAGCGGTCATAGGCTCCCCGTGTATACGCCGAGCCTCCAAACGACAAATCAGCATGCCGCCAGCCGAGGCCGCCTATATAAAACATTGCCCAATCGTGCTGTCCGACTTTGCCGGGCTTGGCCGCCAGACCTGACTGCCATCTGGCCGGAACGCCTGCGATTCTGCAAAGGGTTATGAACAAAAGCGCCTGAACGCCGCAATCTCCCCTTTTATTCACAGCGCAATATTCAGAGATATTATCGATGCTGCAATAATCCCTTACAAACCTGTAATCCACTTTAGTAGTTATCCAGTCGTATATCTTTCTCGCTTTGAATAGTGGCCGTTCTTCATCACCGACAATCTCATCGCATATGCTTCTCAAGTACGGTGTAAAACTTATATGCGGCGGCTCCTGAATCAAATATTGACGCACGTCGTCAGGCAAGATTTCACCCGTCGCGCCTGTCGTGACGTCCCGGCTATCTGAATATTGAGGCGATTCTAAAGCAGAAAGGGAAAGGTCTTTATAAATTATCCCATGTTCCAGCTGATATTCTACCGAAAATGTCTCGACGTGCTCGCCGCCGTCTACGGCAGCGGCTTGGAAAAACACGGTAGGCTGAAGGCAATCATCACATGATGTTCCCGCAGGTTCAGGAGTCACATTTAATATTTTAAGATTGTGAATATTGCCCCTTTCCTTGGGCAGCGGCAAATGAACGAGAAGCTGTTTCCCTGCGTCTTCGTCTTTTATTTTCACGCCTTTCACGCGGAACCTGTGGCGGATATGAATGTGAGCTCTCATTTCTTCGCCATCTCGCGCAGTGTCCACCACGTGCTGTATATCGCTGTAGTCGGCAGCATCTCCTTCGGGCATTCTCTGCCAAATGTCAGGATACACTTTATATAGAGTAGCGTCAAAATCATCGATATATCTGACTTGCCCGTTTATGTACATCCAGTCGATTCTATCCTCTAAGCGCATGCGCTCAAGTTCTTCCGATGTCATGTCGGGAATCTTCTTCTTGACCCTCTCTATGGCCTCTTCTTCTGAAATATTATACCGGCTTTCAATGTAATCTAGATTATTCAGCTCAAGCATAAGCCTTTTTTTCAGCGCTGAAAGCTCCGCCTCATCGTCAAGCCGTCTTTTAATCATCGCCCTGGCTCTGTCGAAACGGCCGCACCACTTTTCTTTTTCTATGGCCTCCGGAAGCGGAAAAGCCAGGCATTCAATGTCTTCGTATTTCATTTGTTTCTACCCTTTTTCATTTATTTCTACCCTTATATATCAAGATGTTTCTTTATTTAAGGCATGCCTTGAGAACTCTCTGAGCGTTTTCATAGCATATCTTTCTCACGGTTTCTTCCGAGAACTCCTTGTTCATCCTCTCGACCAGCTGCCCGAAACGCCCGTAATCTGATATTTCCACTCCGCAATCGATGCCGTCGAAATCTGAACCGATGGCCACATGCTCATCGCCCATGACGGAAATCATATATTTCATGTGCTCTAATATATCGTCTGTTTTGGAATAGTCGGAATTTTCTTTCAAAAACGGCGCATAAAAGTTTACGCCTACCACTCCGTCATGTTCTGCGATACATTTGAGTTGGTCATCTGTGAGATTTCGTTGATTATTGCACAGCGCCCTTGCGCACGAGTGAGACGCCACAAAAGGCTTGGTGCTGTATTTGGCAACATCGTAAAATCCGCCTTCCGACAGGTGAGAAACATCTATTATGATTCCCAGCTGATTCATCCGTTTCACGGCTTCTATGCCGAAAGGTTTCAGCCCTCTGAGGTGTTCTTTTGCATCTAGGCTGTTAGGATAACCGCTGCTGTTTTCGCCGTTCCACGTAAGCGTAATAAGCCTTACGCCCTTTTCATATAAAGCGTCCAGCCTGTCTATATCGTCGTACAAAAGCTCTCCGTTCTCGATGGCTAAAAGGGACGACATCTTATGTTTTCTTTCGTTTTCTAAGATGTCATCATATGTAAGCACTCTGCCTATGATATCGTCGTTTTTATTTAATTCCCGTTCATAAAAATCATATATCCGCAAAAACCTTTCATAGGCGTCGTTGGTCTGGCTGCTGATGTCGTTGCAATCCTCGCCTTCGTCATCAGACCAGCCGCTTGGCATTAAAAATATGGCAAAGAACTGGACCAACGCGCCGTTGTTTTTCATCCGTTCAAGGTCTACGCTCAAAGCGTTCTTTCTAAGGGGTTCTTTTTTCGTGTAGCATTCCAGCAGTGTATCGCAATGCATATCTATTATGCGCATTTTTACTTCTCCTCTCCTAATCGTAAAGCGTTCATGAGATAATATTAACACATTGTTTCGCCCGGCTCAACCGTAACAGCTGAGCGGAGTTTTCTAAACGGTTTGTGATGGCGGTACGTTTTGTTGCCAGGACACTGACGAGGATTCGCCTGAGGCGGCGCCGAGGTGATTTGCTGAAGGGGCGCCGGGTGGTTTGCTGAAGGGGCGCCGAGGTGATTTGCTGGAGGGGCGCCGAGGTGATTTGCTGGAGGGGCGCCGAAATGTTGTATATTTTTATATTGGTTACGGAAAATTACAACATTTTGCCGAGCCGTCATCGGATCTACCGATGAAAAAGACAGCTATGTTGTAATTTCTTTAAAAATCAAAAAATCATACAACATTTTTAAAAAAATGTTGTATGAAATCTTAAAATTCAAAAAAATTACAACATAAGCTAATTACACCTTATATTTTTTATGCCACTTTTATCTAAATGTTATAATATTTTCCGGTTTACAGCAAAATATACAACATTACCGCGTTTTATGTGGTGCTCCATCAGATACGTGGAGGCGACGGCCTATCCGTCTGTCCTGCTCACAGCCTGTCCATCAGTTTTGCTCACAGCGAGTCAGTCGGCCCCATTCGCACAGCCAATCAATCTGTTCTACACGGTCGGCAGTTCGCCTAACACAACTCCTGTCACTCCGTCTCATCCAGTTCTGCAAACTTCTGCGCCATGGTCGGGTTGTTCCTGGTGAGCCGCTTGATGGTCAGGTCTTCGGCCTTGTTGTTGGCAAGGCGGAGATTGTTTTCTGAAGAAAGCAGGGCTTCCTTGGTCTTTTGCAGATGATCGATGGTCTTATCAATCTCTTCAATAGCCGTCTGGAATTTCTTGCTCGCCAGCTGATAATTGCGGGCAAATTTGGCCTTAAACTCGTTCAAGTCGTCCTCAAAATGAGTTATGTCTATGTTCTGCTCCCTGATCTGGGCCAGCTCGGTCCTGTACTTGAGCGAATTGAGGGCAGCGTTGCGCAGCACGGTGATGATTGGGATAAAAAACTGGGGCCGCACCACATACATCTTGGGGTATTTGTAGGAGACATCGACAATACCCGAGTTATAAAACTCGTTGTCAGCTTCCAGCATCGTGACGAGGACGGCGTATTCGCAGTTCTTTTCCCGGCGGTCCTTGTCCAACTCCTTGAAAAAGTCCTCGTTCTTGTGCTTGGTGGCAGTGGTGTCCATCTCGTTTTTCATCTCGAACATTATGGAAATGAACTCCACTCCGTCATCGGAGGCTTCGCGGTATATGAAATCGCCCTTGCTGCCGGTTCTGGCGTCATTGTCTTTTTCAAAATAGGCGTTCTGGAAAGCAGTAGCTCGCAGCTTGTTGAACTCGGTCTCGCAGTGCTGCTCAAGGCTTTCTCCGATCATCTTGGTGGACTGACGGGCCTTGAAATCTTTGTAATAAGCGATTTCCTCGTCTTTTTGCCTGAGCTCAGCGGTGTGCTGCTCAGAAAGGGCTTTTTCTTTGAGTTCCCACTGGGTGGTTTCCAGCTGAAGTTGGTTTTTGAGTTCTAAGATGGTCTTTTCATGTTCCTGCACAGCGGTCTTGACGGTCAGGTCAGTGCTGTTTTTAGTGATCTCGATCTGGCTCTTGAGGTGAGCGATCTCCAGATCTTTTTCCGCCAACTCCCGTTCCTTGTCGGCAAGGGCTTTTTCGTTCTGAGAGCGAGTCTCAATCACAGCCACTTTGACCGCCGAATCTTTTTCGTTGTTATATACCTGTTCACGCTGGGCGATCTCTTTTTCAAACTCCTTGTCACGGACCTGTCTGACTATGGCCGCATAGCCGGCTTCGTCCACCTGAAAAATCTTGCCGCAGTTGGGGCATTTTATTTCCTGCATAGTGTACCTCCTTGTTTACTATATAATAGCTATACCACTTAACATCAAAAATTGTATCTACTTAAGCCGCCACAAGGCTGGACGGATGCCGCATGGTAATACCGGTTCCTCTCCATCCTCTATGAATCCCATCGCATCGACATAAATATATCCATCAGATCCACCAGTACGCAGCATCCAGCAGCCGGTAACATCAGCCTCCGGAAAGTCTGCCTCATCTGCAAATAAATATACAGCTGATCGCAGGCCTTTCGAGAAAGCAAAAGGGGTTCCCTCGGCTAATATATCGTCTTCAGCCTCATCAAAATATTGTTTAAGTTCTTTGAGACTGAGAAGGAAGACGGCGTCTTCCGTCGTACCGCACCATCTCATGCCATGGGCCGAATTACTGCCATGCTTTACTGAAACGATTTTTTCTCTTTCTTTTTTTGAAAACACTTCGTTTATGAATTCCGTGTTAAGCCATTCCCTAATAGTTGAGTCCTCCCAGATAGGCAGGTTATTCATGGACGAATCGTTGTAGACCCTATAATCAAGTATATATCTACTAATCAACAGCTCTTTGTCTTTTTTATCATCTAATACAATCCATTCAATTGGCTGTCTGTCTTTGAGGTCTGATGAGTTTTGTGGATATTTTCCAAAAAAGACCGTATTCAAGAGCTTGTCGTCAAGACTAATTTCTTTGTCTTCTGTTGGCGTTGTTTCTGCCGGATTTTGAGAGTTTCTCCACTTCTGAAATTCTATATCAGAAACAATCATTACAGGTTTACCCTTCTGTTTATATTCGATGGCATATTGTAGTTTTTTACTATGTTCTGCATAATTGTTCTCCAAGCCTATAATGACAAGAGCTGTATTTCCACTTATATTACGCGCTATTATTCCGCCTTCTGATTTAATAAAGTCTTCAATCTCTTCTCTATCATAATAAAAGTCACCTGTTGGCGCTATTCGCTTTCCGTTTATAGAAAACCCTTTTAAATCACCTGCAGTAGAAAGGTACTTCTCATATTGAACTGGTGCATGTCTATCTTCAGGCACATAGTTAGCAATATATACGCCTATAAGCCTTAATATTTCCGGATTGGCTTCTTCAATAGGAATATCCCACCTTTTAAGTACATCTTTCAATTCTATTGTACCGTCAGCATAATCGTCCTCCAAATCTGGAAGATTACCTTTTATATGATAGATCATGGGCGTCTTCTTTTTAGTTGATTCTCCAAGATAGATCCATGTGTCGCAATCACCTGTAGACGAATGCTCCCGTTCCGCTATGATAAAGGCTTTATCTTCAAGTAAATCTATCAACGAATAAAAGATATCATCCACATACCATGCCTCAATCAAATCATCCTCTCCTGAAAACCAGGTTTCGGTTTGTCCCAAGAAATATCTTCCACCCATTGATAACGGGATGTCCGCTTTTTTAATAATGTCCCAGTATTTTTTATTCGTTACCCTGATTTCTATTGAGCTTGACCAATACGACATGAAAATTACCTCCTCTTATTTTGTTCCATTTATTATAGCTTTAACTTTAATTCTTCTATAAAGTCTAGAAACTCCATAGAAGGTTTAACAACAATTTTATTTTTTCCGCCTAATATTGCACTAATCTCATTTTCTCTCTTTTTATAGTCTTTTTCCTTCTTTTTACTATCTGCATGAATAAAGTAAACAATCTTAGGATGCCTGAGATCATGTGAGTTCTGCTCTCTAAGCATATTGATAATATGCTCATCATCTGAATTCAACCCATACCCTAGTACCACAATATATTCTGAAGTTTCAAAATCATCGTTGGCCGCTGCGAACTGTTTAATCTGATATGGTGAAATGATGGGTTTCACACCGCTTTGGATCAAAATATAAGGAAATATCCTATCTTCCTCCGTAAACTCTTCTATATGTTTTATTTGTTTATCAGTAACACTCTCAAATAATTCCAGTTTTCCGTGTAGATGGCTTATTCTTACGCCGCTTTTTTTCATCCTGCCCTCAATAATTCGCTCGAGGATTTTAGTATAGTTACAAGTAACAATAGCTATTTCGTTATGCCCTTCTCTTTCTCCAGCATTTTTTTCTTTAATATACTTGATCAGATCCGTTATCTGCCCATAATATGTATCCTCAATATTCGTTTGCCCAATGATCTTTTCGTATACGTCTTCTATCCATTGAGCAAAGGTTTTCCTATATTCTAATGGATTGCCATTGGTAAGCGCTGGCAGCGCACTTCCAGCAGCTGCACTCAGACCTTCTACGATGCTTTTATACGCGGCAAAATATATTTTTACTATACGCCCAACTTCGCTTCTGTATTTTTCCGGCTTCCTTAAATAATTGAAATATGAATCAAGGAAACTGCAAAAACTAACATGACGCAAAAATCCGTCTATAACCTCATCATTTGAATTCAATTCGAGTTTACTATATATCTTGTCGTAAAATAATTTACGAAACATCTCATAATGGCTTTCTGTCACATCGTCGTCTTTTCTTCTATATGCACAATAACATTCAATCACTTCCTTATCGGCGTTATCAAATCCAAATTTATCCACGCCATTTTCTACTATGGTTTGATATAGAATGTTAGTGCTATTGCTTTTGATGATCTTCCCTGATGGAAAAATGAAGGCATCTCTCTTGTTAAAGTGTCCAGCAAATTCCTTTACACCATCGGCTGCAAGAATTTGTTTTTTGAAATCCACACCAGATGGGAGTTCAAATTGATCTTTTCCTTCACATCCTGCACCAATTAAAAATGTGACTTTCATGGTTATATTTGGCTCCTTACTCAAAACCCAAAATCTACATTAAAAGCTATATCTACCTTGTATGGAATTAATTGCTGGAGTTCATCTATACTGTCGTTTTGTGATTGAATGGCCAAAAAGCATTGTTTTTGCGATGTTACAACTGGCGACAGTAAAAAAGTGACTTTTGTCTTGTCGTCAGCGGAAACATACAATTCCTTTATATCACTGATAACCTCGTTATTTTCATCAATGAAAAATGCTCTGTTTGTACAATTTGTCTTCTGCTCGCCATGCACATGGCCGGCTCTAAACTCCAATGTTATACTCAAACTCGTGATCGTTTGGTCTAATGTCAGACATTCTAGAATCGGCTCATCAATATGCCTCTTGGCTATGTAAAATCTTGGCTTAGCCTGCTTTACGCTTAATGTCTTGCTTATAACCGTATTGGCTTGCCCTTCTTCTTGTTTGGTATTTTGCTGATCCTTTGCTGCATTACTTTCATCTTCATCCAATATTTCGTCAAACCTGTCTACTACAGCGCTCAGCCTTGTTATCTGTCCTCTCAGATTTTCTTTTTCATTTTCGGTCAGTTTTTCAAAAATATTGGTATCAACATCTTTTAAAAGAGTAATGCTTTTGGATACGATACGGGAAGGCCTGTTCCTCGTTTCATGTTTCCTCGCCTTTAACAGGGATTTGTCCAGGGAAAGTTGTAAAGTTTCTGCTGCATCTTCATGATTGTTGACAAAGAAATCCAGGCCGCCTTTATCTTTAGGGGCTGCTTCCTCCAGCTCATCGTGGATTATTCCAGCAATTCGTTCCTGGTCCTTAATATATGTCGCGAAGAAGCCCGTTGACATCATCTGACCAAGTTCTCGTATATATTTTCTGCTGTCTCCTATCGTTTTCATAAAGATATTTGTAAAGACAACATTTTTTACTCTTTGCTGCATTTCAAGCGTGGCGCACCTGTGCAATAAAGTCTGAAGATCAGATATTACAGATACTATCTGATAGTCTCGAGCGATATGATATTGTTTCGGCATATTTATGTATTCCAGAAACTCTATCATAAGCATGGCAGCCTCAAGTCTCTTTTTTACTTCATAAACGGTTTCATTTGTACTGTAAGCATACTCCTCTACCGTAAGTAGTTCTGTTTCAATAATATCCTGATATATTCCTACCAGACGGTCGATAGGATTATAATCTATCTTTTTCTCTTCTCCGTGTTGAATGGCAAGTTCGAGCATTTTTATCTGTTTTTTATCAGCTTCCATGCTCGTGTCTAAGATTACCGTTTCAAACCAGTTAAATTCCTCCTTTTCTTTGGATAACCTGCGCAAACATGTAAATCTTCGATTGCCATCTATTACTCTCCCATCTGCCAAGATCACTCCAGGTTCTCTCTGATGAACAAGTGCAATGTTCATCTGTGTCTTTTCAATCGCCGACTCGTTGCTTTGGATTATAAACTGTTCGATAATGCTGTTATATGCTTCTCTGCTCATCTCCCGAAAAGCATGATCTCCATATTCGCTTTTATATTGACTCATCCATGTAGCTATACGATCGTTTTGATCATTATAAAAAAGCTGATCAAGCCTGACCCTATATACGGGATATGCGTTTGTCACTCCGTCTATGGTGAGTTTTCTGCTTAACTGCGTCTTTTGTACGATTTCGTTGTTCATTTCTTGTAACAGATTGATCATATTCATATCTCCTCAAAATATGTTGAATAATCCTTGTAAAACTTTCGCATTATCGAATCATAATATATGTCAGTATTTTTCATTTTCTCAATGAGTTGACTTGCTTCTAAAAAAACGCCATATTCCGACTTTAATATGCAACTAAACTCATCCACATCTATGGAGCCGACTCTTTTTACATAATCTTTCAGAAAGTCTTTGGCCATAAACGCTTGTTCATGTGCAGAAAAAACAATATTATTCCCCACCTTCTGCCAGGAAAACCGTTCATCCTCCTTCAGAAGGGAACTATAAAACCAGTCGCCGAATCCCAGGTTGTCCAATTCATCATTAAACCCTCTGTTTTTCAGGTGGATGACTGTAAAAAACTTTTCGTCACATATATAATCAAACACCCGGTCGCCATATTTGCTTAAGACATCTGCTCCATATCCCATTTTTTCTAAACGCCTTATGTTAATATACTGATATGGTTCAAATTCTATAATGATTCTGTCATGCCTTAGCTCATTCAACACGCTATAATATGTAGGCAATACGCCATATTTCTTACTTTTCTCTTTTACATCAAAAACATCTTCTTGCGTCAGTATGTGCTTAAAGTATGCTTCTGCGCTTGTAAAATTCTTTATTGCATATTTACTCCCGACAATAAAGCCCATTTTTTTCAAATTATATGTGGAAATAAGACTATCATCAGCGTTATCTATTGCCTTTTTATAGATTCTTTTAATATGTGAAATATAGTAAAAATCTTCTGTTAATAACGACTGGAGCATCTTTCTGTGCTCTTCTGGCATTTCCTCATAGTCAACAGAGTACATGCCATTGTAATAATATTCATCGATACAATCCAGCCAGTTGGCTTTTATCGTATCTACGCCATACCCATATCGTTCACATAAAATTTCAGCAAATTCATCCTGAGCAACAGGAGCTAACTCAAATAAAACTTCTCGCACAGCTTTATCCCGGTTGAATTCTCCAAATTTCAGAGTAGGCATCCTGCCAAACACGAGAGTGTCATTTCTCTGTTCCGCATGTATTTTTTTCAAAAGATTATGCAGCTCATACTCGTCTCTAATGTCGTAATTTCTCATTAAATCCGGAAAATCCAACAATAGTTTTTTTGTTGATATTTCGACATTATCATATTGCTCGAGATTGAGCGCCTCTATCAATTCTGTGAAATCTCTGTCTTCAATATCGTAATATCTCAGTCTTCTGTTTTGTTTCCACAAAACTTTTTTTGATAATGAAAGCCTATTATACCTTGTATATTCATTAATTCCAACTAAACCAAATTTATCAATACTCAGGCCGTGTTCTGCTATAAAACGAGTATATAAATCAAAAAAATCTTCTACTGTAACTTCATCTTTGCAATATTTTTCCAATACGAGATCTTCTACGGCCGCCCGCTGATCTGGTATATATTCCCCATCTATCAGGATGTAATTTCTATGGATATATTTGTCGATTTGTCTGCGGATCCTTATGGGGATTTGTTCATCTTCCAGCGCCAAGTCTTGTGCTTTTCGGAGTTTATTTTCAACTTTATATCTATTATTAAGGTAATATATCGTTTCTTTTGTCAGATGCAGAAAATCCTTATAAAATCCATTTTCAAAAGTATAATGGCTAAAAATATATTGATACGCATCCTCCTTAAACATACGATTTGCATAAGAAAACGCTTTACGCAGTCCCTTGCTCTCGATCTGTCGAATGCGCTCTCTTGTTACATCCTTAAGCTCACCTATTTCTTCAAGCGTCATTCCTGATGCTCTTAACAGGATGATTTGCTGTGTTTTTTCATCCAGCAGGTTTTTATGCTTGCTAGTCTGTGCCTGCTGTATGTATTCAAAAAATGACTGCTTGTAATATTCATATCCTTCATTTGTTTTTATAATATTTCCATTGTTCACGAACTTGTCCAGGTAATATAAAATATCATCTTCATTAGCATCCGGCAGGTTCTCTTTTATTCTGTCTTCAGTAAATGTTTCAAACTCATGCCCGTTAAATACCTCTAAAATCTGATAGCCAGACACACTGCGGTCTGTTTGCACATACTCTTCAGATTCTTTCTCCATTTTATTTAAGTATGCGTTGAGCTTCTCCTGTATCTCATTAACCGATCCAATACCAAGATTCCTAATGTCGTTCAAATCGTCAAATTCCAACAGGATCAGATCCGATATTTTTCTATATCCACTTTTAACAAGACCGTTCCTTGCTCTTACACTTAAACCTAATTTTTCGATCATACCGTCTGAGATTATATGATTTGTTAGGGTATTGTATATTATCTGATTATGTACGCTATACTCTGGAGCTATATTGCTGTTAATTTTATGCTCCTGTATTGGAACAACAAGAGGCATGGTCTGTATCTCTGAGTCTTTTTCTATCAGGTTACTTTTCTTATGTTCATCAAGATATTTAGGCACAGTTTCAATCAATTCCCTGTAAGATTTGCAGCCTATATTACCATAACTTCGTATTTCTTTTTTGGTTAACGAGATGATTTGCGATAAGCAGGTTATATTTGCTTTCCACAGTGCGTTCGTTAGCCGAACACTAAACCCTAATTCATCAACCCAAACATCTTCGACGTATTCCCCACTGTTTTTATTTATAATCCTTCCATCGACTACTTCATATTCAGGAGCCACTAAATTTTCTTCTTCGTTGATTGCATGACTCCCCTCCATGTCACCTGTTAATTTAAAATTGTTGACTTTGTCTATTATCTCTCTGACGCTTTTTTCACCTAAATTACGAATTATTATCAAATCGTCATATGAAAATGAACTTAATTCCGAAACAGTAGTGATATTTAATCTTTTTAACGCATTATAAGACCTTTGGCTCAAATTAAGCGCCTCTATCTGAGTTTCTTTCATTTTTTCTTTGACTGTAGCATCATTGCCTTCATTTAATGACATTGGTTTCAACGATTCTCTTTTTCTTTTTCTTCCAGCCAGCTTTTCATATCCACTAAGGCGGTGAGGTAATCCTCTGATACAGGAAAATCCTCGGCCTGGCAGTAATGAGATATATTTATAATTTCACTATCCTTAATGGCAAAATAGTCCTCATCGCACTTTATGGCTATAGCATTATCAATAAAATCACACAAGGTGCTGAGGCCTTTCCAGAAAGCCTCCACATGAGGTTCAAAATCCTCGTCGAGAAAACCATCGTAGGCTATGGCGTTGCGCTCGCCCATGTATTTCATAATCTTGGTGTACTCTTTTCGCGCCTTCTCAATCATATTGCGCCTTTCATCCTCACCCTCAGCGATTTCACAGTCATCATCCTGGATGTAATTGCTGTCAGAACTGTATGCATATATCCTGCGCCAGTAATATGGCAGCGTACCATAACTGGAGTCTGAGGCAAAGGCCGCAAACATGTTGTTATCCTCAACGCAGCGCTGGTATTTTTCAAAGGCTATTAGCACCTGCTCATACAATAGTTTTAACTGCTCTCCGGTGAATAGTCTCGTTATCGTGAATCTTTTCTCATCGAAAAATCCGCTTTCGCTCGGCGCACTGCCTTTTCCTATCAGATCGTGCAGGCGACAGGAAATATCATAAATTTCACTTGCGGCCTTTTCCAGTTTCATGGTCACTTCGTCCGTAATATCTTCACTCGCTTTATTTATAATCTGT
Organism: uncultured Eubacteriales bacterium; assembly: GCA_900540145.1. Lineage (GTDB taxonomy): Bacteria > Bacillota > Clostridia > Peptostreptococcales > Anaerovoracaceae > Fimisoma. The sequence goes on from UQEW01000006.1 coordinate 19,602, forward strand.
TCAAAGGACATGACATATTTGCAGATCTTATCCAGGAGATCTTTTCTGTTTTCGCACTTTTCGAACTGCATGTACCTAATGCTATAATGAGAGAAATTTGTTGCAGGGATATTCCTTTCGATATGATGTTTTGCATATCTGTTAAATATCCTTACGCATTGCAAAACTTCTGCATTTATTACATTTCGCAGCTTTGCTGTTCTTCCCCAAATTGAATCTATAACTTCGACCAGCTTTGGTTCTTCTGCGATGACTTGGTTGCCGGACACCACAAACCCTACGTCTGATGCAACCCTGCTTCCGCAATATGGGCAGAAGAAGATTTTATCGACAAAGTCGAAGCTTTTATGGCAATTTTCGCAGTTGTAGAGCATGGTGACTTCCTCCCGCACTAAAAAATATCCAGCGCCTTCTTGGCTGCGTCGATCGGGTCTGTGTACAGTACCGGCTGGACTTCGCTAAGCAGTTCTTGCGATACATTCTGCAAGTCAGCTATACAGTTCATTGGAATTAATACCCGCTTGGCGCCAGCGTTCTTGCACACCCGGAATATATCCTCAAGGTTGGTGAGTTCCATCAACGTGCCGGACAGTTTGATTTCTCCAGCGATAGCGAGAGATTCCATTACGGACCTTTCAGCAAGAGCTGAACATAATCCTACAAACTCTCCGAGGGAAATTTCATTGCTCAGACCTTTACCCTGGGTGTCCGCATAATATAGAAGATAATCCTTATCCTTAACTCTGATCCCAGGTATGACTTTGCGAGCGTTGTTCTCAAAATATGTAAATGCAGCGTTAACGGCTTCCTTAACTGGCCTGTTGTTACCTATGCCTTGGGTTTCTAAGCTGCCTGAACCTCTTACCGCTTTGTTTTCCAGGCGGTATACGCCTATTTCTCCATTGCCACCTTTTCCAACTGCAAACACATGACCAAAAGGCAACTTGACATCAGGTATCAGCGTATTTGGTGTTTGTTCAGGTACAGCGATAATCTCTTCTGTTCCCTCTTCTTTGTCGATGAAGCCTAGGTTTACATCTATAAACTCAACACCTGCCATGGTCTTAAGCTGCTCCTTAACTCGGCGACGGCCCTCTATAGCATATTCAAGTAGCATTTGTATCTGCTCTTTTGTAATATTGCCATCAGGAAAAAGCAACTTGGCAAGGCCTGACATTGTCTTCCTGACAGCTATTTCATCCCTCTTGTTAAAATCCTTGTTAAGGATAAAGTATTCATCAAAAATGTGAGAAAAGTCTTTCTTTCTCATTTCCTTGCAAAATTCTGAGAGACAGTCAGTTATGAGACCGTACTTTCCGGTCAGAAGTTCCGATCTCATTTTGGGAATTTCCCAGCCAGGTAGATAATAGTGCATCCTGTCGAAGAAAGCGCTGTCGTTGTTAAATTCCTCTGGAAATGGGCTGAACAGGTGGGTCACCTTGAGCAACGTCGCCACGCTGTCGTTTATATTTCCTATATATACTATTGAGGCGTCAGCATTTATCTGGTCTCTGCCTCTTGCGAAAGATCCTGAAGCCATATAGTCCTTGAGTATCTGGATGGCATCCATGTCTTTGAACTTCATGCCCGCCACTTCGTCAAATGCCACGCAGTCCCAATGTCCCACAAGGCCCACATGACGGGTCCGCATATCAAAGAACAAGTTGGCTATGGAAGTCTTGCCACCGCTCATCAGGATAGAATAAGGTGAGATTTCCTTATATATGTGAGATTTTCCCGTGCCCCTAGGGCCAAGCTCGCAGAAATTGTAATTGCGCTCAATCAGTGGCACCATCCTCTCGATAAAATGCAGTTTCTCTTTTTCCTGGAGCGCTTCCGGCTCGTAGCCTGCCGACCTGAGAAGCAGGTCCCGCCATTCTTCATAGGTAAACTCTGAGCGTTTATCCAGAATTTCTTGCAGATTTAAATTAGGCATCTGGATAGGTTTAAGACTTTTTATCTTGAACGGCGAGTCCTCAGGGTTTTTCTTTTTTCGCGAAGACTTTTTTTCTTCAAAGTCATAATCGTTGTCACCGTACTGATAAGCAATCTGGGTCAAACACCATATGCCGCCGGTTAGGATCTTGCTGTAATCCCTGGCGTATTCGGCAGGAAGTACAAAGGGCTCGATCTCAAGATTAGTAAAATGTGCCACATATATGTCGTTATATTCGTCCAACCTTGCAGATACTTTGTCTATAACGGTATATTGCCCTCTTTCTCTTATCTTTGATTTAATCTTTTCACTTTCGTCTGGTCTGACATAGTTTTCGGACAATATCTTGCTTATCTTTTCCAGGCCGATCTGTAGGGCGTCCTCGTCATCAGTGGAACAATACATACCTAGCAGGTATTCCAAAACAAAAGTGGGAACATTGGCTCCACGCTTCATGTATGCGGTCAGATCCTTGCGGACTATTTTCCCTGGAAAGGTTTCAACTATTTTCTTGTCCAATTGGTCCATGCTTTTTCCTCCAAAGTAATTGCTTATTTTTGACGCATAAAGATTTATGTTGCTTTGTGGCGTGCTCGCATCTGATATATCTTCCCTGTAACTTGGGCTGCGCCGTATAGTATAGTTCCTTTTCTTTGCTTTTTTATCATCGGTTATTGCGCCAACTATGGCTCTGGCAGCAATATCAGCCAGTGTATTTACAGCAGGGCTGTGTTTTGTATTGGTGTTATTCTGACGTGTATTATGTATAGTCTTGGTTCTATATAAGCGATATCCTTTACCCTTAGGAGTAAAGCTATATACATATTGCCGCATTGACTTTCCTCCTCAAAATCAAACTAAAAGTCAAATTCTGCTGCGAATTCGATGTTAATCTTATATGGGACTCTACTCAGTATCTGAGAGCCTCCGCCCTTATATCTAAGCATGATGAAGTAATCAACTTCCTTATCGAAATCTCCATGAGCAAAAAGGTTAAGCGTCACCTTGTATGTCATGTCGCCTCCGGTCTTATCAGCTTTAATTCCTTTAATATTGCTTATAATCTGGCCATTCTTGTCAGCCATAAACACTTCGTATTCTGCCGGTCCTCGATTGTCGCTGACCGGCTCTGTCTGAGTAAATTGGATGTTGAATATGTTGTTCGTTATCACTCTACTATCGCCGATAAGGGTCAGGCCTACTTTATCTTTGGCTATTATCGCATCGGAATATATAATCGGTTCCGGCTCTTTTGCCTTCTTCTCGGCTTCTTGTTTTTCTATAAGCTTCTGGCGGCGCAATTCCATGATCAGGTTGTATTCTGCCTCAGTAAGACCGGAAAATCCTGATGGGTCGTCAGATGATAGATTTGCTTTTCTTGTTCTTATTTTGTAATCCGACTCATGATTTGGATTGCCTGCCGAAGCCGATTTGCTAACATACTCGCATTTGATCTTATGCTCTATCCGGAATTTAGAAGCTATACTTCCCCTGCTGCATCTGATAGTTATTTTCTTATCATCGAAGAAAGCCGTATCTGCTATCTTAGCCACAGAATCGGGAATATCCGCAAACAGGAGATTTCTGCAGTTTGCGAAGGCAAATGTTTCTATTTCCGTAACTGAATTTGGAATTTTTACTTCTTTTATATATGTATTTTTGTAGAAAGCTCCCTTGCCGATAGTCTTAACGCCTGGTGGTATGACAGCAATTTCGTCTTTTCCTACATAAATTTCCAGATAATCGCCATCTATCACATATCCGTTTTCAGCATGATCCTTAAGCCAAGGTGTGCCATTGAAACAGCTTTTTCTGTGCCAGTCCACCTTAGCGCTGACCTTTATATCCTTAAGTTTTCGACAGCCTGCAAAGGCGGATTCCCCTATATACGTAACCTGGTTCCCCAAGTCAAATCCCTCAAATGATGTGCAGTTATAGAAAGCTTTGTCACCTATTTTTTCTAACTTATTAAAGTCTGTGCCGTCCGTGCCTGATGCATAAAGTTTGCGCAACTTTCGGCATTCAGCAAAGGCCCCGCTGTCTATCTTAACGATATCGGAAGCTACTGTAACCTCGGTCAAATTACTGAATCCTCTAAATAAACCTTTGGGGATTTCTTTTATACCGCTGCTTAAAGTTATCTGTTCCAAATACCTACACCCTTTGAACACATCTTTTCCTATGATCTTAACGGTATCCGCCATGACTACCTTTTTTAGATTATTGCAGTTACAAAATGCCTCGTCATCGATAATCGTTACGCCATCCGGTATTATAATCTCCTCAAGAGATGTGCAATAGGCTAACATTCTTTTTGTAATTGTCTTCAGCCCTCTGGGTAACTTTATCTCTTTAAGATTGCTACAAAAGCTAAATGCCTCGCTTCCTATTTTTCGCACTGTATTCGGAATTTCAAGTTTCGTAAGGCTGCTACATCCATTAAATGCAAGGCTTTGTATTTCTAATATTCCGTCTGGTAATTCAATGGACTCTATCTTAGACAGATGAAATGCCGGCCCTACGACGGTGACAAGGTCTTCAGGTATCTTGATGACATGTTCTCGGCCAGTATAATCTAATAAAATATTATTTTCTATTTTGCTCTTAGCCTCAAAATCTAACACTTCTGATAATTCATGTACTTTTTTCAAATCATCTGTACTCAAAGAAAAATCAATATCTGCGTCTCCATTAAGGCCCTTTTCGATCGATTCACCGAAATACTTGGATAAGATTCCGCAGTAGCAATTTATCGTTTTCTCTTTAAGCGTCTTTTCTCGTTTATCGCGACAATATCTAATATATCTCTCTTCAATACCGGTTGAGGATGAGAATGAGGCTATAAGTCTTTTTACATCGACTTGTGAATTAACTATCTTAACATCATCGTATTTTATCACTTTCAGTTCAATTGGTTTGTCATGATCACGATATAGTGTTCGTTCAAAGAAAATCGCATAGCATGGCGTAAGACATATAGCCCGACATTCTCCGTTAAAAATATGTGTGTATTCCTGTTTGAAAAAATCAGATAGATATGTTCTGAAGCCATCACTAGGAGCCATTGCATTAGTAAAATCGTTATAAAGTCTCCGTTTTTCCATATCCCTATAAAAGCAATCGTTTAATTCTGATTTAAAAATATATGCATTAGACTCAGAATATGTCTTGCATGCAAACAAAGATGTGTTTTGAGCACTGAGCTCCATCTCAACTTTATTGGCTTCATCCTGTCTATCGAGCGCAATCAGAGCAGTTCGCTTTTGTTTTAAATATTTAATAAGTGTTTCAATTTCTGTTATTTTATTTTGATGTTTACAGTATTCCCGAAATTGCAGATTAATTTTTTCTTCTTCTTTACATGAGAAGTCAGTATTTGTGGAAATCTCAATCAAAACTGGAGCAGGCGGAGCGGACTCAGCAATTGAGATGTTTCGTTGTCTTTCTTTTTCTATGCGTTCTTTCTTTTCATTCTCAATTCTCGCTTGCATATTTTTTTGATTTTTCCTCTCGTCATCGATATTTGCATATATTCCAGCACAAACAACACCTATAGCAAGAAGTATAAATAAAAAAAACACAGGGGCATTTATTATTACTATTATTAAGATTAAAAGAATTATCCACATTGCAATTAAAACAATTATCCACATTGTATTTTCGAGCCTCCATGAGCACATATCTACCCATATATTACTATTCATATGATTTTTTTACAACAGAAATTATTATAAAAGAGGCTTTATATGAGCTTTTAAACACGAAAAATGCGCAAAACGGGAGGTATATTTATGAAAGACATTGAATACGGGCACATAGAGATAAGACTAAAGGAAATCATGGAAAATCAAGGAATAAGCATAAATAAACTTGCCTGCCGTGCAGAAATGCAGCGTACTCAGTTAAAGAAATACATGAATAACAATGTCCAACGCGTTGATCTGGCTATCCTTTGCAGACTTTGCTACTGTCTGGAATGTGATCTGAGCGATCTGCTCGTATATAGTAAAGAATAAAACTTTAATTATCATCAATTCTTTTCCACGCACCATCTCTGCTATATCAGGCTCTCATCCCCACCCCCTTGACTTTTGTCTTATTCCCACTATACTTTTGTAAGTGGAAACAATTATTGAAAGGATACGTCATGACAAAAGCTACTATCAAATCTAACCACATGCATATAGATTGGCATGATTATACAGGTAACGCAAAGGGCAAGCCTATATCAGAGGCCAGCTTGTTTGTCAAAGCTGCGTTTATCGGCAGAGTCGGGCTGATGTTACTTTCCTGCGGTACCGGGGCTTGGCGGATAAGAAGTTCTATGAACACTCTTTCTGAGCAGCTGGGTATTACATGCACTGCCGAAATAGGGCTTACAACTATCGTCTACACATGTTTTGACGGGCACAAGACTTATACCAATTCCCTCTGTCTTGATAATACCGGGGTAAATACCAATAAGCTGGATAGATTGGAGCGATTTGTAGAAGGCTTTTCTAAAGAAGGGATAAATATGTCTGCAGAGCAACTGCATACCATGCTTGATAAAATTCAGCATGGCAGTGGCCTTTACACGCCTTTGAAACTGGGGCTGGCAGCCGCTTTTGCGTGCGCTGCTTTTACTTTTTTGCTGGGAGGCGGTCCGGCAGAAATGATATGTGCGTTTATTGGCGCCGGGGCAGGTAATTATTTAAGAAGCAAACTTATTAATAAACAGTTTACCTTGTTCTTATGCGTAGTATCTTCAGTAGCACTCTCATGTTTCGCTTATGCGGTTTCCATCCGCATCGCGGAAGCTGTCTTCTCCGTACCCGTCGGACACGAAGCAGGATATATATGTGCAATGCTTTTTATCATTCCCGGTTTTCCGTTTATCACCAGCGGTATTGACTTAGCCAAGCTGGATATGCGTTCCGGCCTGGAAAGGCTTGCTTATGCTTTGATGATTATAATCATTGCGACAGCTACCGGCTGGGTAATGTCTTTGCTTTTAGGCCTTGAACCGGAAGAATTTCCGAATCTGGTTTTATCTCCTGAAATACTTTTGGCGCTCAGATTTTTAGCCGGTTTTGTGGGGGTTTTCGGGTTTTCTCTCATGTTCAACAGCCCTGTAAAGATGGCTGCTTCGGCGGCGGTCATAGGGGCTTTTGCCAACACTCTCAGACTTGAGCTGGTGGATTTATTGGGTTGTCATGCTGCCGTAGCCGCCTTCATAGGATCCCTTGCTGCGGGGCTTCTGGCTTCATTGATGATGAGCCGGCTTGGTTATCCAAGGATTTCTGTTACGGTTCCATCTATCGTAATAATGGTTCCGGGGCTGTATCTCTATCGCGCAGCATACAATATGGGGCAAATGGCGCTTGGAGTTTCAGCAATGTGGCTTGCATCTGCTCTCCTGATAATTCTGATGCTGCCCCTCGGTCTTATATTCGCCAGAATAATAACTGATAAATCTTTCCGCCATGGGGCGTAACCCGTAGAAAACTTAACCCGTAGAAAACTTAACCCGGCGCGTGGTTTTGCTTATACAAAAAGCAGTCTCGCAAAGAGACTGCTTGTCGATATTAAACGATATTAGATGCTATTAATATAGTTTGGCTCCTGCCGGAATGAAGTCGTCTACCATAAGCAGGTTTAGTCTTTCTTCTCCGTCCTCGCTGCAAAGGGCTGAAAGGAGCATTCCGCATGAGTCTACCCCCATCATCTTTCTCGGCGGCAGGTTGGTTATGGCTACCAGCGTTTTGCCGATAAGCTCTTCAGGTTCATAGTAAGCATGAATTCCGCTGAGTATGGTTCTGTCCTTGCCTGTGCCGTCATCCAGCGTAAACTGCAAAAGTTTCTTGGACTTAGGTACGGCAATGCAATCCTTTACCTTAACTACTCTGAAATCCGACTTGCTGAAAGTCTCGAAATCTACCATGTCCTCAAAGAGCGGCTCTATTGTAACCTTGGAAAAGTCAGGCTTCTTAATCTTCGATGTAAGACCTGCTTCGCCGGTCGTCTCTCCGGACTGACAAGGCACAGCAGCGGTCTTCTTCTGTTCTGCAGAGCGTTCCGCCGACTTGTCCTGTCCCAGCGGCTTCATGGTTGGGAACAGTATTATATCTCTTATGCTCGGAGCGTCGCAAATCAGCATTATCATCCTGTCAATGCCTACGCCCAATCCTCCTGTCGGCGGCATGCCCACCTCAAGAGCATTGACGAAGTCTTTGTCCATCGGATGAGCCTCATCATCTTCGCCGAGATCCAGCTGTCTCTGCTGCTCTGCAAAGCGCTCATACTGATCTATAGGATCGTTGAGTTCAGAGAAAGCGTTGGCGATTTCCCAACCGTTGATATATGCTTCAAATCTGCGGGTTATGCGAGGGTCTTCCGGATCTCTCTTGGAAAGAGGCGAAATTTCTACCGGATGGCCTATGACGAACACCGGCCCGTCCAGATAACCCGGCTCATCCTCACAGAATTCTTCAAACATTTCAGCAATTATCTTGCCTCTGGTCCACTTGGATACTTCTTCTTTGTCCATGCCCTTTTCAATGGCAGCTGCCCTGGCATCTTCGTCGCTGTCTATTTTATCAAAGTCAACTCCTGTTATCTCTTTGACTGCATCTTCCATCTTGAGCCTTTTCCACGGAGGAGTAACATCGAATTCTTTTCCCTGGTATGTGATTATAGGAGTGCCGTTGACTGCCATGGCAGCCTTGTATACGATCTGCTCTGTCACGTCCATGACGCTTTCCATATCACCGTAGGCCATGTAGCATTCCATGTTGGTAAACTCAGGATTATGATTTTTATCCATTCCTTCGTTACGGAACATTTTGCCCATTTCGTATACACGGTCCAATCCGCCCACTATCAATCTCTTAAGATAAAGCTCGTTGGATATTCTCAGCTTCATATCCAAATCCAAGGTATTGTGGTGAGTATTGAACGGTCTGGCATTGGCTCCGCCTGCGATTACAGTCAGTATAGGCGTATCCACTTCCAAGAAGCCATAGTCGTCTTCCAGCACGCGTCTCACTTCTTTGATTATTTCTGCCCTCTTGGTAAAAACGTCTCTGACCTCCGGATTGACGATTAAGTCTACATATCTCTGGCGATATCTGAGGTCAGTGTCTTTGAGGCCGTGCCATTTGTCAGGCAATATCTGAAGCGATTTGGTAAGCAATACAACTTTGGCGGCTTTGATGGAAACTTCTCCGTGCTTGGTTTTGAACACGGTTCCTTCCACGCCTACTATGTCTCCGATGTCATAGCCCTTGAACCACTGGTATTCTTCGTCGCCTATAACGTCTTTTCTCACATAGCACTGGATTCTGCCCTGCTTGTCTTGAATATCGATAAAGGACGCTTTTCCCATATTTCTGAAAGCCATTATTCTGCCGGCGCAGGAAACCTCCTGGTCTTCCATGGCGTCAAAGTTCTCCTTTATGTCCATGCTGTGAGCCGTCACATCCCACTTTTCAACTAAAAACGGGTTTCTTCCGGCGTCCTGAAGAGCTTTGAGCTTGTCTCTCCTGATTTTTCTCAGCTCATTTAAACTTTCTTCTGATACTTCAGTCTCTTCCTCAGAAACCAAATTATCTTTTTTCTCTTCCATGCTCATCTTGTAGTACCTCTCTAAATGTACTTTTGGGTTATCTTAACGTTTTACTCATCTAAACTATTTGCTTATGTCAACGATCTTATAATTGATGATTCCATCCGGAACCACGATTTCAACAGTATCTCCTTTTTTCTTTCCTAAAAGGTGCTTTCCGACTTCGGATTCGTTTGAAATCTTACCGTTGAAAGGGTCCGCTTCTGTAGATCCTACTATAGTAAAGGACATTTCTTCTCCTGAATCGATATCCTGAACAGTGACTTTGAGTCCTACGCTTACCTGGTCTGCGCGCATTTCCTGTTCGTTGATGATCTTAGCCTTTCTTATCATATTTTCAAGCTTTAAGATTCTCTCTTCCAGCTCTGCTTGTTCATTCTTGGCCGAATCATATTCGGAGTTTTCAGAAAGGTCCCCATAAGATATAGCCTCTTTTAATCTCTCTGAAACTTCTTTTCTTCTTACTGAAACCAGTTCTTCATGCTCTGCTACTATTTTGTCATACCCTTCTTGGGTCAATAAAATCTCTTCTGACATCCTTATTTCTCCTTTCGACTTTGTTTATAGCCGTGCCAAATATTATATCCCACAGATGGTCATTTGTCAATGAATTCAAGGCTTACACTTTTGCTCTTTGTAAGATATACCAACGCCCCATAGCTTAAGTCGAAAGTGAGTATATCCCCCAGTTTATAATCCTCTTTTGAATCTTCAATATCAACTACTGTATAATCATGAGAGACATCTGATATTTTTATGCTTTTATCCACAGGATACAGGGCGTCTGTGTGGCAATAGTCAATCAGCCCTATATCCAAAACGGCTTTTCTTCTGTCCTTTTTGCCTTGGCTGTTAACGTCTACTATACTGGCAATTTCAGCTTCCAGCCTGAAAGCATCGAAGTAAAATCCACTCATATCATATCCGTAGACCACTCTGTTGGTGTGAGCCAGCATAACTTCGCCGCCTATTCTGAGGTGATTGATCTTGGCCGGCATATCTTTATCCCACACCCTCATAAGGCTGCTGCTGGCTCCTCCTGAAATAATATCCAATGGACGTCCGATTATACCTTCAATTTTATCGGCAGCTGCTGCCAATTTTTCCAAGGTTTCGACAGTGGGTTCTATGGCTCCGTAGCATCCCACATTGGTGCCCAATCCTGCAAGATAGATATTATCAAGTTGGCTTTCTGCCATAACGCATGCCGAAATCAGTTCTTCTTCATCAAAGAAACCTTCTCTCAGATCCCCTACATCTATCATCAAGAGAACTTGATGTATCTTTCCCTGTCTTTTAGCTTCTTCATCAAGAGCTCTTATCACCTGAATCTCCGTGTTGAGACTTATATCCGTCAATCTTACCACATCTTCTATCTCGCTGAGCATAGGCGTCCTAATCAGCATCAGGGAAATGTCGGGATGACGCTCTCTGATTCCCTCAAACTGCTCAAGCCTGGACGTGCCGATTGACTTGACTCCTCCGGATATGTAAGTCTCTGTGACCTCCGGCAGCCCGTTGACACCTTTAATGACACCGGTTATCTCCACATTGCACTGCTTACATCTGGCGATAGTCTTTTCCACATTGTTCTTGAAGTGATTTAAATTTATTAAAAGTCTGGGATAATTGCCGCTCATGATGATACCCTCCCGACAGAGTTCGACAGAGAAAGTTTATTCTTTGCCATTTTCTCAAAATACATTATACAAAAGCTATATGCACATTTCGGCAGTTGGTGAGATATACGATGGTGGCATAGCATATGTCAAAGGTCATTATATCTCCAACTTTGAAATCTCTTTCAGCATCCTGCACATCAACGATGGTATGGTCGCTGGAAGCTCCCAGTATTTCTATTCCTTTTTCCATCGGAATAAGGTCCTCCGGATTGCCGTAATCTACCTTTCCTACGGCCAGCAATGCTCTGCGCCTTATACCTCTGTCCACATACTCAGGTGTATGTCCAAAAGCATCTACAGCGATAGTTCCTATAGGATAAGTAGGTTTATCCTTAACCTCTATAACTTCCGCTTTGAGCCTGAATACATCTTGATACATCTGCGACATATCATAGCCGTAAAAGACATCCAAATCTCTGGCCAGCAAGATTCCTTCTCCTATTCTTAAAAGGTTGACCCTTTCAGGAATATTGCCGTCCCATATTCTCATCAAGCTGCTGGTGGCTCCTCCTGCTATATATTCCAACTGACGACCCAGGCGTTCTTCTACCTTTTCTGCCAGTTCCACCAGTTCCTCCAGTTTGTCCACCGTCGGCAGAATGGAGCCGTAGCATCCTACGTTGGTTCCTATTCCCACAAGCTGTATGTTGATAAGCTTGTTTTCTATATATTCCGCTACGTTGAGAAGTTCTTCTCTGTCCCAGTATCCTTCTCTCAAATCTCCCATTTCGGCCATCAAGATAATCTTATGAAGTTTGCCTTGCCTTCTGGCCTCTTCATTGAGAGCTTTTATCACTTCCAGCTCGCTGTTAAGGCTCATATCAGTGATTCTGATAACGTCTTCTACTTCGCTGAGCATAGGTATTCTTATCATGACCATAGGCTTAGTAATGCCTGCGTCAATGGCGTCCTCCAGCTGCTCCAATCTGGATGAAGCTATCATTGCTGCTCCTCCCTGATCAAAAGCCTTGGCTATTTCCGGGATTCCATTGGCTCCTTTGATAACACCCATTACCTGCACTCCCTGGCCTCCGCACTTTTCTACTACGGTAGCCACGTTATGCTTAAGGTGCTCTAAATTTATTTCCAGCCTAGGATATCTCTTTTCCATATTACAGTTCCTCCGAATTTATGCGATTTTGCAGGGTTTTATGCGATTTCCAACGCTATCTCCATCATTGCCGTAAAGGTCAGCTGCCTTTCTTCCGGAGTTGTTGCCTCTCCCGTAAATGGATTATCTGAAATCGTGCAAATGGTCAGCGCATTTTTGCCTGCTCTGGCTGCATTCATATATAAAGCCGCAGCTTCCATCTCTGTGGCTAAAACACCCATCTTCTGCCACTTGGAAAGGCTTGCTGAGTCATCATAGAAAGCATCTGATGAATATATATTTCCCACTTTTACTTCTATGCCTTTCTTCTCAGCTGCATCTATAGCCTTCTTTAAGAGCTGATAGGAACATATCGGAGCATAAGTTCCCGGCAAATCAAACTGTGCAGCATAGTTGGAATTGGTGCAAGCTCCCATACCGAAAACTACGTCTCTTACTTTCAGCGAAGGATCTACCACGCCGGCAGTGCCTACCCTGATTATATTTTTGACATCATAAAAGTTAAAAAGCTCATACGAATAAATAGCCATCGATGGCATACCCATGCCGGATGCCATTACTGAAACTCTCTTGCCTTTGTAAGTGCCGGTGTATCCTTGTATGCCTCTGACATTGTTAACCAAAACCGGGTTCTCCAAGAAGGTCTCCGCGATAAATTTGGCGCGCAGAGGGTCTCCCGGCATAAGCACAGTCTCCGCAAAATCTCCTGCTTTAGCTTCTATATGTGGTGTAGGAATGTTCGACATCTTTTCTCCTCCTTAAATCACTGTCTTGAATTCAATGCAAATTCATGGCTGAAAAGCCATGAATAAGCGTATGCATTATTCTTTATTTTACCTAATTTTTGCTCAATTAACAAGCAAAAAGTAAGGTTTTCAGAAGTCACTATGCTTTTCTATATAACTCTTCATACTCCTCTCTGAGCATGGACATCAGATGCACGTCATAAAGGACTCCGTTCTTACGGCAGTTCTTGCGAAGAACGCCCTCGTACTTAAATCCCAGGGACTGATACAAATACGCCGCCGGATTGCCGGTATAATGGTCCAGATAAAGTCTCTCAAGGCCAAGATGATTAAAGCAATAATCCATAATGCCCAGCATAGCCTCTTTTCCCAGGCCTTTGCCTCTAAGCTGCACGTCTGCAATGTAAATACGCCAAAGTTCCGCTTTCCACTCCGGCTCTATGTCAGCAAGCACTATTCTGCCGATAGGCTTAGGTTCTGCACCGCCCTCTGCGCCCTCCATGCCTTCCGCGCCCTTCAGCAAGATGGTAAATTGCCGGGCGCTAGGGTCATCATCATCTTTGATAAATTTTCTAATCACTTCTTCCTTAGTCTGACCGTCTCTAATGCTAAAGAACTCTGTCACTTCCGGTCTCTGCTCCCACGGGTAAAAAAGTTCTATCTCCTCCCAGCGAGAAGGTCTGATCACAAGGCGCTCTGTCATTATGACTTTCTCTCCAACCTCTCTAACTTCTCCAACATCTCCTGTTTCTCTCAGTTTGATTTCCGGCATAGTATAACCTCCCTTTTCAACGTGCTTTTTCTCCCGTCTCAAGACTTCTTAGCTTCGCTTCTCTTTATTATATTATATGAACAGCCTTCAAAGGCCGTATCAAATCTGCATATGCCCTTATAACTGCAATAGGTGCATGCCGAACGTTCTTTGGTCTTCATGGGATGCACATCTATCTTGCCGTCGGTCAGGTCCTTGCAAAGTTCTTTGACTTTTTCGCCCACAACCTCCTGCAGCTTCTCGAACTCTTCTTCCGTTAAAAGTCCTTCCTTCCCGGTGTTTTTCACGCCTTCCTTGGTATTTTTTATGGGAACTATTTCAGAAAATCCTTCAAACTCTCCGGCTATGCCGTGAATCACCTCCGGATCATCCACCATTATCCCATCCAGCTTAAAGGACTTTCTGATTTCTTTTTCCAAAGCCTCTTCATCTACATCTTTATATGAAAAGTCCACCACTGGGTCTTTTATCTTAAAGTAAAAGACTCCTGCCGGCTTTTTCCTGTTATCGCAGGCTGCCTGCAGATACAACATCAGCTGCAGCCTGTACCCCGCGGCAGCTTCGTCAATATCAAAGGCTTCGTTGCCCGTCTTATAATCTATGATTTTTACTCTGTCGTCGTCCAAATAATCTACTCTGTCTATGATTCCCTCGATGAAGACCTTTTTGTCATCGAGGTGTATCTCAATAGGCTCCAGCTGGCCTCTGCGGCCGAAAGAAACTTCAGGCTGTATGGATTTTATAACGCCTGCTCTGACCTGCTCCACCACCGTCCAGCATACCTGGCGGCAAATGTCCAGAACCCTCTGGCCGCGATATACTTCCAAGTTACTGTCTTTGAAAAGTCCGTCTCTATAGCTTTCCCCGATTTCGGTTATCTTCCCTTCGACAATTTGGTCGCATTCTTTTCGGGTCACCGTCATCCACGGCGAAGCCGAATCTGTGATATCAACGCCTTCCTGCGTAAGGGCTTTTGTAAGTTCCATAAGGCACTGATGATAGACATCTCCTATTTCCCGAGGAGCTGCTTCATAGATTCGCCTTTCTTCCGGTTTCAGCCCGTAAGATATCAGATGAGAGAAAGGACAGCGGGAAAACTTTTCTATTCTGGATGGACTCAAGGCCAGAGCCTCATCTGTGTCTTTCCTGAACAAAGCGTCTGCGGCTTGTCGTCCCAATTCCTCCTGTCTATTGGTAAACGCCAGCCCATCTCGCATATTTTTGATTTCTTCTGGTCTATTCTTTTCCATCCATGAAAGACTATGCTGCCAATCTTCCGATAACTGACCGCCTTCTCCGACGGCCCTGAGAGCTTCCGTCAGATGCCTCATTCCGCTGATGCTGCCATTTATCAGTTTTTTGCTTTCGCCGTCGTTTAGTATATCTTTTTCCACCTCAATGCCGGGGAACAAGCGTACAAGCTTTTCAAATATTCTTGACGGCCTCGTCTGATTTCCCTCTAAATCTGCGGCGCTGTAACTCATCCACAGATATTCATAAGGGGAAGAAAGATTTTTGTATATGGCCACCTTTTCTTCCATTAATCTGACTGCATCCACCTTGCACAGCTCTTTGCCTCCGCTGGCAAAAAACTCTCTTTCTTCAGGGGAGAAAAGACCTTGAGTCGGCTTTTCCTGCGGCATAACGCCCTCGTTGGCGCCCATGACTATCAGCGCTCTTATCTTGCCGCTTCTGCTCCTTTGCATGGTTCCCATCATAAGTCCGTCTTCCGTAGGAGGCAAAAGTCCTATTTCTACCTGCGATAAGCCTGCCGTGAAAATATCTCTGAAGCTTTCCGCTTCGAAGGCTTCCTGCCCCATTATATGGTACATCTGTTCCAGTATGGTAACCAAGCTGTTCCATATCTGTCTCGTTTCATCAGCCAAATCCACTAAACCCTTCGCCTCCTGGCTCTTGGCAAGTTGGAGAATTTTTTCGGGAAGCCTAAGCTGCTCTTTTAGATAGTCATAGAAACCTTTGATAAATCCCCCTGTGGTCTCTTGCTGCAAAAGTTCTTCCAAAGGCTTGAGGTTTTCCACCGCTCTGGCTCTCAATAAATTTACGGCAGCCAAGCCTTCCTCTCCGTATTCGCCCTTACTCCTGCGGAAAGGTTTTTTCCACATGGTTCCCTTGATTTTATATTTAATGCTGTAATTTTCCAAATCTGCCAGCTCTTCGCCGGAAAAATCGCCAATTCCCGATTTGAGCAGTGTAAGCAGGCTCTCAGTCCTGTAATTTTCAATCACAACGTCTAATAACGATGTGACTGCTTGTACTATAGCATTGGACAAAATATCCTTTTTAACGTCAGAAAACACCTGAAGACCGTATTCTTCAAAGACTCTTGCCGCTGCCTCCCCTCTGCTTTCCATATCGTTGCATACTACTTTTATATCTCTGTATCTCAGCCCTTTGTCTCTCACGAGATGCAGGATGAAAGAGGCGGCGCTTTCAGCCTCGTTATATACGTTGGCAGCAGATACCAGCGTAAGGCCTTGGCTGCCCTCTGCAGTTTTACATTTGACAGAAGGTATGGCATACAGCTCTTTTTCTATGTGACGTACGGCCTCGGTCCTTCCCAAAACAGCGTAATCCTCAGGGATTCGCCTTCTTTCATGTTCTATCCCTAAACTGTCTGCCAGCCTTTCTGCATTTTGAATTACTATTTTGGGCAGCTCAAATAAATCTTTATCCCTGCCTCTGTCATCAAAAGTCATCACCAGGTTAAGCTGCCTAGCCGCAGCCATAAGCTGTCCCAGCAGGGCCATGGCCTTCGGGGCAAAGCTGTCGAAACCATACACCCATATCCGGCTTTCCTTTATCATTTGAGAATCTTTAATCTTATCTATATATAAGTTTATATAATCTTCCGAGTCGGTGTATTGGCCGCTTATCTGCTGTTCATAATCTGAAAACAAGGCGTATATGTCCAGCAGCTTTCTTTGGGTATATGAGCCTTCTTCGCACTGTTCTGCCATGTTCATAAGATCTTCTGACGTACAGTCATATTGTTTCATTTCGGAAATAAAGTTATTGACTGAGTCCAGAAAAGATGCTTTTCTCTCCATGCCTTTGAATACCTGCAATCGATTTTGCAGCTTCAAAGCGCTCTTATAAAGCAGCATATGTCGGCCGTATTTATCGATGAATCGTCTGCGGTCTCCTCCCATCTGGCTCAGGAGGCGGCTCCCCAGCCTTGAAGGGGAGAGAATCTCCACATCCATCAATGCCGAAACGCCAAGATGGCGGAAAGCTTGCCTTTCCGCCTCTAAAGTGTACTGGTCCGGAACCAAGATAATGGTCTTGTCCGTCAGGTTATCGAATATGAATTTTTCTTTGTCCAGACTTTCTCTGCCAAAGTAAATGTTCAGCAATTTTTTACCTCTTTAACTGCTTCAACTGCTCCAAAAGAGCGACCATATCCATAGGTTCGGCGATGTGATAATCTATCCGGCATCCTTCAAAATTCTCATCATCGCTGGTCATTCTCCAATCGACTAATACCGATGTGACGCCTGCGTTATTGGCGCACCTTATGTCAAAGGAGCTGTCTCCTACCATTATTGCCTCGTCGGAAGAGGCTTTTAGCTTTTCAAGGCCCAAAAGCAGCGGCTCAGGATCCGGTTTATGTTTGTCCGTGTCGTCGCAGCTGACTATAGCGTCAAAGTAATGGTCTATGCCAAAGTTCTTCATATAGAACAATGTGGATTCCTTGGTTCTGGAGGTTACCACGCCTACTTTGTATCCGGCTGCTTTGACAGCTTTTATCATGTCTTCTGTTCCGGGAAACATCTTGACCAATTCATCGGCCTTAGCCCTCTGATGAGCTCTGTAAGTCTCAGCGCTTTCCTCCGGCGGCACGCCCGGGAACTCTCTTGCCATAGTTATCAGCAGTGGTTCGCCGAAGCACTTGGTAATATGTTCAACCGGCATTTCATGGCCTAAATAATATCTGTATGTATATTGCCATGCTTCTACTATAACATCGTTGGTATTTATAAGGGTTCCATCAAAATCAAATATAACAGTATTTATCATAAATTCTCCCACATATTAAAGTTTCATCGTAAGACCGACTTTCATCTTTTCAGGATCTATGGATATAATCTTGACTTTAACCGTATCTCCCACAGAAACCACATCCAGCGGGTGTTTAATGTACTTATCGCTCATTTGCGATATGTGAACAAGTCCGTCGTTTTTGACTCCGATATCCACGAACGCTCCGAAATCCACCACATTTCTTACCGTTCCTGTCAGCTCCATATCCAGCTTAAGGTCCTCAAAACTTTTTACATCGTTTCTGAAAATTACAGGAGGAGCGTCTTCACGAGGGTCCCTGGCCGGTTTTTTCATTTCCTCCACTATATCGGTTAGGGTCAACTGGCCCACACCCAGATCTTCTGCCATCTGAGCCATGCTCTGTGAAAAACTTTTAGCCTTATACGTTTTTTTAATCTTTTCTTCTATAGTCTTATCTCCGCCTTTGCGGATGGAAGCCGGATCCACCTCCAGTTTATCCATCATAACGCGGGCCGCCTCGTACGACTCAGGATGTACAGATGTGGCGTCCAAAGGATTGTCTCCGTCTGTTATGCGCAAAAACCCTGCGCACTGATTGAAGGCTTTCTCTCCCAGCTTAGGAACTTTTATCAATTGCTTCCTGTCGGTGAATTTGCCGTTTTCTTCTCTATAGGCTACTATGTTTTTGGCTATGCCCATATTTATACCTGCGATATAGGAAAGCAATGACGGAGAAGCAGTGTTTAAGTCCACGCCTACCCTGTTGACGCAGTCTTCCACCACGTTGGTCAAAGCTCCTTCCAGCAATTTTTGGTTAATATCGTGTTGATACTGGCCTACGCCGATGCTCTTAGGGTCGATTTTAACCAATTCCGCCAGCGGGTCTTGCAGCCTCCTGCCCAGCGACATAGCGCCTCTGGTGGTGACATCCAAATTAGGATATTCTTCAGCTGCCAATTTAGATGCAGAATATACGGAGGCTCCTGCTTCATTGACTATGGTGTACTGAATGTCGTATCCGTTTTTCTTTATAAAGTTAGCCACCATCTCTTCTGTTTCTCGTGAAGCGGTGCCATTGCCTACGGCTATTACGTCGGCTCCGTACTTTTCAATTATCTTTTTAAGAGCGGCTTCCGATCCGGCTATGTCGTTTTTAGGCTGAGTAGGATAAATTGTTGTGTAGGCTCTCAGCTTGCCTGTTTCGTCCAGAACAGCCACCTTGCATCCTGTTCTGTATCCCGGGTCGATGCTGATAACTTTTTTGCCTTTGACCGGCGGAGTCATCAGCAGGCTTTCAGTGTTTTTAGCGAATATCTTAACTGCCTCAGCTTCGGCTCTCTCTGTGAGAAGATTTCTCATCTCTCTTTCTACCGATGGGCTTATAAGCCGCTTATACGCATCAGCTATGGTTTCTTCCAGCAGTGGGAAGAATATGGATTTTTCATTTCTTATCACAGCTTTTGCTATGATGCCGTGCATATCATCTGTGTTGACGTTTACCTTTACTTTAAGCTTCTTCTCCTTTTCTCCCCTATTAATGGCCAAAACCCTGTGGTTAGGTATCTTGGAAAGAGCTTCCTGACGATCATAATACATATCGTATACGGTTTTCTCTTCCGGATCCTGCGCTTCGGTGGCGATTACGCCGGTTTCAAAGGTTTTGTTTCTTATATCCTGCGTTATATCAGGGTCGTCTGCTATCATCTCTGCGATTATGTCCATGGCCCCTTGCAAAGCCTCTTGAACGGTATTTACGCCTTTTTCCTCGTCTACAAAGGCTGCCGCCTCTTCTTCCGGCGTTCCTTCTGTTTTAAGCTGAGCGTACATTATCATCGCCAGCGGTTCAAGACCCTTTTCCTTGGCCTTGGACGCTCTTGTGGCTTTTTTCTGCTTAAACGGTTTATAAAGGTCCTCGACTCTCTGAAGTACTTCGGCTGCTGTTATCTCTTCTTTCAGCTCTTCAGTCAGCTTTCCCTGCTCTTCGATGAGCCTTATAACCTCTTCTTTTCGCTCCTCAAGGTTCCTCAGATATTTGAGTCTCTCGTCCATATCTCTCAAGATTACGTCTGTAAGTCCGCCTGTTGCTTCTTTTCTGTAACGGGCGATGAAAGGTATGGTATTGCCTTCATCTATTAATTCTACGGTGTGCTGTACCTGCGATGTCTTGATTTTAAATTCTGCCGCTAGCTTTTGTATTATGTCCATTCTTTTTATTCCTTCTGTTTAAGCTTTTCATTTATGAAATAATCTATGTCTCCGTCCATTACTGCGTTGACGTTGGAAGTCTCGGCTCCCGTCCTGTGATCCTTTACCAATGTATATGGCTGGAAAACGTATGAACGTATCTGCGAACCCCATGTATTCATGGAATAATCGCCTTTTAGTTCTTTCAGCGTCTCCTTATGCTCCTGTTCTTTAAGTTCGGCCAGCTTGGACATGAGGATCTTCATCGCCACTTCTCTGTTTTGATGCTGGCTTCTCTCGTTTTGGCATGTTACCACTATATTGGTAGGGATATGGGTTATCCTTATGGCGGAATCCGTCTTGTTGACGTGCTGTCCGCCGGCGCCGCTGCTCCTGAAAGTATCGATTTTCAAGTCTTCGGGATCTATCTCCACCGAAAGGTCTTCTTCCACCTGTGGAACCACTTCCAACTGAGCAAAAGACGTCTGTCTCTTGCCTGCCGTGTTAAAAGGCGAAATTCTTACAAGCCTATGAACTCCTTTTTCGTTTTTCAGATATCCATAAGCGTTTTCTCCGTCCACCATTATGGTTGCGCTCTTGATTCCGGCTTCTGTGTCATTTTGATAATCAGTTAAAGTTACTTTGTATCCTTTTTTCTCGCACCAACGTGTATAAAGTCTCAAAAGCATAGATGCCCAATCCATAGCGTCCACTCCGCCTGTTCCGGCGTGGATGGATACAATGGCTCCGCATTTGTCATACTTGCCTGTCAGCAACGTGGAAATCCTCATGCTCTCCAGCTTTTCTCCAAAGTCTTCAAACATCTTGCTGATTTCTTTGTCCATGGATGGGTCGTTATCAGCCTCAGCCAGCTCTATCAATTCTTTGATGTCTTCCAAAGTATTTTCCAGCCGTCGATAAGCATCTACCGTAGTCTCCATGGACTTCTTTTCTTTCATGACCTTCTGCGCCTTGTCGGGGTCATCCCAGAATCCTTCTTGTTCTATTTCCCTGTTGGTTCTGTCAATTTCTGCTTCAAGTTTAGCCAAGTCAAAGAGAGTCACCGACTTCTCGCAAAGTCACCTCTAAAGCAGGTATTTCTGCTTTGATCTGTTCTAATTGAATCATTATTGGCTCCTTTCAAAACATTGTTATATTAATTTTATCATAAATTTAGCGCGCCCACAAGAAGCATATATTCCACGGGCGGCTGCACATGTATTTTATGGAAAAAGTATTACGAAACTTTCGGCGGCAATGTTTTAGGACTGCAATGTACTATCAAAAAAGCTGTCTGACAATAGGCTATTAAGCCTCATGCCAGACAGCTCTCCTCATATCTCGCTTCTGTCTTCCTCTACTTCATCATCTCTTCCATGAACACTCCTACCGATGTCCCGAATTTTACCTTCGCTCCCATCCTGTACAGCGTCCTCTCTATTGCCGCCAATGAGGATACAAGATCATGCATATCTGCATTTCCCATATGCCCTATACGAAACATCTTTCCTGCATATGCTCCCAGGCCTCCTGCTACTATGATTCCTTCCTCCTGTACCAGCTTCCTAAACTCTCCGTCATCTATTCCTTCCATATACAGTACGTTGGATAATGTCGGTGCTTCGTGTCCTTCCTCTGCCAGTATCTCAAAGCCAAGGCTCCTGAGCGCTTTCCTCATGGCTGCCGCCTGCTTCTCATGGCGCTTGAATCTGTTCTCAAGTCCTTCTTCCTTGATTATCCTTACAGCTTCCTTCATCGCCCATACCAGGTTCACTGCCGGCGTTGCAAAGTATTTCGATGGGTCCTCCATTATCGGTTTCCACTTCTCATAGTCTACATAGTATTCCGGTATTGTCTCTCCAAGGCTCTTCCTCCTTGCAAGGGATTTCTCTCCTGCAAATACCAGTGCCAGTCCCGGCGCTACTCCGAATGCTTTCTGTGATGCTGTAAGCAGTACGTCTATGTGCATTGAATCTACATATGACCTGGCTCCTGCTGTCGCTGCCACTCCGTCTACTATGTAGATGGTCTCAGGATACTTCTCATGCATCATCTTCCCTATCTCTTCGATAGGCGCCAGTACTCCTGTCGCTGTATCTACATGGGATACCGTCATCGCTGCATACTTCTTCTCTGACAGCTTCTTTTCTATCTTCTCTATCGGTACTATCTTTCCCCACTCACTCTGGATCACATCTACATTCAGTTTCTTCCTTCTCGTTACATCAAGGAATCTGTCTCCGAAGAAGCCATGGGATATTACAAGTACATTGTCTCCCTCTTTTGTATTGTTGGCTATGGCCATCTCCATTGCAAGGCTTCCCGTACCTGCTATCACAAATGCCTCTCCGCTCTTGCAGTCCATCAGTTCTTTTAAGTCTTCTATCACCGATTTGTAGTCCTTTACAAACTCCGGATCTCCAAAGGCACATGTGTCTCTTCCCATCTGGTCCTGTATGCTTCTTACCGTCGGTGACGGTCCGGGTATCATCACTATCTTTCTGTTTATCATCTTTCTCTTCCTCCTTATTTATCTTACAAACTTGTATCCTCTGTGGATATTTATCACATCTCTTAGTATTGAGGCTGCTGCAGGTGTCGTTCCTGATGCCCCTCCTATCATCACCAAGTCTCCTAAGGTGTCTGATGTATACCTCACTGCCTTGTTCTTTCCTTCAACGCTGTAGAAGATGTTTTCCTGCCCTACCTTCTCAGGGCTTACTCTTATCTTCACTTCTCCATCTTCTCCTACTTCTGTCCTTCCTACAAGGCGGTACTTCTTTCCTTCTTCCTTGGCCTTTCGTATGTCTTCCTGTGTTACCTTGGTAATTCCTTCTATCTCCACTTCTTCTATGCTCTTTGTTATCCCCATGTGTACCTTGGTCAGTATCAACAGCTTGGTCGCTGTATCATATCCTTCCACATCCAGGCTCGGATTGGTCTCTGCTATCCCATCCTCCTGTGCCTTCTTTAATGCTTCCTCATAGCTTACTCCCCTCTCCTCCATATCCTTTAATATGAAGTTGGTAGTCCCGTTTAATACTCCCTCTATGCTCTTTATCTTCGCTCCTGCCATGTCCATCATTCCTCCGTTGACGGTCGGCAGCGCTCCTCCTGTCGTGCAGCCTATCCCTAGCTGCACTCCTTTCTCTTTTGCAAGCTCTTTTAACTCTTCGTATGCTAAAAGTACAGGTCCCTTGTCTGAGGTCACTACATTTATCCCTGCTCCAAGCAGCTTCCTTATGAAGCCTAATCCGGGCTCTCCTGTCTCTTTGTTGGTCGGCGTCATTATCACTGCCAGATCTACGTCCCCGTTTTCTATCACAGTGTCTACGTCTATCTCCTTGCTTCCCCCTTCATACCTGGTTATGTCCTTCTCTCCTGACTGGGTGAATTCTATCAGCTTCGCAAGCTCTATTCCTTCTTTAGCATATATCCCTCCGTAATATTCTATTACGTAGTTTACTTCCGGCTTTAGCCCCTCTCCCTTTAGCTCTTCTCTCTTTTCTTCTATCAGTCTTACCAGGGCTTTCCCTACTCCTCCGTATCCAAATATCGCTATCCTCATATCTAAAGCGCTCCTATCTTCTCAAGCTCTCTTCTTATCTCTTCCTTCGCTTCTTTGCCTGCCTCAAGCAGCGGTCTCCTCGGCTTTCCTCCTTCATACCCAAGCATGTCCATCGCTGCCTTTAGTCCGGGTACTCCGTACTTGCCTGTTACAAGCGTGTTTATCCTTAGCAGTCTCTGCTGCTCTTTCCTTGCTTCTTCTATCTTGCCTTCCTTTACCAGTCTCACCAGTCTGCAGCAGTCATTCGGCAATATATTGGCAAGCGCCAAGGTGGCTCCCCTTGCTCCTACGCATAAGGCTGCCATAAGGTATCCTGTGTTCCCTGCAAATACTGAGAAGTCCTCTTCTGTATCCCTTACCGTCTCTGCTATCTGTACGATGTTTCCTCCCGTATCCTTTATCCCTGCTATGTTTGGGTGCTTTGACAGCCTTGCGATAAGTCCTGACGTTAAGTTTATCCCTGTATTTCCCGGCATGTTATACAGCATCATTGGCACCGGGCTTTCATCTGCCACATCTGTAAAGTATCTGTACAGAATCTCTTCTTTCATTGCTCCCTTGTAGTAGTGAGGCGGCAGCACCAGCACTGCGTCTGCTCCAAGGTCTGCGGCTTTCTTTGCTGCTTCTATCGTATGTATTGTAGACTCGTTTGACACTCCTACTATTACTTTTTTATCCTTGTTGAAGTTCTTTACTGCAAAGTCCACTACTTCATACTTCTCTTCTTCCGACAGGTAGACGAATTCTCCGTTGGACCCTAGCACTACTATTCCGTCCAGTTCTGTTTCTCCCCACTTGCTCAGGTTGTGTTTCATCTTCGTGTAGTCTACCTTCTCTTCCCCTGTAAACGGTGTTATTATCGGTGTGTATATTCCGTTGAACATGATTACCTCCTTCTCTATTGAACATGTTCACTTCCTTCTAAGTTGAAGGCATAACGCTTTTATCCTAGATTTATGGCAAGCATTTTTCATGCCAACAGAAGCAGATAATTTTAATTCATGCAAAACGTTAAAATTTCAATGTTTTTCTGATTTATTGCGAAAATATTGCTTTTATAATTTTTATAAAAAACAAAATTTTTTATTGATTTTGATAATAATTATCAAAATCAACGAAGAAAATCGATCACAGCAGTTCTCTGGTCTTTGCTGCCAGGTACAACGGTATGTTGGTAATGTAACCGTCTTTTCGGTATCCTCGTTTAGAAAAGCGAATGGCGTGAGACGGCCGGTGTTCCGCAATATATCTCTTAAAGGACGGCGCCGACTTGTCTTCTCCGCTCTTGGCTTCAACAGGTATGATTTCCGTGCCCTTTTGAATCAAAAAATCAATTTCCCAGTTCTTGCTGGAGTAATACCTGGGTTCTATTTCAAATTGGCCGCGAAGCTGCTGCAAAACGTAATTCTCCGTAAGAGGGCCTTTGAATTGATAACTTGAATTCAAAAGAATCGCACTATTATCAAGGCCCGCCATATGTTTCAAAAGACCAGTATCAAATACGAATAACTTAAATTGGTCCAGCTTGTCGAAAGCGGGAAGCGGATGTTCTGTTTTAGATACATTGTAAACACGGTTAAGCATGCCTGCTGAAACAAGCCATTCAATAGCTTCTTCAAAATCTCGAGCTCTTCCCCCCTGACGAACTGCGCCGTACATAAATTTCTCGTTTGGTTTCGCCAGTTGAGAAACAATGCTGCGGAATACCATGAGTATTCGTCCGCTGTTAACCTTTCCATTATGCTTGGAAAAGTCATTTTCGTAAATTTCAATAAGTTCATGCTGAATTTGCGAAACCTTGGCTGGGTCTTTGTCTTTTATCCATGATGCGACGCATTCAGGCATTCCTCCGATTATAAGGTAATTGTTATATGCTTCCAACAAACGATTATGAAAGATCTCCTCAATCTCCTGGCCTCTTTGAATGCTCTCATAAAAAGCGTATATGGCCCGGTCAGTGGCTTCTAAAAATTCATCAAATGTTAAAGGATAGAGATCCAGCAAGTTCACCATTCC
Source organism: uncultured Eubacteriales bacterium (assembly GCA_900540145.1). Classification (GTDB taxonomy): domain Bacteria; phylum Bacillota; class Clostridia; order Peptostreptococcales; family Anaerovoracaceae; genus Fimisoma. The sequence goes on from UQEW01000006.1 coordinate 45,246, forward strand.
CACCGGATATGATTTTGGATTGGCCAACAGCGTCCCCAGGAGGCTTCCTGCCGCAACGATATGATAATCGTTTGCTTTCTCTTTGAAATACTTAAGGGAGTTCAACGCTTCCGGACATTCTTGAATCTCATCGAAAATAATAAGCGTTTGACCTGGAAGAATTTTTTCTCCCGCTATCAAAGAAAGCAGTTCAACAATTCGCTGCGGATTTTTATTTGTTTCAAAGATGGATTTTAATTGATCCTCTTCATCAAAGTTAAAATATACGAAACTGTCATAGTAATTTCGGCCGAACTCCTTCATGAGCCAAGTTTTCCCTACCTGGCGGGCGCCGCGTATAACAAGCGGCTTGCGAGAATCGCTTTCTTTCCAATTTACCAAATTCGAAATTGCTTTGCGCTTCATTTTTTCACCACCTTGTCTGTTTTTATATATTTTAACACATTTTTCCGAGTTTATATCATATTTTTTACACATTTTTTCAGCAAAAATCATATTTTTTAACACGTTTTTCCTAACACGGCCACATTTCCCAGCGCACGAAAAAGAGCCTCAAAATGATATTTTGCAGCTCAGACTGTAGACAAACCCCATCCGTCAGTATGCCCAGAGCATACGCGATCATTTGATGCGGTACGCGCAATGAGTTGTCGCGGCTTGCGCAAGGCTGTCGTGGCTTATGTAATTAACTGCTGACAAAAAATCAAATTTTTTTAAATTTTTACATCAAAGGTCCTTAAACTCGTATCGAATTTCGTCGAAAGCCGGTCTCGG